>CAZGEF010000012.1:0-43758 GCA_964525005.1 uncultured Rhabdothermincola sp.
TCTGCTGAAGACCGGGGGCGTCGTGGACCCAGTCGCCCGCACGGGAGACAGGTGCGGCTTCAACGGTGGTCATGGCCACCTTCCTTTCGTTCGTCTGCTGGCGGTTGCTGGGCAGGCCGGCCATCGGCCTCCTCGCGACGACGACCGCGGGGTGGCGTGCCGAGCCCCATGCCGCCGTCGAGGACGAGGACCGTGCCGGTGACGTGCGCCGACCGGTCGCTGGCGAGGTAGAGCGCCGCCTCGGCGACGTCATCGGGTAGGCCCTGGTGGGGCAGCGGCTGGAGCGCGAGCACCGACGACTTGTCGAACGCGGCGTTGATCCCCGTGGCGATGTTCGCCGGGGCGATGCAGTTGGCGCGGATGCCGTGCTCGCCCACCTCGACGGCGAGCGATCGCGTGAAGTGCGCAACACCGGCTTTGACGGCCCGGTACGGCAGCATGCCGACGCCGGGGTTCACCCCACCGGCCGAGCCGATGTTGACGATGGACCCGCCCCGCTCGAGCATGTGCCGCGCCGCGACCGAGCAGCCGACCATGACGCCCAACAGGTCGACCGACGCAACCCGTTCGAAGTCGCGCAGGTCGTCGTCGAGGAAGCGCCGGAGGCTCCCCGACACGCCGGCGTTGTTGCACATCACGTCGAGCTGACCGAACTGCGCCACGGTGGCATCGACCAGGCGCTGCACGTCGTCCCGACTCGTGACGTCGGTGCGGCGGAACTGCGCTCGCTCCCCCAGGTCGCCGGCCACCATCTCGCCGTTGTCGGCGTCGACGTCGGCGACCACCACATGCGCGCCTTCGGCGACCAACCGCTCGGTGATGGATCGGCCGATCCCGTTGGCCCCGCCGGTGACGATGGCGACCTTGTCGTCGAGATCACCCATCGACGCCTCGGGCAGGTGCGACCTCGAAGTCGAGGTACAGCCTCGTCAGGCCCCGCAGGATGTAGGTCGGGTGGTAGCGGAACCTCCGGGAACCGGGCGGTCCGTGGTGCTCGTCGGACACCCGGATGTCGCGCATGCGATCGAGGATCCGCTCCAGGCTGATGCGCCCCTCGGCTCGCGCCAACGGTGCGCCGGGGCAGAAGTGGGCGCCGTGCCCGAAGGCGAGGTGCTCACGGGCGTTGTCGCGGGCCGGGCGGAACTCGGCGGGATCATCGAAGTGGTCCGGATCACGGTTGGCCGCGCCGTTGAGCAGCATCACCGTCGTCCCGGCCGGCAGGTCGACGCCGCCCACCGTGACGGGCACCTTCGAGAGGCGGAAGTCGCCCTCGACCGGGCTCTCGAAGCGCAGGACCTCTTCGATGAAGTTCGGGATCAGGTCGCGGTCCTCGCGCAGGGACTGCTGGAGGTCAGGGTCCTCGGCCATCATCAGGACCGCAGCGGCGAGCATGCGGACCGTGGTCTCCTGGCCCGCGGCGAACAGGTTCGCCGCCAGACGAACGACATCGATCACCGGCGGGACGGACCCGTCCTTGAACGTGGCCTGGGCCAGCTGGGTGAGCACGTCGTCGCGCGGCGATCGCCGACGGTCCTCGATGTAGTCCGAGAACCGTTCGTAGAGGAACTCGAGGGGCGACTGCTGGAGCGATTCGCCGCCCGTGCTGCCGAAGCCCTTGGTCTCGTTCAGGCGGCGTTGGAACTCCACGCGCTCCTCGTCGGGCACACCGAGCAGGTCGGCGATGACGAGCAGGGCGAACGGCCCCGCGTAGTCCCGGATGAAGTCGCGGTCCTCGGTGGCGAAGTAGGTGTCGAGCTGGCGGTCGGCCAGCTGCCACATGGCCTCTTCGTTCTCCTTCAGCCGGCGCGGCGACAGGAGGCGCATGAGCAACCCGCGTTGGCGGGTGTGGTGGGGCGGATCGAACGACGGCAGCTGGTCGTTGTACGGCAACTGGTCGCGGTGCTGCTCGATGAGGTCGCCGATGTCGTCGCCGACCGCGTCGCGATCGAGCGGGACGGGGAACCCGGGGAACGGCCCGGTGACCGCGGTGCACGACGAGAAGCGCTCGACGTCGCGGTACACCTCCAGGGCGGCGTCGTAGCCCGTCACCATGACCACATCGTGGTGCGGCTCGCGCTGCACGGGGCACCGGGCGCGGAGCTCTTCGTAGTACGGGTAGGGGTCCTTCACGAGCGCACCGCTCGTGAAGAAGTCCTCGGTGCCTGTGTCGATGTCGGTCACTTCCCGGCCTCCCCGGACGGCGCACGTCCCGAACCCGCGCGTTCGATCGGCACCCACCTTAACTTTGTTCAGGTGGCGTGGCAAGGGTCACCTCCGACGATGGGTGCCGCGGCCCTGAACCGGGCCGACCGACGAGGTGCGGCCGATAGGGTGCGGCCGTGAGCGCCCAGCCGACGACGGTCGACGGACAGGTCCTCGGGGCCCGAGGCATCCGCACCCGGCAGCGGATCCTCGAAGCGGTCGGGGCGGCCATCGAGGCGAACGGCGTGCGCGGGTTGCGGCTCGCCGACGTGGCCGCCGACGTCGGGTTCTCGCCGCCCGCCTTCTACCAGTACTTCACCGACCTCGACGACGCCATCCTCGCCCTGTGCGCCGAGGTGGGCGAGACCGCCCCCCGACCGGCCGACGGCGCCGCGGACCGGGACGGAGACCACTCGCAGGGATCACGCCCGTTCATCGAGGAGTTCTTCGACTACTGGGACGAGCACCGCTCGCTCCTCACGGCGCGGCACATGGCCATCGTCGCGGGCGACAGCCGCCATCAGGAGGTGGCCAACGAGGCGTTCCGACCGTTGGCCGAAGCACTCCAGGCGAGGATCGAGGCGGGCCAACGCGAGGGGCGCATCGACCCGTCGCTCCAGCCCATCGCCCTCGGCGCGGTGTTGAACATGGTGCTCGACCTCGCCGCCATGTCGGCCCCGCAGCTCAGCCGCTACTGGGACGCCGAGGAGCCGACCGAGCTCATCGCGGCCATCGCCCACGTCTTCGACCGCACACTCGGCAACGACACGACCGGCAACGACACGACGAGCGACGAGGTCGATGGTCGTGGCCCGGGGTGACCCGATCACGGTCGGGGGAGATCGACGGGCAGGTCGACGTCGTCCGCGCCGGGCATGCGGCCGGTCTCGAACCACTCCTCCATGATCGGGCGCAGCATGGCGCTGACGAGCTCGATGCGGGCCTCGCCCTCGGCCCGGCAGTAGGCCCACATGCTGGTCCCGTCGGGCACGGGCACCTTCGCCTCCACGACGTGACCGGCCGCGACGAGCGTGTCGACGTCGGCGTCGACGTCGTCGGACCAGTAGCCGAGGTGGTGGATGCCTGAGCTCGACGGGGTCCACAGCGTGCCCGGCACCGATTGCAGGATCTCGAGGCGAGGGGCATCCATCGAGTAGGCGAAGCGCATGGGGATCGTGATCTCGCCGGTCGGGGTCTCGACGAGCTGGTCCCCGGCGTACTCCTCGCACCACCGGTAGCCGGCCGTGTCGGTGAGCCATCGCAGGGTGGCGTCCAGGTCATCGACGACGATGCCGATGTGGTAGAGGTCTTCGGGCTTCATGCGGTCTCCTCGGTGTGGGTGGTCCGGCGCGGCCGAGCCCAGCAAGGACCTCGGCACAGCAAGGACCTCGGCTCAGGCACCGCGCTCGGTGCCGGCGATCTCGGACTCGAGCCACTGCACCTCGCTGAAGTTCTCTCGCCCGCTCGTGGCCAGCAGCTGGTCGAGCGCCTCGCGCTCGACGGCGCGTGCCCCGACATCGGTCGGCCCGTCGCGCAGCACCATGTCGGTCAGGTGCAGGGCGTGGAGCGGGCGCCCGCTCTCGACGTGGGCGCGGGCCCGGTCGGTCAGCGCCGTCGGTCCGCCGGCGAGCTCGACGAGATCGCCCCACACGGCCGACGGCGGCACGTCGTAGAGCTCCGTCGTGGATTCGTAGCGGAACCAGCCCGTGTGCTCCTCCCAGATGGCACGCACGATCCACGGCACCTTGCCGTGCATCTGCGGGAGCTCGAGCTCGGCCGGGAGGGTGACCTGGCCCATCAGGGTCCACAGGTCGACCCCGTCGTTCATGCCGGCGATCGTCTGCTCGCGGAGGTGGATCGTGGCGTCGCGGACCTTGGTGAGCGTCGCTCGGATCTGGTCCGCGCCGTCGAAGACGTCGTGACCGTTGATGAGGGTCTCGGGTTCGAGGTAGATGACGCGGTCGATCGAGTGGATGAAGGCCATGGCGCTGCGGATCTTGTCGCCGCGGATCGTGTAGAGGTTCGGCACGTGGCCGAACATCGGGCCGAGGAGGTTGCCGACGAAAACGACCTTGCTGTCAGGCAGCCACACGACCATCGAGTCCGCCGCCTCCCCGCCGGGTGTCGCGTAGAGCTCGAACCGGCGGCCACCGAGCTCGAACGCGTCGTGGTCGACGAACGATCGGGTGAGCACCGGTTCGGGCGGGTGCGACGACGTGTCGATGTCGCCGGTGAACAGGCCCCACAGCTTGGTGATGCGCCGGACGTAGAACGGGTGGAGGGTGAGCCAGTACTCCCGCACGTCGGTGTGGTTGGCCTGGGCGATCGTCTCGACGCCGGGCCCGTCGAACTGCGACCAGCCACCGACGTGGTCGGGGTGGCCCTGGGTGAAGACGATGGAGCGGATGGGCTGGTCGCTGACCCGACCGAAGCGGGCCTGGATCTCGGGGGCTTCGAAGTCGAGGCCGGTGTTGATCAGGACGTTCCCGGCCTCGGTCGTCACCAGGTAGGTGTTGGCGATGCCCCGCGACATGGCGATGCCGTGACCGACGTCGACGGCGTCCTGTGGCCCTTCGCCCGCCTTGATGACCTCGTCCAGTGACGGCGTCACGTGTCCTCCCCCCGTGGCTCCTTGCCAGATCGTAGACGTGGACCTAAGTTTCGGTCCAGTGACGACGACAGCGGTGGTGACGGCGCGGATCGACGAGCTCGTCGGACGGGCAGCCGAGCAGACGGGTCTCGACGACCTCGGCCCCGACTCGTGGAACGAAGGGCTGGAGGTGCTGGTCGACATCCTCGAGACCGCCCCCGAGATCACGCCGGACGGGCGCGACGACCTGTACCGCCAGTTCGTCGATGCGCTGGCCAACCGGCTCCAGGTCGTCGACCACGCGACCTCGAACCCGGGGGTGCGATCCGAACGCATCGAGCGCCCGCTGGTGATCCTCGGCCTGCCCCGCACCGGCACGACGGTGGCCAGCTACCTGCTCGACCAGGACCCGAACCGACGTTCCCTCCTGAACTGGGAGGCGTCCGACACGGTGCCGCCCGCCACCCGGGCCACGCTGCGCACCGATCCCCGGTGCGTGGCCAAGAAGGCCGAGATGGACGAGTTCGCCGCGGCACTCGAAGCGGCACAGTTCCCCATCCCCCACTGGGAAGAGGCCGACGGACCCACCGAGTGCACCTTCGTCCACAACCAGGACTTCAAGTCGTTCCTGTGGGACGCGTTCATGCCCGACCGCGCGTACTCGGACTGGCTGCTCGCCGCCGACATGACCAGCGCATACGACTACGAGCGGCTGGTCCTCCAGGTGCTCCAGTCGACCGCGCCGGGTACGTGGTCGCTCAAGATGCCGGCCCACGCCGTCAGCATCGACGCGCTGATCGCCGCCTTCCCCGATGTGCGGATCGTCTGGGCGCACCGCGACCCGTACAAGGTGACGGGGTCGTTCCTGAGCATGCAGGAGCTGTCGCGAGCGGTGTCCACCGGTGGCCAGGCCGACATGGGCCAGATCGTGCCGAGCGTGCTGACCCAGCTCGGAGCCCACGTCGAACGAGCCCGATCAGCGCGTGACCGCATCGGCTCGGAGCGGTTCTTCGACCTCCACTACGCCGACCTGCTGCGCGACCCGCTCGACCAGATGCGGGCGCTGTACGAGTGGGCCGGCGACGAGCTCACCCCCGACGTCGAGCGCTCCATGGTCGAGTGGCTCGAGCGCAACCCCCAGAACCGCTTCGGATCCCGCCCCTACTCGCTCGACAGCTACGACCTCACGACCCAGGACCTCGTGCCGCTCTTCGGCGACTACGTCGACGCGTTCGGCATCGAGCTCGAAGGCCTCTGAGGATCGACCTGACCGACTGGACCTATTGGACCGACCAGGAAGGCACCGCCATGCGCGCCGCGATCACCACCGAGACCGAGGGCTTCGAGATCGTCGATCTGCCCGACCCGACACCGGGTCCCGACGACCTCGTCGTGCGGGTCGACGCGTGCGGCGTGTGCGGATCCGACATCAAGGCCCGGCCGTTCATGTCGGTGGGAACCGTCATGGGACATGAGATCGGCGGCGAGGTCGTCGCCGTCGGCACCGCGGCCCGCGACGCGGGATGGGCGCCGGGCGCGAACGTCGCGGTGCTGCCCGTCGTGTCGTGTGGGACGTGCGCCTCGTGTCGATCAGGCGATGTGGCGCACTGCGCAGCGGTCCGGTTCATCGGCATGGGCCCCGACGGCGGAGGCTTCGCCGAGCTCGCCACCGTTCCGGCCCGACACGCCTTCGCCCTCCCCGGCGAGCTGCCCATCGGCCACGCCGCGCTCGTCGAGCCGTTCGCCGTCGGCCACCACGGCGCGTCCGCCGCGGAGATCGGCGTCGGCGACCACGTGCTCGTCGTCGGCGCCGGCGGCGTCGGACTCACCACCACGGCGTGGGCTCAGGCCCTGGGCGCGGAACGGGTCACCGTCGTCGACCCCGATCCGACCCGCCGCCTCGCCGCCTTGTCGACCGGCGCCACCGATGTCGTGGAGTCCGTCGCCGACGCCGAGCGCGGTGGCTACCACGCGCTGATCGAGTGCGTGGGCAAGCCCGAGCTCATCGAGGCGTGCGCGGCGATCGCCGCGCCCCGCGGCCGCATCGTGATCCTCGGGGCGTGCGAGCAGCCGTTCACGGTCGAGCCGATACGTGGCCTGCTGAGCGAGCTCACCTACCGGTTCTCCGTGGCCTACCGCCCCAGCGACTTCGTCGCCGTGATCGACGCGTTCGCCGACGGGTCGATCGACCCGTCGGTCGTGGTCGGGCCACGGGTGAGCCTCGACCAGATCGGTGATGCGTTCGCCCTGGTCGCCAGCGCGGCGGTCGGGGGACGCGTCCTCGTGTCTCCCGGCCCGCTCACCCTTGGAGACGCCGCCGGGTGAACACCAGGTGAATGCCGGACCGGCTGGTGGGACCCGCCGAGAGCAGATCCTGGACTGCGCGGCGACCTTGCTCGCATCGGCTGGCGTGAACTCCTCGATCACCGAGATCGCAGCGGCGGCGGGGGTCCAGGCGGGCAGCCTCTACCACCACTTCGACTCGAAGGACGCCATCCTGGTCGAGCTGGTCAGGCGCCACCTCGACGACCTCGACGCCGTCGCCCATGACGCGCTCGCCCGGCTCGACGCGGGGGAGCCGGGCTCGACCCGCGAGCGGATCGAGCTCCTCAGCGACGCCATCTCCCGCTGCGCCGCCCGTCATCGAGCCGCGCTGCTGATCATGCTGCACGAGCCACCCAAGGGCACCGATGCCCTGCTGGCGCGGGCCGCGACGCAGTCGCCCCTCCTGCTCCACACGGCGATGCTCGCCACGCTGCGGGCCGGCCGAGGTGAGATGCCCTTCCGCCCGGGGCTCGACCTGGAGATGCTCGCCGACCAGCTGTGCCGAGTGGTCATGCACGTCAGCCTGGGCGAGTTCGGCGACGTCGAGCGAGCACGGGAGATCGCCGCCATCAGGTGCCGGATCCTGCTCGACGGCCTCGCGACGGATCCCCCGTCGAACGCGACGCTGGTCCGCTCCCCGGCCTACGGCGCGGCCGGCCGCACCATCGGCGAGCTCGAGGAGATCGATCGATCCGAGGCACCCGAGGACGACCCGCTGAGGACGATCCGCGCCGTGGCGGGGTCGGCGTTCGGGCGCCGTGGCTACGACGCGACCACCATCAACGACATCGCCGCGGCGGCGGGCGTGAGCAAGGCGCGGGTGTACCGACTCGTCGGATCCAAGGACGAGCTCCTCGCGTCCATCGTCGAGCCGTTCACCGGCAAGGCCCGCACCGGCTGGAACGCCGTCGTCGAATCGGACTCCTCGCCCATCGAGAAGCTCGACGCCCTGATGTGGTTCAACCTGAACCTCGTCGACCGGTACCGCGACGAGTACCACGTCCAACTCGCCCGCCTGCGCGACGCGCCCCCGAGCACGGCGAGCCTCGGCGTCTCGTTCGCCGAGCGGATGCACGACCTCCCGGCACTGCTGGCCGACGGAAGGACGACGGGGCAGGTCTCGCTCGTCGGATCCTCGGAGGACGTCTGCACGTGGGCAATCTTCGAGTTGCTGTGGATGCCCGAGAACCTCGTCCGACCCCTCGGCCACCGGGGTGCGCACGACTTCGCCCGGGACACCGTGCGGCGCGGCGCGGCCCGACATGGGAAGAACCTTCGGCCGCGCACGGATCCGGTCACCAGATGCGGCGGAGTTGCGCTCCTGTGCGGCGATGGCGGAGTTGGGCCACCCGCTCCTCGGCGGTCAGCACCGCGGTGTCCGGAGGCAGGTGGTGCAGGACGTCGGCGACGGGGACCTTGGTGACGGTCGCTTCGGGGTAGTCGTCGGCCTGGTAGAAGCGGGCCTGGAGGATGCCCCAGGGCCAGTCGGCCTTGTCGAGCCAGTTGTGCACGCCCGGGTCCTGCTTGGACACGACGCCGCGGAACCAGCCGTCGTCGTCGACGTGGGCCTGGACGTCGTTGAGGCTGGATTGGCGGTTGACCCAGTCGACGGTGGCGAAGCGGTCGTCGGCGACGAGGATCTGCCAGTAGCGGCACGGATCGGGGACGGGGAACTCGACGACGAGCGCCTCGTCGTCGGCGATGCGGTGGATGCCGTCGTAGTAGGCCTGCTTGGTGGCCAGGCCGCCACCCTGCTGGATCCACTGGGAGCGGGTGAGCACGTTGATGCCGTGGTGCTCCTCGTAGTAGCGGACGAGCTCCATGTCGAAGGTGATCATCCCCTTGATCCAGTCGCCCATGTCGGAGAACCGGCGGGCGACCTCGGCGGGCTCCATGTCCTCGCCCGGGTCGTCGAGGCGGTTGATGGCGACCTGGGCGTCGACCTCGTCGTTCCAGTCGCACGCGCACTTGCGCATGAGCAGCTTGCCGGCCCCGGGGTTGAGCTCCCACCAGTCGCCGTCGTGGCCCGCCGGGCGCACCGCGCTGAGCACGACGCGGAAGGTCCCGTCCTCCGCGATGGCCAGCTCGTCGAGCTCGTGGGTGATGGCCGGGAAGCGCATCTGCTTCTCCAGCCCTCTGAGGCTCTTCATCATCCCCGGTGCGCTCTGGGTGATCTCGACGAACCGGTTGGTGCCGCGCCGGCCCGTGATCTCGTAGGTGCCGGTGCCGTCGATCTCGGCGCTGAGGTAGACGTAGTCGGGGTCGGGGCCGCCCTGGTTGCAGGCGAAGTTCCACAGCGGCATGAAGGTGGGGCGCCGGGTGTCGGTGTAGACGTGGCACAGGTAGCCGCACGCCAGGATCGACAGGGCGAGCTTGTTCATGTCCTGCACCTCGGCCTCGGTGGCGCCGTCGGGGCGCCAGGTGGCGAGGAGCTCGTCGGCGACGCCCTTGAGCGCCTCCATCTGGTCGTCCCAGGTCGGGAGCGTGGTCATGGGTCAGCCCTCCACCGCCACGTCGAAGTGGCGGATGTAGACGTCGTAGTCGGAGCGGATCTGGTCGGCGCGGAGCCCGAACTGCTCGGCGGTGTAGCGGTGGGTGCCGCCAGCGCCCATGGCGTGTGCCGCCTGCCAGTCGAAGATGGTCGTGGCGACCTGGGGGACCAGCTCGAGGTCGAGCCAGTCGTAGACGCGCCGGATCGTGCCCTGCGGGTCCGAGACCAGGTCGCGGTGGTGCACGTCGAGGAAGCGGTCGTCGCCGATACGGGCCCGCTGGGCGATGGCCTGCTCCACGCCCTCGCGGAGGTGGGTGCTGACCTCGGCGCCGAGCGCGACGAGGTCGCGGTCGCCCACGGCGGGTGGGAAGACCGTCGAGACGAGACTGGTGTACGAGGGGACGACCTTGGCCGGGTCGCGGTGGGTCATGACGAACCTGATGTCGGGATAGGCGTGCACCAACGCCTCGAGGTGGAACTTGTGGTGCGGGGCCTTGAACAGCCACAGCTCCGGAGGCTTGCGCGACCCGAGGAGCTTCACGACCCGGCGGTGGTACTCGTAGGTCTCGGTGAGGTCCGCGTGGCGCCACCACGTCCGGTAGCCGGCTACCGGCAAGGTCATCTGTTGCCCGTGGAACGCCATGCCCAGGACCTCGGTGTCCTCCATGGTGGCGTCGATCTCGACGATGTGCATCGCCCGCTGGGCGTCGGACCGCTTGGCTTGCAGGTCGACGAAGGCCTGTCGCCGCGGATCGCTGGCCTCCTCGCCCCCGACCGGGGGCGGCACGGGTCGGGGCTGCTCCCAGCCGGTGAGGCAGCGGAACTGCGGGTCGAGCGACAGCATGTCGGCCAGGGCCGTGGTGCCCGTGCGGGGCAACCCGTTGATGTCCACGGGGCCGGCGATGGCGACGTCGTCGACCTCGGGGTGCTCGGCGTACCACGCCTCGACCTGGAGCCGGTTGACCAGGCGGCGCCGCAGGTCACCGACGACCCGGTCGTCGGTTGCCGGGTCGAGGTCGCCGTCGTGCTCGAGGCTGTCGAGCAACACGTCGAGCCCGTCGCGGAAGTCTCCCGGGCCGAAGTCGGTGAGCCCCGTCTCCGCCGTCGCCGCGTCGAGGAGCTGCTCGACCGTCGGGTAGCGCAGCGTCACGAGAGATCGATCCGGTCCCGGTACTCGATCCGGTCCGGGTAGTAGGCGGCGGCCATGGCGCGGAACCCGTCGCGCCAGTCGACGGTGCACGGCCCCGTGATGGCAGCCCGCCTGGTGTGGTCGCCGACGGAGCCGACCGATGCCCCGGGGACCGGCTCGACCCGGACGTCGGCGTCGACCCCCAGCAGCTCCGCGAAGTAGGCGGACCACTCCTGGACCGTGACGGGGACGTCGCCCGCCCAGTTGACGATGGTGGCCGGCGTCGCCGCTGCGTCGAGGAGCGGCTCGACGTGCGCGTTGATGTCGTCGTAGTGGATCGGGCTGTACGGCAACGGGTCCCACCGAACCGTCACCGGTCGACCCTCGGCGATGGCCTGGAGGTGCCACAGCGGGAGTCCCCCGCGGTCGCCGTAGGCGCTGCCCATCCGGGCGATCGTCACGGGCAGGTCGAACTGGCGGGCGCAGTACCGGGCGACGGCCTCCTCGGCGATCTTGACGATCGAGTACGGCTGCGGGTTCGGTAGCAGCTGGTCGCCGATGGGGTCGGTCTCGCGGAAGGCGTGCCGCGGATCGGGGTGCGGCTTGTAGACGGTGAGCGTCGACATGACGAGCGCCGCCTTGGCGTGGCGGCAGTGCGAGAGCAGCAGTCCGGTGCCCTCGGCGTTGACCCGCATGCCGCGCTCGTAGTCCTCGCCGAAGTCGGCGGCGATGTGCAGGAGGTAGGTGAAGTCGTCGGGGAGGTCGGTGAAGTCGGGATCGCCCAGGTCGATCCGGCGGGTGGTGACCCCCAGGGCCTCGACCTCGGCCCGGGCCGCCGGATCGGAGAAGCGGGCGATGCCCCACACCTCGTTGTCTGCGGCGAGCGTGCGGGCGATGCCGTGAGCGATCCGCCCGGCCGGACCGGTGACGAGGACCTTCTCTCCGTTCAACCCCACGTGTGCCTCCCAACGGCCTCGGCGTGGACGTCGCGGGCCGGGAAACCCGAGTCGAACGCCCAGATGATCTTTGATCAATTGAGGTGGTTGGGGCATGCTAGCCACGTGACGTCGGTCAGGGAGTCGGCCAGGAGCTCGGTCAGGGATCTGGACCTCGGCGCGCGGCGCGCTTCCGCGGGGTGGGCCTGATGATCGATCTCGACCACCCGCTCTACGAGCAGCCGTGGCCCGAGGGCGAGCTCCGCTTCTTCCAGATCGGCCACGTGGTCGACGACCTGGTCTCCGCCGCCCAACGATGGGCGCGGGTGTTCGGCATCGGCCCGTTCCACGTCCTGCCCGTCGCCGACCAGCAGCTCACGATGCCCGATGGCGAGGTCCGGTCCATCCGGATCCAGGTCGCCGCCGCTCAGGCCGGTCCCGTGCAGATCGAGCTGATCCAGCAGCACGGCGACACCCCGAGCATCTACCGGGACTGGAGCCGGGGCACCACGTCGGGCGTCCACCAGCTCGCCACGGTGACCGACGACTACGACGCCAAGAAGGCCCACTACGAGCGGCTCGGCCTCCCGATCGCCGGGGAGAGCCTCGGCGGTCGGTTCCGGGTCGCCTACGTCGACACGTCGGACGAGTTCGGCTTCTACACCGAGATCATCGAGAGCACCCCGGGGTTCCTCCGCCAGCTCGGCGTCGTGTCCGAGACGTGCGCCACCTGGGACGGAACCGACCCGGTCCGCATCCTGACCCGAGACGGCTACCGCCTCCCCGACGAGGATCGACCGGAATGAGGAAGACGGCGTGACGACGGCGGTCGCTGCCGGCTCCCAGCGCATCGTGCGGCAGAAGACGAGCGCGGCGGTGGTCGACTTCGTCATCGAGCAGATCTTCACCGGATCCCTCCGGTCGGGGGATCGCATCGACCACGACGAGATCGGCGACACGCTCGGGGTGAGCCGGCTACCGATCCGTGAGGCGCTCGTCATCCTCGAGCGCGACGGCATCGTGTCGACCCGCTACCACCGCGGCGTCTACGTCGAGCCGTTCGATGCGGCCTCGATCATCGACGACTTCGAGATCATGGGGATGCTCAGCGGTCTCGCCGTGCGACGCCTCGCCGAGGAACCCGACCCCGACGCCGTGGCCGAGCTGCAGCGGCTGCTCGCCGACCTGCGGGCGGTCGACGAGGGCGAGCGAGACCGCATCATCCCCCTGGTCACCCAGATCATGGCGATCGAGCACCGCGCCGGCGGATCGAGACGCCTCCGCGCCCAGCTGCGCAGCCACACCGGCTTCATCCCCCTGGCGTTCCGCTACATCGATCGCGACCATGCGGTGACGATCGCGGCACACACCGCCGTCGTCGACGCCATCGTCACCGGTGACGGCGACCTGGCCGCCCACCATCGGCTGGAGGACTTCCGCGACGCCGGCCGATCCGTCGTCGGGAACCTCCGCGACCGCGGTGTGATCGAAAGGTAGGCGCGATGTCGGATCTGCTCGCCCTCGACGGGCGCGTCGCCATCGTGACGGGCGGTGGAACGGGCATCGGTGCCGCCACCGCCGCCCTGCTGGCCGAGCACGGCGCCGACGTGGTCATCGCGGCCCGCACCGCCCGCGACCTCGAGACGACCGCCGCCGCGATCGAAGCGACCACCGCGTCGCGCTGCCTGGCCGTGCCGACGAACGTGAAGGACGAGGCCCAGGTCGTCCGCATGGTCGAGCGAACGGTCGACGAGCTCGGCCGGGTCGACATCCTCGTCAACAACGCGGGTGGCACCCGCATGGGCCCGCTGCGAACGCTGCCCACCAAGGCGTGGGACGCCAGCTTCGACCTGAACGTGAAGGCCGCCTACGTGGCGACCCGCGAGGCGGGTGCCCACTTCCTCGCCCAGGGATCGGGGGCCATCGTCAACGTCTCGTCCGACGCCGGGCTGCATGGCGTGCGGGGCGGTGCCCACTACTCGGCGTCCAAGGCCGCGCTGCAGATGTTCACCCAGGTCACGGCGGCCGAGTGGGGACCGCACGGCATCCGGGCCAACTGCGTCGCGGTGGGTGGCATCGCCTCGCAGCGAGCGTCGCAGGCCTGGGAGATCGCCGGCATCGATCCCGACCTGATCGGGCAGGGCGCGATGCTGCGGCGCGTCGGCCGACCCGACGAGGTGGCCGCCGCCATCCTCTTCCTGGCCAGCGACGCCGCGTCCTACATCACCGCCCAGACCTTCTCGGTCGACGGCGGACACCCGATGGGCGGCATCCCCGATACCTGAGCGAACCGCCCTGTGACCACCCGGCACACAACCGACCGGAGGACCCGTGCCCGCTGAACCCAGCGTTCGACGTCGTGACGTCGTCCGACCACCTCATCGAGGAGGAGACCAGCCATGACATCCATCGACGTGCTCGGCTACACCGGCAAGACCGTCGTGTTGACGGGGGGATCGTCCGGCATGGGGGCCGCGGCAACGCAGATCCTCGGCGACCTCGGCGCACGCGTCCACGTCGTGGACCTCCAGGCGCCCACCGCACCGCACGCGTCGTTCCACGCCACGGACCTCGCCGACCCCGACCAGGTCTCGGCCACCGCAGCACGTCTGCGCGAGCTCGGTCCGATCGACTTCTACTTCAGCTGCGCCGGCGTCTCCCACACCCTGGGCGCGATGCCCTGCATGCTCATCAACTACGTCGGTGCCCGGCAGCTGATCGACGAGACCCTCCCCGCCATCGCCGACGGCGCGGGCATCGCCATCATCGCGTCGCAGGCCGGGATGAGCTGGCAGGCCCGGCTCCCACAGCACCTCGAGCTCCTCGCCATCGCCGATCCCCGCGAGGCCGCGGCGTGGTGCGAGGAACGACCCGACTACGTCAACGACGGGTACAGCACCTCAAAGGAGCTGCTCATCGTCTGGGCCATGCACCAGGGGGTGCCGCTCGGCGAGCAGCGCCACATCCGGGTCAACACGACGGCACCCTGCCCCACGACGACCGCGTTCATGACCCCGACGATGGCCGAGCTCGGCGAGGAGTTCTTCGCGGCATACCCGTACCCGACGCTCGGGCGGATGGCCACCGCCGAGGAGCAGGCGTGGCCCCTCGTCCTGCTCAACAGCCCCCTCAACGCCGTCGTCTCCGGCACGTTGCTCTACACCGATCAGGGCTTCACCGGCGGAGCGGTGACCGGGTCCCTCGACCTCACGGCGCTCATCGAGCGCATCCAGTCGTGACCGACCCAGCCGGCGTGGAGACCTGAGCACGCCGCACGTCCTCGACTCGGCTCCTCGACCTGCTTGACATACAACCGATCGGTTGTATGTTTGGACCATGGCCGTCGCCACCGCCAGCCCCCAGGAAGACCGGACCGACGCGCTGTTCCACGCCCTCGCCGATCGCACCCGCCGCGACATCCTGCGACGCGTCCTGGTCGGCGAGCACTCGGTGTCCGAGCTCGCCGCGAGCTACGACATGTCCTTCGCCTCCGTGCAGAAGCACGTCGCCGTGCTCGAGCGGGCCGGCTTGGTCAGCAAGCGCCGCCACGGCCGCGAGCGGCTCGCCCACGGCGAGGTGGAGGCGGTGCGCTCCATCGCCTCGATGCTCACCGAGCTCGAGGACCTGTGGCGCGGCCGCGTCGCTCGCATCGACGAGCTCATCGCCAACGACCCTCGACACGACTAGGAGTAGCACCATGCCCGTCACCAATGCCGTCCACGACCTCGACTCCCTCACCCTCACCATCACGGCCGAGTTCGACGCCCACATCGAGCGCATCTGGCAGATCTACGCCGATCCCCGTCAGCTCGAGCAGATCTTCGGTCCTCCCACCTATCCCGCCACCTTCGTCGAGCACGACCTGGCACCCGGCGGTCGAGCCCACTACTTCATGACGTCACCCGAAGGCGAGAGGTACTACGGCTGGTGGAGGGTCACCGCCGTCGACAAGCCCCGCAGCTTCGCGTTCGAGGACGGCTTCGCCGCCGACGACAGCTTCACGCCGCTGGACGACATGCCGGTGTCGAAGAACGTGTACGCCTTCGAGGCCATCGATGGCGGCACGCGTGCGACGTTCACCAGCACCTACGACTCGGTCGAAGCCCTCGAGAAGGTGCTCGAGATGGGTGTGGTCGAGGGCGCCTCGTCGGCCATCGACCAGATCGATGCGCTCATCGCCGCCTGACGATCGACGCGGGACGGCTACTCCGAGGTGAGGGCATCCGCGCATGCCACCTCGCCATCGGGGAACACGAGCCTGACGTCGTACTCCGCTCCGATGGCCCCCTGCGCGACGAGGCACTGCATCACGGCCAGCTCCGCACCGTTGCCGCTGTCGTAGGTGAAGGTGATCGTCATCCCGTCGATCTCGTAGCCGCTGGCGCCCTGGCGGTCGGCGAACACCCTGGCCACCACGTCGGGCGAGCCGTCAAGGGCCGCATCGCCGGCCGACGCGTCCGAGCTGGGGCCGGTCGTCGTGGTGGACGAACCGGAACCCCCGTTCGAGCTGTCCGAGCTCGAGCTGCACGCCATCGAGCCGCACGCCATCAAGAGGGACAGTCCGATGGCGCAGCCGGTTGCCGGCAGCGCTCGTCGTCGCCTCGACAGACGGGTGACCTCGGGGTGACGGAGCTCGGAGCGGGCAGGGGTTTGCATCGGTGACGACCTCGGGGACGGGGCTCGGGGACGGGGATCGGTCCCGCCAGTGTCCGGCACCTCTCGCCCCGGAGCCATGAGCAATTCCTACCTACGCCGCCGACCGCTGCGGTGCCACCTCCCAGGTTCACCGTCGGTGTCCTCTGTCTCGCTCCACGGGTGATCGCGAAGCGCCCCCTACCTGCAGTCGCCGCGCCGATGACGTCGTCTCCATGCCCCGGCTCGTCGCCGAAGTGGTCGCCGGCCTCGTCGCCGGTTGGCACCAGGCGCGCCCGACCACAGCAGGACGGCTCCGGAAGATCTTCGTCGACTCGACGTCGACCCGACCTGCACGAAGCTCTGATCACGTGCCACCGAGGGTGCTGTGGCACGGGTCTTCCCCTATGTGCAACACAGCTATTCGTCCTAGAGAGAGAACGGGGATGCGCGCCCGATAGGGTCTTCGCATGCCTGCCTCCGTTGGACCCCTCACCGCCGCCGACGAGCAGTTCACGCACCAGCTCACCGACACCCACGCCCGGGTGGGAACCAGCGAGCGGAGCTGGACCGAGAAGGTCTGTGCCATGGCCGCCGCGGTCGACGGCTCCGTGCAGCTCGCGTTCGGGATCGGCAAGTACAACAACCGCAACGTCATGGACGGCTACGCCGGGATCTCGCGCGGCCGGGAGCAGCGCACGGTGCGCGCCAGCCGAGCGCTGGCCCCGGATCTCGCGACCACCTCGGTGGGACCGATCCACTACGAGGTCGACGAGCCCCTGCGCGAGATCCGGTTCGCGCTCGAACCCAACGAGGCCCAGCCCATCGCGTTCGAGTGGGTCTTCACCGGGACCGTCCCCGCCCGCCTCGAGGAGCGCGAGGTCCACCTCAGCCAGGACCGCCTGCGGATCGACGCCGACGTCATCCGCTACCACCAGATGGGAACGGCGCGTGGGTGGGTCGAGATCGAGGGTGAGCGAACCGAGCTCGACGACGCGAGCTGGGTCTCCACCCGGGATCGCTCGTGGGGCGTGCGCTACGGCGTGGGTGCGCCCGTTCCCGACGTCGCCGCCACCCCCGTGCCATCCGGCGCATCCGGCTACGTGATCTGGTTCCCGGTGTCGTGCACCCGCCCGGACGGAACCCCGTTCGGCCTGCACTTCTACTACCAGCGGTTCGGCTTCGGAGATAGGAGCCGACTCACCTTCGAGGGTGGCATCGAGCACGCCGACGGACGTCGCGAACCGTTCGTGGCCGCTCGTCCGGATCTCCGGTTCGACGACGCCACCCGACGGTTCATCGGCGGGTCGATCACCACGACGATGGCCGACGGCACCGAACGCGAGTACCGGCTCGAGCCGGTGAGCGAGACCGGCTACCTCCTCGCCGACGGCCTCTACGGCGGCTACGAGGGTCAGTTCCACGGCCAGTGGCGGGGCAAGGACCACCTCGAGGGCAGCCACCACCCCGACGTGACCACACGCGACGCGGTGCTGAGTCTCCGCAACCACGGCCAACGCCTCGTCCGGGTCGAGGATCCCGACGGGGGCGTCGGCTACGGCGACCTCCAGAGCATCGTGTCGGGCCCTCATCCCGAGATGGGCCTCACCGAGGAGGGCGAGATCCGATGAAGGCCGCGCTCCTGGTCGCCGTCGACGCGCCGAGGGCGCGCGCGTGTTCTCGATGAGCGAGCCGCCAGGGTCCGCCGTGACTTCGGGTGGCCGGGGTCGCTCATCGAGAGCAGATCGCTCGACGTCGGTTGTCGATCAGTCGAACACGAACGGTACGGACGCGGGGCCCCGCACCAGGCTGGAAGGCAGGTACACCGCACCCCCCTGTTGGGAGTAGGCGATGCGTCGCGCCCCGAGCTCCTCGAAGAGCACCCGGGCCTCGAGCCGCGCCAGAGCCGCCCCGAGGCAGAGGTGCTCGCCGAACCCGAAGGCGAGGTTGGGCACCCGCTGGGGACGAGTGATGTCGAAGTCCGATGCGGTCGGGCCGAACGCCTCCTCGTCACGGTTCCCCGATGCGTAGAGCATCACCAGGTAGTCGCCTTCGGAGATCGGGGTCCCCCCGACCTCGGTCTCCGCGGTGGCGGTGCGGGCGAACTGCTGGATGGGCGTGACCCACCGGAGGCACTCCTCCACCGCCCCCGGGACGAGACCGGGTTCGTCGTAGAGCGCGGTGCGTTGCACGGGGTTCGCGGCCAACTCGAGCAGCGATCCGCTGATGAGGTGGCGGGTGGTCTCGTTCCCCGCCACGACGAGCGACATCGAGAACGTGACGAGCTCGTCGGCGGTGAGCTTGCGACCCTCCACCTCGGCCTGGACGAGCAGCGAGATGAGATCGCCCGCGGGGTTCGCGGCCTTGGACCTGGTGAGCTCGTCGAGGAACCCGACCAGCTCCATGACCGACGCGGCGTCCTCCCCCGAGAGCGCGGAACGCCCATCGGTCGCGACGATGGTGGCATCGGACCAGCGCCGGAAGTTGGGCCGTTCCGAGTCGGGCACGCCGAGCAGCTCGCAGATGACGAGGACGGGCAGCGGCGCAGCCAGCACGTCCACGAGGTCGACCGGCTCGCCCCGGGGGATGGCATCGAGGAGCTCGACGGCCATCGTCCTCACGCGGTCCTCCATCCGGCCGACGGCGCGGCCGGTGAACTCGCGGTTGAGGATCCGGCGCCACTCGTTGTGGCGCGGCGGGTCCATGTGGAGGATCGACCCCTCGATCACGCCACCCTCGCGGAGCGGGTCGTTGACGAGCACCCCGCGCCCCGAGCAGAACCGCTCCGGGCTCCGGCTGATCTCCCGGATGTCGTGGTAGCGCGTCACCGCCTTGATGCCGGGGGCGTACTCGAAGACGGGGGCCTCGGCCCGCAGGCGGGCGAGGATCTCGTAGTAGTCGGGGCGCAGCGAGAAGCCTGGCGTCGCGGGATCGATCTGCAGGGCGCCGATGTCGGTCGGTGTCATCGGGTTCGGTGTCATCGGGTGAGGGCCTCGGTGCGTCCGTTGCGTGCGAACCGGTCGGCGACGGCGGCCCGGTCCTCGTCGGTGAGGGGGCGAAGTGGGTCCCGTCGGTCGGGTCGCCAGAACACAGGATCGTCACCGGTCTCGATCCATCGAGATCGACGGAGCGGACCCTTGTCGACCTTGTTGGTGGCCGTGACCGGCAGGGACGGGACGATCCGCACGTAGCGCGGCGACCACTTGGTGCCGAGGTCACGTTGCCCGGCGAGGAACGCATCGAACGCGGCCGGATCGAGCTCGGCGCCCGCGGTCAGCTCCAGGACGGCCATGACCTGATCGTCTGCGGTGCGCTCGTCCGGGACGCCGAACACCGCGACCGCCGCGACGGGTTCGAACCGCTGGAGCACCCGCTCGACGGGCGCGGCGGCGAAGTTCTCGCCGTCGACGCGCAGCCAGTCGGCGTTGCGACCGGCGAAGAAGAAGAGGTCGTCGTCATCGCGATAGGCGAGGTCTCCCGACCAGTACCAACCGCCGCGGCTGCGCTCGGCGTTGGCCTCGTCGTTGGCGTAGTAGCCCTCGAAGCGGTCGAGCACGTTCAGGCCGACCAGCTCGCCGATGGCCTCGCCGGCGTTCACCAGCTTGCCGTCGTCGTCGAAGCGGGCTCGCGGACACTCCTCGAAGGTGTCCGGGTCGACGACGGCGGCTTCGAGTCCAGGCCCGGGGACGCCGAGCGCCTCGGCGGGTTGGCCCGGTTTCGGCATCATGACGATGGCGTTCTCGCTCGACCCGTAGCCGCCGAACACGGGCGGACCGAAGCGCTCGGTGAAGGCCTTCATGTCCTCGGTCGACGACTCGGGGGCGAGCACGAACTTGAGGCGGTTGTCGCGGTCGTCGTCAGCGGGCGGCGTAGCCAGGACGTAGGCCAACGCTCGCCCGATGGTGCTCGTGAACGTGCACCCGTGCTCGCGGATGTCGTGCAGGAACCCAGATGCGGAGAACCTTCGCTTCAAGACGAGGGATGACCCTGTGGCCATGGCGGGCAAGACCATCGACGACAGGGCGTTGCCGTGGAACACCGGCATGGCGCAGTAGAGGATGTCGGTGGGCCCGAAGCCCATCTGTGTGGTCGCGGCCCGTGCCGCTCGGCCCTGCGTCATCCGCACCGCCTTGGGTGCGCCGGTCGACCCCGAGGTGAAGATCAGGAGGAGGAGGTCGTCGGGTCGAGGAGGGCCGGCGGCCTCCTGCGAGCCAGCCTTCTCCAAGCCGGAGTTCTGCAAGCCGGCCTCCTGCAAGCCGGCGTTCTGCAAGCCGGCCTCCTGCAAGGTCGTCTCGTACCCGGCGGTG
Organism: uncultured Rhabdothermincola sp.; assembly: GCA_964525005.1. Classification (GTDB taxonomy): domain Bacteria; phylum Actinomycetota; class Acidimicrobiia; order Acidimicrobiales; family Acidimicrobilacustridaceae; genus CAZALT01. The sequence goes on from CAZGEF010000012.1 coordinate 20,612, forward strand.
TCGACCACGACGAGGTGATCGCCCGCCGGACCGAGGTCGAGTCCGTCGAGGAGGTCGAGGTGATCGGTGTCGGTGACGATGGCCCGGCAGTCGGTGTGGCGGATGTCGCGAGCCAGCCCGTCGCCGCGCCGGGTCGGGTTGATCCCGACCACCACGCGGCGCGACAGCGCCGCGCCACCGAGCACGAAGAGGTACTCGGGCACGTTGTCGAGCAGGAGGCCGACGTGAGGAGGACCGCCAGTGATGAGCTGGCTCAGGAACGAGGCACGCCGCTCCATCTCGGTCACGACGTCGGCCCATGACCACTGCTCACCTTCGAACAGCAGGCCGGGGTTCGGATCGCCGGATCGGCGTCTGATCAGCGCCGTGACGGTGTCGGGGCGCGGCTGGTCGGGATCAAGGGGCAATGTTCTTCACCTCGGTGAACGCGCGCAGGCCCTCGACGCCGTACTCCCGGCCGATGCCGCTCGCCTTGTAGCCCCCGAACGGACCCACGAAGTCGGGCCCGTACTTGTTCACGCCGACGGTCCCGGTGCGGATCTGCTTCGCCACGTCGAGGCCGTGCTCCTTGTCACCCGTCCACACCGATCCGGCCAGGCCGAAGTCGGAGTCGTTGGCGATCCGGATGGCGTCGGACACGTCGTCGTAGGCGATGACGACGACGACCGGACCGAAGATCTCCTCGCGGGCGACCCGCATCGTGTTGTTGCCGGCGAAGATCGTGGGCTTCACGTACCAGCCCCGCTCGATGCCGTCGGGGAGGCCGGATCCGCCAGCGACGACCTTCGCGCCCTCGTCGCGGCCGATGTCGATGTAGCCCGTGACCCGTTCCTGCTGGCGTCGCGACACCATCGGGCCGATCTCCGTCGACGGGTCAGCCGGATCGCCGACGACCAGGCTTCCTGCCAGCTCCCCCATCGCGTCGAGGACGTCGTCGTACCGCGACGCCGGCGCGAGCACCCGGGTCTGGGCCGCGCAGGCCTGGCCGCTGTTCATGAACGAGGCGAAGCGCAGGCCGTCGACGGTCCGAGCGATGTCGGCGTCGTCGAGGACGATCGCCGCCGACTTCCCCCCCAGCTCGAGGCTGACCCGGCGCAGCGCCTGCCCGCAGACCGCCCCGATCCGCCGACCGGCGTCGGTCGATCCGGTGAAGGCCACCTTGTCCACGCCGTGGTGCGACACAAGGTGCTCGCCCACCTCGCGGCCGCCAGGGACCACGCTGATGACACCGTCGGGGAACCCCGCCTCGTCGGCGATCTGGGCCAGGAACAGCGCGTCGAGCGGCGTCTCCGGCGCGGGCTTGACCACGATCGTGCAGCCGGCGAGGAGCGCGGGGGCCAACTTCGACATGATCGTGACCTGCGGGACGTTCCACGGCGCGATCGCCGCGACCACGCCGACCGGTTCCTGGCAGACCAGGGCCCGTCCCATCAGCCCGGCGCGCTCCTCCTCCCAGGCGAAGGTCTCGCCCAGCCCGGCGTAGAAGTCGAGCAACGCATGAGGGGCGGCCGCCTGGCCGAGCAGCGCGAACGATGCCGGGGTGCCCATCTCGAGCGAGACGAGGTCGGCCATCTCTTGGACCTGCTCGCCGTAGGCGCCGGCGAACCGCCGCAGCACCGCGACGCGCTCGAGCGGATCGAGCTGTGGCCAGGGCCCGTCGTCGAACGCGAGGCGCGCCGCTTGCACGGCACGGTCGACGTCATCGATGGTCGCCTCGGGCGCCGAGCCGACGACCTGCTCGGTGACGGGCGAGACGACGCTGATCCGGCCCCTGCCGGTCGAGCTCGTCCAGCGTCCTCCGAGGTAGAGCTGATCCCAGCGCTTCGTGTCGCTCATCTTGTCCTGTCGCTCATGGAGTCGTCTCGTCGCCCATCGGGTGCAGCTCCCCGGGTGGATGGTTACAGATAAATCAGAGAATGTAAATGCCGTCACCGGCTCCGAGGGCAGCCGCTGCTAGGGTCTCGGCATGGCGACCGCCTCTGTGGCCGGCGACAGCGTCCGGAACCGACTGCTCGACGCGACGAGCGTCGTGCTCGCCCGCCACGGCCCTCGAAAGCTCAGCCTGTCGGACATCGCGTCGGTGGCAGGGGTGTCGCGACCGACGCTCTACCGACACTTCTCCTCGAAGGACGAACTGCTTCGCTCCCTCGCCACCCACGAGAAGCAGCGCTACGCCACCGAGCTCGCCCGCGCCATCGACGGCCTCGAGGGTGAGGAACGGCTCGACCGGGCGCTCCAGTTCGTCGTGGAGTTCCAGAACGACTACCCGATGCGGGGCCTGGTGATCATCGAGCCGGCCTTCATGATCGACCAGTTCGAGCGCTCGCTGCGCACGATGTCGATCGCGCTGTCGCCCCTGCTCGAGGAGCACTCCCCCGCCGTCCGATCGGGCCAGATCGAGCCGCCGGACCTCGCCGACCTCATCGTGCGCACGGCGCTGAGCCACTTCCTGCTGCGGGGCGACGACGCCCAGCTCCTGCGCGAGCTCCGCTACTGCGCCGGCATCGACGTCTGAGCACGAGGATCTGGGTTCCGGCGATCACCCCAGCTGAACTGGCTGGGAAGACGCGTCGCATATGGCGCGTGTGCCCAGCCAGAACGCGGGGGCGCCCGAGTGACTACCGGCCCTTCCAGACCGGGGGGCGCTTCTCGGCGAACGCCCGCGGGCCCTCCTGGGCGTCCTCGGTGGCGAAGATGGTCCCGGCGATCTTCATCTCGTTGCGATAGGCCTCGCGCAGGTCCATGCCGAGTCCTTCCAGCACGCTCTGCTTCGTGGCCTGGACGGCGAGGGGCGCGTTCGCGGTGATGCGACGGGCGTACTCGTATGCCTTGTCGAGCAGCTCCTCCTTCGGGACGACGGCGTTGAGCAGCCCCATCTCGAGCGCCCGCTGCGCCGAGACGAGATCGGCGCAGAGCAGGAGCTCCATCGCCTGCGCGAACGGGATCTGCCGGGGCAGGCGCACCGTGGTGCCGCCGCCGGCGAAGAGGCCGCGCTTGGGTTCCATCACGGCGAACGACGCCTCCGGGCAGGCGACCCGGATGTCGACGCCGCCCAGCATCTCCATGCCACCCGCGGTGCACGGCCCGTTGACCGCCGCGATGATCGGCTTGTAGATCTTGGTGCCGCGCAGGACCGCCTTCACGCCGTCGGACAGGCGGTACCCGTCGATCTCGTCGACGCCCTCCGCGTCCATCCGGCTCTTGAGCTCGGTGATCTGCGGGATGTAGGTGCGCAGGTCGGCGCCGCTGAAGTAGGCGTCACCCACGCCGGTGAAGATCGCCACCCACGCGTCGTCGTCCGCCGCGAAGCGGTCCCACGCCTCGCGGAGGAGCTTGAAGTGCTCGAGGTCGGCGGAGTTCTTGGACTCGGGACGGTCGAAGGTGATGACGACGATGTGCTCGTCGTCGCGTTCGTAGTGGACTGGCATCGTTCGTTCCTCTTCCTCTGGTCGAACCTTCGTTAGTCGACCGGGGCGACGCCCGCGCTTCCGTCAGGTTCGAGGAGCGCCGAGCCGTCGTTCAGCGACACCTGGTGGTTGACGTCGTCGAGCGTCTCCATCCAGTGGCCAGGTGATCTGCGGATCCTTGGATTGGTGGTCTCCGACCTCGGCGTCTCGGCCCATCTGATGCCCGAGAGGGACCGAAGGATCGGACCGGACCGCCGACCCCGACGACCCCGACGACCCCGACGACCCCGATGTGCCATCATCGGTCACCGCGATCGGTCACCGCGATCGGTCACCGCGATCGGTCACCGCGATCGGTCACCGCTGCGGAGAGAACCGGCACTCGGAGACCAGGGGGTCCCACCCATGATCACCGTGACGCACGTGGGTCTGGCCGTGACCGACCTCGAACGTTCCGAGCGCTTCTACGTCGAGGCGTTCGGCTTCACCCGGCTCCGTGACCTGTCCCCACCCGACGCGGTCACCGGGAAGCTCCTGCGCGTTCCCGAACCCGTCGGCCTGCGCGCCGTGTACCTCGGCAGCGGCCCCTTCGTGCTCGAGCTGCTGGCCTTCGACCGGGATGGCAACGCCCCGGCCCGCGAGCGGGTGATGACCGAACCAGGGCTGACCCACCTCTCGTTCTCGGTGGGTGACATCCCCACCGTGCTCGAGCGCATCGTCCGCCACGGTGGCACCGTCCTCGAGGACACCCACGTCGGCGTCGCCGTGCTCGTGCGCGACCCCGACGGACAGGTCCTCGAGCTCGTCGCCGCGAGGTCGTGACGCGGCCGCCAGGACTCGGGCGGTCAGGAGGTCGGGTAGACGACGTTGAACCCCCGCGGGTCGGGACGGATGGCAACCGTCGAACCGACGACCTCCTCGACGCCGGCACGAGCGAGGAACGCCTCATCGGTCGTGATGGCATAGGCGCGGACCCCCGGTGACACGTCCACGACGACCGGAGCCCACGATGGCGCGCCGCTCCGATCGTGGACGACCGCGGTCGTCGCCACCTGGACGAGGCCGTCGTGCTGGTCCACGACGTCGCACGACGAACCGACGAGGCCGAGGTTCGCGGTTCGGCTCCCCCCCGCCGGCGGACTCGTCGAGTAGACCCCGGCCACGTGCTTCGTGAGGTGCATGCCGATGCCGGTCACCAGCCCGTACGAGCCCGGGTCCGATCGCAGCGCATCGGTCATGGCGGCGAGCGCGTTGACCAGGTAGCCGCTGCCCGCGCCGCCGGCGTACGGGAGACCGCCCGTCACCGTGAGTGGTCGCGGGTCGTCGTCGGCCAACCCGAGCGCGTCCTTGGCGAAGCCCAGGCTCGCCGGGAAGCAGCTGTAGAGGTCGAAGTGGGCGAGGTCGTCGACCGCAACGCCGGCGTCGCCGAGGGCCCGGGAGGTCACCTGGGCCAGCGCGGCCGAACGGCCGAGGTCGACATGGGCCGCGACGGCGAGCGGGTCCTCCCCATGAGCCGACGCATGGAGGTACACCCGCCGGTCAGCCGGAACGCCGAGCTGGTCAGCGACCTCGTGGGTCGTCAACACCACGGCCGCCGACAGGTCGACGTCGAGCATCGAGCACATCCGCTTGGTGTAGGGGTCTGCGACGTAGCGGTTGTCCGGCCGAACCTCCCCCACCTGGGCCGCGTCCTGGCTGAACGGGAACCACGCGTAGGGGTTGGACGCCGCGACATCGGTAAGTCGGCTCATCATCGCCGCTAGCTGCTGGCGGTACTCCGCGACGTCGACGCCCATCGCGGCGCGTCGCGCGATGTCGCGCATGGCGAAGGTCAGCCACGCCGCCTGGATCTTGTGGGCCTTCTCGCCCGGTGGCGGCGGTGCCTCGAACGGGAACCTGACCTTCACGGGCGGCGGGTGGCCCCAGGAGGGTGGGGTGCCCGCCTTGTAGGCCTGCTTCACCGTGGCGATGGCCTCGCCCACGACCACGACCTCCACCGATGTCTCGCCCGAGCCGAGGCGGGTCGCGGCCTGGTCGACGAGCACCTGCGGCGTGGTCCCGCCGATGCCGGAGTAGCGGCGGAGCGCCGGAGCGATCCCGAGGCGGGCGGCGAGGCGCCCGGCAGGATCGTCGTAGTCCCAGCTCTGGCAGTAGACGACGTGCAGCCCGTCGACCCGTGGGGCGACGCCGGCCGCGCCCGAATCGTCGAACGCTCGGGCGACGACGTCGACCCAGAGGTCGAGCGGCTCGGGCGACGGGCCGTCCTCGGGCCGGACGATGCCCTGGGCGACGCCGATGATGCAGGTCGTGCGTGGATCGATGGTCACGAGCAGGTCCTCTCCGGTGATGCCGGGACGGGCAGGCGGGGCAGGAGCCGATCCGGACGCCGACGTCGGTCACCCGACCGTACCACAGCAACCTTCCATATATAACAGTTTCTGTCTCATTTGTAATTCAGAGGATGGCAACCCCGACCTTCCTCGAGCCTGGGCCCCTCGCATGCGTCTGTCGTGCCCTACCGAATGCTTTGCACCATGGTTCCCGCATTTTGAACCATCGACGTGCGCACCCTAGAGTCCTCGGCGACACGGTCCGAGGGGAAGTGGGGTTTCCCGACGGCAGAAGGGACGTGTGCGTGAACGTCGGCATCTCGTTGGGCCAGCTCAATCCGTCGGCATGGATCGACGTCACCGCCGCCGCGGACGAGCTCGTCTCCGGGGCCCGCCGCCACCACCGAGGACCAGGACCAGGGACGACGGTGAACTGACGATGGTCACCAGCGGAGGACGCCGCGACCTCGACGAGCTCCGCGTCGGGCTGCTCGCCTGGTGCGAGCAGAACCGGCCCGATCTGATCGGAGCCGGGATCGACGAGTTGACGCACCCGTCGTCGGGGATGTCGAACGAGACGATCATCGTGACCTGCCGGCCGCGCGCCGAGCACGGCGCCAGGTCGCGCTTCGTGCTGCGCCTGCCGCCGATCCAGTCCTCGTTCCCCGACCACGACTTCGGCCTCCAGGCCCGCGTGCAGGTGGCGGTGGGTGCCGCCGGCATCCCGACAGCCAGGCCGGTCGTGCTGGAGACCGATCCGAGGTGGCTGGGCGATCCGTTCGTCGTGATGCCGTTCGTCGAGGGCGACATCCCCGGTCCGGCCACGCTGTTCGACCCGTGGTTCACCGAGGCCACGCAGGGCCAGCGGCGTGACGCGCAACGCGAGATGGTCCGCGTGCTCGCCGCGATCCACGCGGTGGATCGGGAGGGCCTGGGCCTCGGCGATCTCCTCCCGGTGAGCGACGGTGCGCTCGCGTCCCATCTCGACTGGTGGGGTGCGTACCTCCGGTGGGCCGCCGACGACCAGCCGCTCCCCCGCATCAGCGCGATCCTCGACTGGTGCCGGGCCAACCGGCCGGTCGACGAGGTCGAGCCATCGCTGGTGTGGGGCGATCCCCGGCAGGAGAACCTGATCTTCGACGAGGGCCGCCGAGCCATCGCGGTGCTCGACTGGGAGCTGGCGACGATCGGGCCGACCGAGATGGACCTCGGCTGGTACACCGGCCTCGATCGCATGCTCTACGAGCTCACCGGCATGGCTGCCCTGCCCGGCCTGGCGTCGCTCGACGAGGTCCGCCAGGACCTGTCGACGGCCATCGGACGCCCGCTCCAGGACCCGCTCTGGCACGAGATCTTCGCCGTGTTCCGGTCGATCTGCATCAACGTCCGCCAGGCGGCCATCAGCGCCGAGGCCGGACTCGACTACATCTTGCCGCCCGGCGAGAAGAACCCCATGGTCGAGGTGGCCGAGCGATGGATCGCCGAGCACGAGTCGACGAGCTCGCGATGAACCCGCCGCGGGACGAGACCGCGAACGAACCCGCCGGATGCCGCAGGTCCGGCCCCGAACAGGAGACCCGATGACGATCCTCCGAGTCCGCCGTGGCCACACCGAGGTCATCACGCTCAACCGGCCCGAGGCCGCCAACTCGCTCAACGCCGAGCTCATGGCAGAGCTCGGCGCAGCCCTCGTGGAGATCCTCGACGACGTCGACGCCCGATCCGTGGTCCTCACCGGCGCGGGTGAGCGGGTCTTCTGTGCCGGCATGGACCTCGGCTCGCTCGGCGAGGTCGGCGCCGACGACGTATCCGGGTCCCCCGCGGGCGACGCGCTCGGCTCGCTGCTGGCTGGGACGTTCCCCAAACCCCTGATCGCCGCCGTCAACGGCGCCGCGGTCGGTGCCGGCCTGGAGCTGGTCATGGCCTGCGATCTCGTGGTCGCCGCCGAACACGCCCGCTTCGGCCTCCCCGAGGTGAAGCGCGGCCTGTTCTCGGCTGCGGGCGGGACCCTGCTGTCGACCCGGATCCCGCTGGTGCTCGCCCTGGAGATGGGACTCACCGGTCGTCCGTTCGACGCCGATCAGGCGCTCGGGGCGGGACTGATCAACCGCATGGTCCCCGCCGACGAGGTGCTCCCGACCGCGGTCGAGCTGGCCGAGGAGATCGCCGCGAACGGTCCCATCGCGGTTCGGCTGACCAAGGCGCTGATGCGCGCCGCGGTGACCGAGGGGCCCCACGGCGCCCGTGCCACACCCGAACAGGTCAGCTCGGTGTTCGACAGCAACGATGCCCAGGAAGGCGCCGCGTCGTTCTTCGAGAAGCGGCCCGCCCGGTTCACCGGGACCTGACGACCTATCCACCGAGCGAACTGGCCATCCACCGAGCGAACTGGCTGGGAAGACCCGGGCTATTGGCGTATGTCCCCAGCCAGAACAATGGGTGGAAGCTCTATTGCAGGCTTGGCGCGAGGTGTCCTCTCGCAGATGGGTTACATGGATCCTGTCATCGAGAGAAGCGGCCTGGCGTCTTATACTGGCGCCCGTGCACCGACCCGGTGTGGCAGGAAAGGTTCGAGGGCCCGTCCATGACTGAGGAGACCGTTGCTTCTGCCAAGTGGCACGAGCGCACCGTCGATCGCTCGCTCAAGAACGCTCGGCAACGAGCCATAAGCCGCGGGGACAAGTTCATCAAGGCCGCCACGACCCTCCTTCGCCAGACCGGCAAGGCCGACTTCACCGTGCAGGAGGTCGTCGACCAGTCGGGCATGTCGCTGCGCAGCTTCTACCACCACTTCGCCACCAAGGAAGACCTGCTCCTCGCCGTCATCGAGGAGTCCGTGCGCCACTACACGGAGATGCTGACCCCCAAGCTGGCCGAGACCGAGGGCGCCGACAAGAAGCTCGAACTGCTGCTCCGCACCAGCTACAGCGAGCACTACAGCGACGACCCCGCCTCGCACGGCCTCGTGCTCTTCCACTGGAACCTGGCCGAGTCGCGCACGGCCGAGTTCGTCGAGACGATGAAACCGCAGGTCGACCTCATCACCGGGATCCTCGAAGAGGGCATCGCCGACGGCACCTTCCGCGACGACCTGCCCATCTCGGCGCAGACCTCCATGGTCACGCACACGATCCTCTCGCTCCTGGACATGCGGGTGCTGGGCGTCGAGGTCGTCCCCGAGCAGGTCACGGGCGATCAGCTCGTGGAGTGGACCCTCACCGCGGTGGGCGCCCGGGTCGCCCCGGCCAACACCAGGACCAAGAAGAAGAGCTGAGCGGCGGCAGCCGAGGAGCAGCGCGAGAACCGTATGCCCCTGTGGGCGAGCATGCCTCTGCACTTCTGATGAGACCCAACGTGCACGGTAGGCTCGGCCTCCATGAGCACACCGACTCCGGCGCCGCCCTTCCGGATCCTGCCCGCCGTGTCGCCCGAGACGGCGCACTACTGGACGGGGGGACGCGACGGGGAGCTTCGGTTCCTGCGTTGCCAGGACTGCGGCTGGTGGCTCCACCCGCCGGGACCGATCTGTCCCTCGTGCCTGTCGAAGGACCTCGCCGTCGAAGCCGTGTCGGGCCGCGGGGTCGTGCACGCGTTCACCATCAACTGGCAGCCGTGGATACCCGGGTTCGACCCGCCCTACGTCGTCGCCATCGTCGAGCTCCCCGAGCAGGAGGGCCTCCGCGTGACCACGAACATCGTGGGCTGCGAACTCGACCAGGTCGACAACGGCCTGGCCGTCCAGGTCGAGTTCGAGCACGACGGCGATGTGTGGCTCCCCCTGTTCCGCCCGGTGCCCACGTACACGCAGGACGGAGCGCCGTGACCGGGCGACCCCGCACCATCGGCGAGCACGCCGCCGTCATCTCGGGCGTCGGCCAGTCCCAGGTCGGCCGACGCATCTACCGCGACCCGCTCGACCTCACGGTCGACGCCGCGATCGAGGCGATCGCCGATGCCGGGCTGACCCGCGAGGACATCGACGGCGTGTCCACCTACCCCGGCGCCATGTCCATCCCTGCGGGCTTCTCCGGCGTCGGCGTCACCGAGATCCAGGACGCCCTGCGGCTGGACCTCGACTGGTTCGCTGGCGGCGTCGAGCTCCCCGGCCAGCTGGGCGCGGTGGCCAACGCCGTCGCCGCCGTCGCCGCCGGACTGGCCGACCACGTCCTGTGCTTCCGCACCGTGTGGGAGGCGTCGGCCCAGGGCGACGAGTCCCGCGCCTCGGTGACCACCGGGGGCGGCGGCGGCGACTACCGGGCCCAGGGGTTCCTCCAGTGGACGCTTCCCTACGGCGCCGCGTCGGCGGCGAACTGGGTCGGCATGATGGCCCAGCGCCACATGTTCGAGTTCGGCACGACGCGCGAGCAGTTGGGTCAGGTCGCCCTCAACGGCCGGGCGAACGCGGCGCGCAACCCCAAGGCCATCTACCGCGACCCGATGACCCTCGACGACTACCTCGATGCCCGCCTGGTGTCTTGGCCGCTCGGCCTCTACGACTGCGACGTACCCGCCGACGGCTCCACCGCGGTCATCGTGTCGCGGGCCGACTCGGCGCCCGACCTCCGCAAGCGGCCCGTGCGGATCGAGGCCATGGGCACGGCGCTGCACGGTCGGCCGTCGTGGGACCAGTTCGACGACCTCACCACGATGGCGCTGCGCGACGCGTCGGCGATGATGTGGGGCCGCACCGACCTCACCGCGGCCGACGTCGACGTCGCCGAGCTCTACGACGGGTTCAGCTTCATCACGCTGTGCTGGCTCGAGGCGCTCGGCTTCTGCGCCAGAGGCGAGGGTGGTGCCTACCTGGAGGCGGGTCGCCCCCTGGCGAACGGCGCCGAGGCGCTGCCGTTGAACACCAACGGCGGCCAGCTCTCGGGCGGACGCCTGCACGGGTTCGGGTTCCTCCACGAGGCCTGCGTCCAGCTGTGGGGCGAAGGGGGCGAGCGCCAGGTCCCCGGCGATCCGCAGGTGGCGGTGGCCGCAGCCGGCGGCGGACCGCTGGCCTCGTCGCTGCTGCTCTCGCTCCGATAGCCCGCGGGAGCCACACCGACGCTACCCCTCGCGCCCCCCTACCCCCCTCACGAACTGGCTGGCCGAAGCCGTCGTATCCGACGTACTTGGCCAGCCAGTTCGGTGCTTCCTGCGACCGGCCACGTGGGGACGCCCGCTTCGCGGGGTAGCCGAGGCCGTGTGGTCGCACATTCGCTCTCGTCTTGAGGGAGTGACGTTATCCCTCAAACCGCACGGTTCACGGCCGCCTGTTGCGAGGGAGGCTCAACACCGCGTGCAACCTGGGCTACGGTTTCCGCTCACGTGCCCGGTTCGCTCCATCACGACCATGAGCGACGGGGGAAGACGACACATGGACTTCGCCTTCAGCGAAGAAGACGAGCAGTTCCGAGCCGAGCTCCGGGCGTGGCTCGACGCCGAACTGCCCCGCTTCCTCGCCGACTGGGACACCGACGCCGGTGGCGAGGCATCGTTCGACCGCACGCAGGCCCGCCGCCAGGACTGGCAACGACGCCTCGATGAGGGCCGCTGGGCCGCCATCAACTGGCCGCGCCAGTGGCACGGCCGGGACGCCACACCGGCGCAGAACGCGATCTACGCCGAGGAGATGGCGCGGGTCCGAACGCCGGGGATCTACAACACCAACGGCATCTGGCAGATCGGCCCGATGATCCTCCAGTGGGGCACCACCGAGCAGCAGGAGCGCTGGCTGCCGGGGATCCTGTCGGCCGAGGAGCACTGGTGCCAGGGCTTCAGCGAGCCCGAGGCCGGCTCCGACCTGGCCAACATGCGCACCACCGCGGTGCGCGACGGCGACCACTACGTCGTCAACGGGCAGAAGACCTGGATCTCGTCGGCCCACCTGGCGCGCTGGGGCCTGTTCCTGTTGCGCACCGATCCGACGGCGATCGGGCGCGGGGCCAAGCACGAGGGCATCACCGCGTTCATCGTCGACCTGCACACGCCGGGCATCGAATGCCGACCCATCGAGGACATCACGGGCGACACGATGCTCGACGAGGTCTTCTTCACGAACGTCGTCGTCCCGGTCCACGACCGGCTCGGCCAGGAGGACGAGGGGTGGATGGTCGCCATGAGCACCCTCGGGCACGAGCGCGTCGGCACCGCCGGCCTGTCGATCGCCATGGCAGCGGACCTCAAGGCGATCGTGTCCCTGGCGCGCTCGGAGAACCCCGGCGCGCTGCGTGACCCGGTGCTCATGGACCGAGTCGGTCGCACGTTCGCCGAGATCGAGCTGACCCGCCTGCTCAACTACCGGGCGCTCACCAAGATCATGCGGGGCGAGCCCAACTGGCCCGAGGTCCCGCTGGCCAAGCTCCAGTGGTCGACCATCTCCCAGACGATCGCCGAGCTCGCCATCGACCTGCTCGGACCGGCCGGCGCGCTCGGTCGCGGCGGACCCGATGCCGTCGACAACGGCCGGTGGACCCGCAACTACCCATGGCAGCGCTACACCTCGATCGGGGCCGGCGCCACGGAGATCCAGAAGAACATCATCGCCAAGAAGGCGCTGCGCAAGGCCCGGGCGTCATGACCTCGGGCGCGACGGCGCGACACCACACCGCTGATCGACCGGGGCGATGACATGGACTTCACCTTCTCCGACGACCAGCACGCTCTCCGCGTCGCGGTCGCGCAGCTCGTCGACGACCTCGCGGCGACGGGCATCCTCCGTCGGCTGATCGACGACGACGCCTTCGACCATCGGACCCGAGCGTGGAACGAGGTCGTCGACCTCGGTTGGACGGCGCTGCTCGTCCCCGAAGAACAGGGCGGCCTGGGCCTCGGGCTGGTCGACGCCGTGGTCGTCCTCGAGGAGCTCGGACGGCGGACCGCCGCACTTCCCTTCCTGTCCTCGGCCGTCGTCGCGACGCTCGCCGCGAGGCACCTCGACCAGACCGGCCACCTGGCCGACCTCGCGACGGGGGCCGCCCGCGGCACCGTCGCCCTCGACGAGCTCGGCCACGACGATCCCGTCGATCGGGTGCGCACCCGCGCGCGCCGAGACGGCAGCACGTGGCGGCTGACGGGGCTCAAGCCCATCGTGCTCGACGGCGTCGGCGCCGATTGGGTGCTCGTCGCGGCGCGCACCCAGGACGGCATGGGCTCGTTCCTCGTCGAGTCGCCCGGGGCCGTCGCCGTGCCCGGCCTCGATCCCTCCCGGCCGATCGCCCGACTGGAGCTCGACGGCACCGCGGCGAGACCGGTGGGCCCCCTCGGCGACCACACCGCCATCTGGCGCCGCATCGCCGATGACGCCGCGGTCGCGCTGGCGGCCGAACTGGTCGGGGTGTGCGACGCCTCGCTGGCCATGGCCATCGCCTACAGCGACCAGCGCGTGCAGTTCGACGTCCCCATCTCGTCGCACCAGGTCATCCAGCACAAGCTCGTCGACATGCTCCACCAGACCGAGCTCGGTCGGGTCGGCGTGCACTACGCGGCCTGGGCGTCGGACACCGACCACGTCGACCGAGCACGGGCTGCCGCCATCGCCAAGAGCGCCATGGCCGAGGCGGCGATCTCGGTCACGGGCGACAACATCCAGGTGCATGGTGCAACTGGCTTCACGTGGGCGAACGACGCCCACCTGCTGTTCAAGCGAGCCAAGCAGAACGACCTGCTCTACGGCCACCACGGCTGGCACCGTCGCCGGATCGCCGAGTCGCTGCTCGCGTAGCCGCGGACTCCCTCCACGGGCGAGACCCGCACGGCGCCTCGGACTCCACCTGATGACCTCATCCCGATCACCGCACCCCGACGACCACCTAGATTGCACGTCTCGCGCCTCGACCGAGCAACCTGGGGTACAACGTCGCAATCCCCTGGCTCCCGGACGGGCTCCCCCATCGCCCGAAGTGCGTCTAGCCAGCAACCCGAACCTACAGAGAGGCCATGAGATGTCGGCCCTGAGTCACCTCCAGCGCCTGGAGGCCGAGAGCATCCACATCATGCGTGAGGCGGTCGCCGAATCCGAGCGTCCGGTGATGCTCTATTCGATCGGCAAGGACAGCGGTGTGATGTTGCACCTGGCTCGCAAGGCGTTCGCGCCGTCGCCGCCGCCGTTCCCGCTGCTGCACGTGGACACGACGTTCAAGTTCCGGGCGATGTACGAGTTCCGCGACCGCATGGCGAAGGCGTCGGGGATGGAGCTGTTGACGTGGCAGAACCCCGAAGCGGTTCGCCTCGGCATCAACCCCTTCGACCACGGGTCGTCGGTGCACACCGACATGTGGAAGACCGAGGGCCTGAAGCAGGCGCTGGACAACTGGGGGTTCGACTGCGCCTTCGGCGGTGCCCGGCGCGACGAGGAGAAGTCGAGGGCCAAGGAGCGGATCTTCTCGATCCGCTCGGCACAGCACCGCTGGGATCCCAAGTTGCAGCGCCCTGAGCTCTGGCGGCTGTACAACGTCCGTCGGGCCCAAGGTGAGTCGATGCGGGTGTTCCCGATCTCGAACTGGACCGAGCTCGACGTGTGGCTCTACATCCATCGCGAGAACGTCCCCATGGTGCCGCTCTACCTGGCCGCGCCGCGGCCGGTCGTGGAGCGCGACGGCATGTTGCTGATGGTCGACGACGACCGGTTCCCGCTCCACGACGACGAGACGCCCGAGGTGCGCAGCGTCCGGTTCCGCACCCTGGGTTGCTATCCGCTCACCGGCGCGGTCGAGTCCAAGGCCGAGACCCTGAGCGAGGTCATCCAGGAGACGCTGCTCACGACCACCTCCGAACGTCAGGGACGAGCGATCGACCACGACTCATCGGGGTCCATGGAGAAGAAGAAGCAAGAGGGGTACTTCTGATGAGCCACGCCGCCGACGAGCTCCTCGAGTCCGACATCGAGGCCTACCTCACGGCGCACGAGAACAAGTCTCTCCTGCGCTTCATCACCTGCGGGTCGGTCGACGACGGGAAGTCGACCCTGATCGGTCGGCTCCTCTACGAGACCAAGCTCGTGTTCGAGGACCACATGGCCGCGCTCGAGGCCGACTCGCGCAAGGTCGGCACCCAGGGTGGCGACCTCGACTTCGCCCTCCTCCTCGACGGGCTCGAGGCCGAGCGCGAGCAGGGCATCACGATCGACGTCGCCTACCGGTTCTTCTCCACCGAGAAGCGCAAGTTCATCGTGGCCGACACCCCCGGTCACGAGCAGTACACCCGCAACATGGTCACCGGCGCTTCGACGGCGGATCTCGCGGTCCTGATGATCGACGCCCGCAAAGGCGTGCTCACCCAGACCCGCCGCCACTCGTACCTCGTGTCGCTCCTCGGGATCCGCAACGTGGTCGTGGCGGTCAACAAGCTCGATCTCGTGGACTACTCGCAAGACGTGTTCGACCAGATCGAAGCCGACTACCGAACCTTCGCCGGTCAAGTGGGCATCGAGAGCATCGTGTGCATCCCGATGTCGGCGCTCAAGGGCGACAACCTGCTGCACCCGTCCGAGAACACCCCCTGGTACCACGGACCTGCGCTCATCCCCTACCTCGAATCCGTCGAGATCGGCGATGACGTCGCGGCAGGTCCGTTCCGCCTGCCGGTGCAGTGGGTGAACCGTCCCAACCTCGACTTCCGGGGGTTCTCGGGCACGATCGTCGGCGGCACCGTCACGGTCGGCGACACGATCCGCGTGCTGCCCGGAGGGCAGACCTCGACCGTGTCGCGCATCGTCATCGGGGACGACGACCTCGACACGGCCTGGGCCGGGCAGGCCATCACCGTCTGCCTCGCCGACGAGATCGACGTGTCACGCGGTGACGTGCTCGCCGCGGCCGACGACCCACCCGAGGTCGCCGACCAGTTCGAAGCCCACGTGGTGTGGATGCACGAGCACCAGATGCTCCCCGGACGCCCGTACCTGATCAAGATCGGCGGCCGCGTCGTCGGCGCCACGATCGACCAGCCCAAGTACCGGGTCAACGTCAACACCCTCGAGCACACCGCCGCCAGGACCCTCGAGCTGAACGAGATCGGTGTCGCGAACGTCACCCTCGATCGCCCCATACCCTTCGACGCCTATGCCACGAACCGCGACATGGGCGGGTTCATCATCATCGACCGGATCACCAACGCCACCGTCGGTGCCGGTCTCCTGCACTTCGCGCTGCGGCGCAGCCAGAACGTGCACTGGCAGGCCATCGACCTCGACGCGGCCGCCCACGAACGGCTCAAAGGCCACAAACCTGCCGTCGTGTGGTTCACCGGGCTGTCCGGATCCGGCAAGTCCACCATCGGCAACCTCGTCGAGAAGCGCCTGCACGCCCTCGGCGTGCACACCACGATGCTCGACGGAGACAACGTCCGCCACGGCTTGAACAAGGACCTCGGATTCACCGAGGAGGACCGCGTCGAGAACATCCGCCGCGTCGCCGAGGTGTCCAAGCTCATGGTCGACGCCGGGCTCGTCGTCCTCGTCACCTTCATCTCCCCGTTCCGCGCCGAACGCCAGATGGCCCGCAGCCTCGTCGACGACGACCAGTTCTGCGAGGTGTTCGTCGACACGCCCCTCGAGGTCGCCGAGGACCGCGACGTGAAGGGCCTCTACCGCAAGGCACGCACCGGTGAGCTGCCGAACTTCACCGGCATCGACTCGCCCTACGAGGTCCCCGACAACGCCGAGATCCGCATCGACACCACGACCATCACGGTCGAAGATGCCGCCGAACGGATCGTCCAACAGCTGCGGTCGATGGGCATCGTCGGCTGACCGCCGGGACGACCTTCGGCTGGTCGCCCGTCACCAGCCTGGTCGTCGTCAGCCTGGTCGTCGTCAGCAGCGGTAGACGCGCTCCGCGGTGGCGGCGAAGAGCTGGTGCCGGGCACCGGGGTCCAGGCCGGCCGTCACGGCGTCCACCGTCGAGAGCAGGTCGTCGAAGGTGCCGTGCAGGCCGTCCACCGGGAAGTTGCTGCCGAACATGGCACGCTCGACGCCGAACAGCTCGATGGCCCGTTCGATCCAGGGGGCGAACGCGTCGGCGCTCATCGACCCCAACGGCATGGCGAGACCGGAGAGCTTGCACACGACGCGGTCACCCAAGTCGGCCAGACGCGCCATGCCGTCTTCCCACAGCGCGAGCTCCTCGGCGGTGTCGGCCCGCGGCCACCCCGTGTGCTCGATGACGACGGTGAGGTCACCGAAGTCGGCCAGGACGTCGGCCGCCTGCTGGAGCTGATCGGGATGGGCCATGAGCTCGAACAGCAGGTCGCGCTCCTCGATCGCGGCGAGCACGCCCCGGGGCGGGACCGGGTCGTCGTGCTGCCCCATCGGTCGCACCCCCCGGAACCGGGGGCCGGTCATCTGCCGGTCGAGGCACCGCTCGGCCTCGGCAACCGAACCTGTCGGCACGACGCCGCCGATGACAGCTTCGACCTGGCCGCCCTGCGTGAGCTCGATCGCCTCGTCCATCGAGTGGAGGCCCACCGCGGCGACCACGGCGACCCGCTTGTCGACGTTCCACCCCGCCGACTCGGCCCGGTACGCGGCCAGGTCGAAGCGGCGGGACATCCTCGACACGTCGCCCATGCCCAGATCACGGCGGCCGGACAGGTAGGGGTACCAGTCGACGCGAGCCGGGTCCCACAGGTGGACGTGCGCGTCGACGATCCGTTCGGGCCGACAGCTCATGGTCCCTCCGGTGCGGGCGTCGCGCCGGCAGGGCCCACGATCCGCCTGAGCACTCGGCCGAACCACGGCGGCAGGTCGGCGTCGACGGCGAGGGAGGTCCCCGGGTGGGGGTGGCGGCGCAGTCCGATCCACCCCTCGTCCACGACCAGCTCCGCGCCGGAGAGCTCGGCGGCACCAGGACTGGACACGAGGTGGGCCGCGAGCTGCCCGACCACATCGCTGGTCGTCGGCACCGACTTCTCCACGCTGATGGCGAACGCGCTGACGCGATCCTTCGTCGCCGCCCTCGCCGAGCGGGCGAGCTGGGCTGCGGCCTGCGCCCGGCTGCGGCCTCCCGAGCTCGCCGCGTCGACGACGGTCACCACTCGAACGGCACCGCCGTCATCGGGACCACCACCTGCCGCGGCCCGCACCCATGCCGCGTCGGTGTGGATCCGGTCGACCAGCCCGGCGTGCGAGTCGAGCACCGACCGCCACCCTGGCCTGTCATCTCGGACCTGATCGCCGCCACGCGTGATCGCATCGTCCGATCCGTCCGATCCGTCCGACAGGGCGACGATCACCGCGTCGAACGTTCCGTCGGCGGGTGCCGCGGCCTCCAACGTGCCGACCGCCTCGGCGATCGACGACGCCATGCCCACGGGAACCGCCACGGAGCGGATGCCACGGGTACCGAGCGCCCGAGCGACCGCCCCGGCGAGATCGGGACGGTCCGACACGACGGCGCACGACCGCACCGGCCGCGACGCGATCGTGTCGTCGGAGTCGGCCGAGTCGAACATGTCGAGTGGGTCCGGCGAGCTCCCGGGCGCCGGGACGAGGCGGGGGTTCGATCCGCCGGTGCTGGCCTGGGCCCGCTCCGCGGGGGCGAAGATCCTGTCGGCGGCCGCATCCACCCGCTCAGCCAAGGGGGCGTCGCCGTCGGTGCGCACCACCTCGACCAACCGGGGCGGCTCGAGGACCGCGACCTCGGGTCCGCCGGCGAAGAACACCTGACCCGAGCACCACCCGATGTCGTCGCCCACCAGGTAGGCCGCGAACGGTCCGAGCTCATCGGGTGTCGGCATGGCGCCCAGCGACAACCCGCCTGTCGTGGGACCACCGCCGGTCGCGCCCCTACGGGCGCCGAGCGCGGCGGTGACCATGCGCGTCACGGCGATGGGCGACATGGCGTTGACCACCACCCCAGGTGGGGTCGCCCGGCCGACCTGCCAGGTGAGCCCCGCGACCGCCCGCTTGGCACAGGCGTAGGACCCGGCGTCGGCCTGGCGCCACCCCGAGCCGGATGTGATGCCGACGATCCTGCCGTACCCGGCTTCCTCCATGATCGGCAACGCGGCGGCGAGGATGTTGCGGTAGCCGTCGAGGTGCACGGCGAGCACCCCGTTCCAGTCCTCGTCGCCGCCCCGCACGAAGCTCGTGGGCCGCGAGATGCCGGCCACGTTGATCACCGCGTCGAGGCGACCGCGCTCGCCGGCGAGCGATCGGAACAGCTCGTGGACGGCGTCGGCGTCGGTGACCGAGGCCGACGAGGCGCGCGCCTGGCCGCCCGCGGCGACGATCCGCCCGGCGGTGGTCTCCTCGGTCGCGGGCAGTTGCTCCGACCCGTCGAGGGTGACGAGCGGGTCGACGGTGACGACGAACCACCCGTCGGCCCCGAGGTGCTCGGCGATGGCCGCGCCGATCCCGCCGCCACCGCCGGTGACCACGACGACCGGGCTCGTGCCGTCGCGCTCGTCGCCCAT
Source organism: uncultured Rhabdothermincola sp. (assembly GCA_964525005.1). Taxonomy (GTDB): domain Bacteria; phylum Actinomycetota; class Acidimicrobiia; order Acidimicrobiales; family Acidimicrobilacustridaceae; genus CAZALT01. The sequence continues at coordinate 39,747 of CAZGEF010000012.1, forward strand.
CCCACGCACCGAGCTCATCGGACCTCGAGCCCGTCGAAGGCGCCGTCGTCGAGCCAGGCCAGCAGCAGGTCCCGGTAGCCGAAGTAGTCCCCCAGCCCCCGACCGTAGTTCCCGTTGCGGGGGTTCATCGCCTCGGGGTGGCCCTCGTTGTTGATCCGCGAGGGCGTGCACGCCGCCATGACGTGGCTGGCATCGACGAAGGAGGCCACGATCTTGTCGGTCCACTCGGCCTCGGCGGCCTCGGTCACCTCGAAGCGGCTCGCTCCGGCCTTCTCGAGCAGTCCGACGGTGCGACCCACGAGCTCGGCACCGAGGACGGCGAGCTGCGTGTAGTTGACCGTCACCACCGCCTGCTGGCCGGGCGCGGGCATGGCGAACAGGTTGGGGAAGCCCCGGGTCATCATCCCGAAGAGGCTCGACGCGCCGTCGGACCACTTGTCGGCCAGCGACATCGCGCCCCGGCCCACGATGTCGTGACCGGCTCGTCGGTAGAGCGGGGTGAGCTCGGCCTCGAACCCGGTTCCGTAGACGATGCAGCCCACGTCGTACTGCTCGCCGTCGACGACGAGGCCCTCCGCGTTGATCTCGTCGATGCCCGCTGGGCAGTCGATGAGCTCGACGTTCGGGTTGTTGTAGACGCCCAGGTACTCGTCGTGGAAGCACGGGCGCTTGCACAGGTACCGGTAGTACGGCTTGAGGGTCTCGGCGACGGCCGGGTCCTCGACGGACTCGACGACCCGGCGCCGGTGCTCCTCCATGATCTCGAAGTCGAGCTTCTCGCCGTCGAGCAGGTACTCCTGGATCGTCGCTCCCTCCCGGCGGGGCGGGTGGTGCACGGCGGCGTAGTGCCGGGTCCAGCCGTCGTCGGTCAGGTCCTCGTCGACCGATCGGCCCAGCATGATCGCCTGGAAGTTGTCCATGCGGTCGCGCTGCCAACCGCTCGGGAGGCTGTCGGCGAAGTCGGCCGGCGTCGGCCGGTTCCCCCGCACCCCGATGGCCGAGGGCGTGCGCTGGAACACGTGCACCTTGTCCGCCCCGGCGGCGAGCGGACCGAGCGCCTGGATGCCGGTCGCTCCCGTGCCGATGAGCGCAACCGTCTTGTCGCCCAGCTCGGTGAGGGGCTGGCCCGGGCCACCTCCCGTGTAGCGGTAGTCCCACCGGGCCGTGTGGAACGACGCCCCCTCGAAGGTCTCCATGCCCGCTATGGCGGGCAGCTTGAGGAGGTTCAAGATCCCGACGGCGAGCACGTAGTAGCGGCCGGAGAGCGCGTCGGCCCGGTCGGTGCGAACCGTCCAGCGCCCCCGGTCGTCATCCCACGTGGCGTTCTCGACGCCGGTGTGGAACAGCGCATCGGCAACCAGGTCGTAGCGCTCGGCGATGGCCTGGAGGTGGAGGCGGATCTCCTCGCCGCTCGCGTAGCGGTCCCGCGGGAGGTAGTCGAGCTCCTCGAGCATGGGCAGGTAGATGTAGGACTCGACGTCGCACATCACCCCCGGGTAGCGGTTCCAGTACCAGGTACCGCCGATTCCCCCGGCCTGGTCGACGATCCGGATCCGGTCGACGCCCGCCTTGCGGAGCTCGACCGCTGCGAGGAGGCCGGCGATCCCGCCGCCGACGACGACGACGTCGAGCTCCTCGGTCACCGCGGGGCGCGCCGCGAACGGGGTGAAGGGGTCGTCGCGGTACGAGGCGAAGTCCGGATCGACGGAGAGGTCCCGGATGGCGGCGCGATCGGCGACCAACCGCCTGTCCCGCTCGGCCAGGTACTTCGCCACGACCGCGTCGCGATCGAACGCTTCGGCCACCTCATCTCCCACGTCGGGTTCCCTTCTCCTCCGATGTCCCGTCGAGGTCACGACGACTGCCCGACCGGAACAGCCCTCCTGTTGCATCGCACATCGGCTCATCACATGCAGAGAGGATCCGTGCAGCGATTGCAACACTACTATTTCCATGAGGCTGCCGCCGTCACCCGAGCCGGTCGGCCAGGACCCGCACGACCCGGTCCGGGCACATCCCACGGCCTTCGCCGAGATGCGGCCTGGCTTCTACGGCCAGCTGTAGGCCAAGCACGAGGACAAGGCGATCGCCAAGGCCTGCGACCTGGAGCGGGCCCGGCACCCCCCGGGCGGCCGGGCTAGCCGAACACGTCGGAGGAGTCCTCGACCGTGTAGGTCGTGGCATTGCCCGATGCATCGAGCTCCGCACGCAGCCACTGGTTGGTGCAGACCGCCGGCGCCGACGGCGCGGCCGTTCCGCCGCACTGGAACATGATGCCTCCACCGCCCGGGTACTCGGACTGTGGCATGGCCTTGATCGCCTCGACCACCGTGGCCGGCGTGACCTCCCCGGTCAGACCCCGTAGTGCGGTGGCCAGCGCACCCATGGCGGCATACCCGCCCATCGAGGTGAAGTTGTCGACGTCGGTGACGTCCTGACCGTAGGCGTCCATCACCGCGAGGTACTTCTGGTAGGTCGGATCGTCGATCGCACCCAGAGCGAGCGACGACAGCACGCTGATGCCCTCGAGGCCGGTCGGCATCGCCTCACGGGTCGCGTCGGTGATGCACTGGTTCACCGCCGCGACCTCGCCGTCGTAGCCGACTCCGTTGAGGCCCTGGAACGCCGCGATGCAGAAGGCGTCGTTGCCCACCACGTACACCACGCCCGCACCCGTGTTGGCGACCTGCTGCATCTGCGAGCTCATGTCGGCCGTCCCGATCGGGACCCGCACGAGATCGATGTCGTAGCCCGCCTCGTTGAGCTGCGGGGTCTGCGCTTCGACCAGGTCCACCGCCTGCGGGACGTCGATGACGACGAACGCGAGCTGGTCGGTGCCTGCGGCGTCGGCCAGCGCAAGGGGGAGGCCGAACAGCGCGGCGGCCGGGTTGAACACCAAGAAGCTGTCCGTCGAGTCCTCCTGCATCTCGCCACCGGCACCCTGGCTGAAGAAGGTCGGGATCCCTCCGGCGTGCAGCACCTGCCACGCCGCATCGGCGTTGGCGGTCTGCGACTGCACCACGGCCACGACGTCCTCGGAGATGAACCTGTTCGCGCAGTCGGTGGTGGCGGAAGGGTCCGCACCTGACTCGCAGGAGATGACCTCGATCGGGCGTCCCGCGATGCCGCCCTGGTGCTGGTTCCAGTACGCGGCCGTCGCCTTCGCCGCACGGATCTCGTCGGTGTTGTCGAACGCATCGGTCGCGCCGTCGGACATGAACCCGATCTTCACCGGGTCGCCCGACGCGACATCGTCGGGTCCGAGCAGGTCGGCGACCGCGCCCGCCGTAACCGTGTCATCGGTCTGACCCCCGCTGGTCGACGTCGTGTCGGCATCGTCTGTGCACGCCGCTCCCACGACGAGCAGCAGCGCTGCGGTGGCAGCCACTGCCCGGCGCGCCCACGCGCCGTTGGAACCCTGCTTCATGAACTTCCCCCTGATGACGCTCTGGCTGCCGTCCGCATCCTTGCACGGCGGTCTGGAGATATCTAGAGGTTTGCCCGGAACGCACCGTTTCCGGAGCGTCGTGCTCCCGGGCTGGGCCTCATCCGGGTCGAGGTCTCCGGGAGACCCGGCCGTCTTTCATGACGAAGCGGACGTCTTGGGTGGCGGCGATGTCGTCGGTGGGGTCGCCGGCGACGGCGATGAGGTCGGCGAGGTACCCGGGGCTGATCTGGCCGAGGTCGTCGCTGCGTTCGATGAGGTCCGCGCTGACCGTCGTCGCGGCCTGCAGCGCCTGCATCGGCGTCATGCCTCGTTCGACGAGGGCGATGAGCTCTTTGGCGTTGTCGCCGTGGGGCACGGCGGGGGCGTCGGTGCCGCACGCAATCTTCACGCCAGCGGCGATGGCCTTGGGGAGCATGGCGCGTGCTTGGGGGAACACGACTGCGGCTTTGGCTTGGAGCTCGGGTGCGGCGCGGGCGATGTCCATGGCATCGGTGAGGTAGGTGGTGGACACGAGGTAGGTGCCGTGGTCGACCATCATCTGGATGGTCTCGTCGGTGGCGAGGA
>CAZGEF010000013.1:0-34839 GCA_964525005.1 uncultured Rhabdothermincola sp.
GCCGGGCAACCATCACACCCAGCTCAAGACCCACTCTGAACAGATAGGGCTAACGACGGCCGGGGTTGGAAAGGGCATATCAACTCTTGCGGGTGACCGGGTCATTGTTGATCTTGCAGTCTGGTTCTACTCCACGTTCTTCACGACCCAAGCTCCTGCCCTCAATGACTGACAACTATAGTGGATTCCCATCATGGGGTATCGTGATCTCGAAGTATCCGCTTCCTATTCGTGTGCTGCTGGCGGTTCTCCTACCTATAGCTACCGGAATAGGTTTGTATCTTTATCTAGCAGCGAGGAATCAGGGGTCTTTCTCCGCAGTGGTTGCAGCATCTGGCACGGCGCTATTTGTCGGGATTGATGTGAGTTACGGGGCGTTCTTTGAGGACGCCAAGTCCACTTCGCCGACCCCCTTGCGTCGTGCAGTTCGAATTGTCGAGGCCGTTGTCATCGTGACGGTGTTGCTCTGGATGTTTGTGACCTACCCGTTTGGAGAGTAGATGCGGATCCGATGGCTCATGGTTCAGAACGCAGACACGGGCTGTCCCGGGGCCTGTCGAATTGCACTGGGCAGGTTCCTGCCAACGGGGAACGCACCGTGCAGATCACCGGGCAAGGCGGTGTCCCCGCGACGGGTGTGTCTGCGGTGGCGTTGAACGTCGCGGTGGTGTCGCCTGTCGCGAACGGTCAGGCTCGTATCCGGCCTGCGAACGCGGCGTCGACACGGCCGCTCCTGCTCGACGAGCGATCCGACGATGGCATCACCAGCTACGTCTACGGCCCCGGTGGGCTTGCTGTCGCCAAAACCGGCAATGGCGCTGGTCGTACCCGAGAGGAACCGACCTGTCGATCGTCACCCAAGACCACATCAACGGTGTCGCCGCCCTCATCAACGGCCAACGCCGCCGTCTCCTCGACTACCAGAGCCCCACCAGCCTCTACCATGACCTCACCGTGCACTGATCACTGGAACTGGCCGCCCCTGGTCGGGCTATGCGCTGGTGCTGGCATCTATGCCACCGCGACGGGAGGCTTCCGGTTGGCCCGTGGCGTTCGGCAGCTGTATCGATACGACCAGGCTCCTTATGGTCCAGACGGCGAGTGCACGACAGGCGACAATCTCGCCCGGTTCGCTCGCGGTGTCCTCCCGTTTGGCGAGGGTGATTGGCTGGACTGGTTGGGTGGACTCCCGTGACGGCGCTGCCTGCAGCCGAGGTCATTCGGGCTCGACATCGCCGCCGACGTATCCGTCGATGGGTAGTCGGAGCTGCGATCTGCATGTGCCTCATGCCGGTACTGCTTGTCAACCTCGGCGTGGACGTCCCGGGGTCGCTGAGGTACTTGCCGATCCCGGCGATCGTCGGGATCACAGGATGGTTCCTGCGTGAGGCCTACCTCGATGCTCGCACCCGGGGGCTGTCGAGGGCCAAGTCGTCGCTGGCGGCGTTGAAGGGCGTGTTCGTCGGGTGGTGGAGCACCGGACTCTGACGTTCAGTCCACCGATCAGCTGGCGTTGGTCCAGCGTTTGGCGTCGTGTTTGAGGAGGATGGCTTCGATGATGTCGCGGACGGTCTGGCGTTCGTCGGGGTCGAGTTGGCGGGTGGCTTCGAAGGCGAGGGTGAGGTCGTCGTCGGGGCCTCGTTCGTCGTTGTCGAACACGAGGAGGTCGGCGGTGACGTTGAGGGTGGTGGCGAGGCGGCGGATGACGTCGAGGGTGGGTTGTGAGGTGCCGGCTTTGTAGCGGCCGATCTGGGCGACGTGGAGGTCAGGCGCTGATCTCCTCGCGGTCGAGCAACGACAAGGCTGGCCTGCCATGGTGGTGTCTCCAACGGTCGGGGTCGGTCAACAGCACCGGTCATCATGACCGGGACCGTGCACCGACCGTTGGAACTCGCCGTCGCGTCGGGTGCCGACCCCGGTTCGGTCCGGGGAAGTGTCGGGTCGTTGAGCTACTACGACCCCGAAACCGGGGGCTCCTGACCCTGGTGTGGGTGCCCACCGGGAAACTGCGGAGATCAGAGGCTGCCGAGATCGGGAGACGCTCATGGACGTCCGGATCTGGTCGCTGATCCGGAGATTCGCTATCCCGCGGCGGGCAGCAGGTCGAGTGTGATGGCGTGGCCCATCTGGCGGAGTTGAACGACGGCACGGTGCTTGGCCTGTAGGGGCCGATGCGCGTGTAGAGGTCGCTGCCGGGGTCGTCGCAGGCCGTTCCGGTGCTCAGCGTGTACCAGATCGCGACGGGAGATTCGAGATCGTGCGCTGAGGCACCTGTTCGGGAATCTCCCCTGCTAGAAGGCGCGATGGCTCAGCAGCCAGTTGCCCAGCCCGTTCCTCGTGCTCTCGGCCGCGGGCGTCGCGTCTGGTCAGCCGATGCCGAAGCGGGCGTTGACCGTCACCCGGGTGGTGACCTGGCCTCCTTCGATGGGCGTCGTCGAGGTGGCGGCCTCCATGGCGACGGCGGCGCCGACGTAGGAGAACCGCTCGGCCTCGACGTTGACGTCGCTGATGGCCTCGGCCCCGGAGAGTCCCTGGCCCGAGAGCTCGGCGTACTGCTTCGCCTTGGCTTGGGCATCCTCGAAGGCCGCTTGGCGGGCCGCCTCGAGCGCGGGACCGTCCTCTTCGAGGGTGAAGGCGACCGTGTTGAGCGACACGTCGTCGCCGCCGGCGGCGAGCACGGCGTCTATGACCGAACCCGCCGTCTCGAGCTCGGTGATGCGAACCACCACGGAGTTGGTGACCCGGTAGCCGTCGGCCACAGGTGATCCGCCGTCGGGGTAGCGCCACTCCTGGTTCACCGAGTAGTTCTGCGTCTGGATGTCGGCCTCGTCGATCCCGGCGTCCTTGGCCGCGTCGATGACCGCGTTGGCGGCCGCGGCGTTGTCGGCCACCGCGGTGCCGACGTCGCCGCGCTTGACCGAGACCGACACGGTGGCGGTGAGGGTGTCGGGGGTGCCGTGCACCTCGCCGACGCCGCTCACCGTGATGCCGTCGGGGAGCGAGTCGGGGCCATGCCCCGGGCTCGCCTCGATGGTCACGTCCGGCGTGCTGCCGCATCCGGCCGTTGCTCCGATCAGCAGCCCGGCCAGGGCCACCCCCACGACGATGCCGCGCGTGTTCCAACCCATGTCGATCCGTCTCCCGTTGTCATGGTGCTGACACCGTGGTGCCAGCACCTCGTGCCGCCGGACCGGGTGGACCGACGTCTTCCTCCGGTCCCTCTGACGACGCGGGCGCGCTCCTGGTTCCCGTCGGTCCGCGCCGGTTCCCCACGCTCGGTACGATCCGGGGCGATGCCAACCCTCGACCAGCTGTCCGCGGCCGACCTCCGGGCGGTCGTGCGCTGCTTCGCCGACGCGCTCGTCGACCACAAGGAGTCGATCAACCGGCTCAACGTGTACCCGGTTCCCGACGGCGACACCGGCACCAACATGTCGCTCACGCTCAGGTCCGTCGTGGAGGAGGCCGACGCCGCTCCCGACGAGATGGAGCCGATCTGCAAGGCCATCGCCCACGGCTCCCTCATGGGGGCGCGCGGCAACTCGGGGGTGATCCTGTCGGGCGTGCTGCGCGGCCTGTCCGACGGGTTCAAGACCAGGGACTCGGTCGATGCGGCCTCGCTGGTGGCGTCGCTGACCGCCGCGGCGGAGGCGGCGTACGGCGCAGTCGGTCGCCCCGTGGAGGGCACGATCCTCACGGTGGTGCGTGAGTCGTCGGAGGGAGCGACCGCCAGCCACGACGCCGACGCAGGGATGTCGCTCGCAGCGGTGCTCGAGGCCGCCCGGGTCGCCGGTGGCCGATCGCTCGAACGCACCCCCGACCTGCTCCCCGTGCTGAAGGACGCCGGGGTGGTCGACGCCGGAGGTTGCGGGTTCCTCCTCCTGCTCGACGCCTTCCTCCACGTGGTCGACGGTCGTCCGATGCCCGAGCCGATCGAGGGGGAGGGGTCGGTCGAGGTGGACGGAATCGCCCCGGAGCTCGCGACGATGTCGGCCGAGCTCGCCGACGCGCACACGGCGCTCGACGCGCACCGCCCCGCAGGCGAGGGCGGCAGCATCGCAGACCTGCGCTACGAGGTCATGTACTTCCTCGAGGCCCCCGACGCCACGGTCCCCGGCTTCAAGGACGTGTGGGCCACCATCGGCGACTCCATCGTGGTCGTGGGCGGCGACGGCCTCTTCAACTGCCACATCCACACCGACGACATCGGCGCGGCCATCGAGGCGGGCATCGACATCGGTCGCCCCACCAAGATCCGGGTCACCGACCTGCTCGAAGAGGTCGAAGAGGAGCGGTGGGTGCGCGAGGCCGAGCCGTCGTCGCCCGTGCCCGCGTCGGCCCGCGAGCCGGTGCCGTGCGCGGTCGTGGCCATCGCCAACGGCGACGGCGTGCGCCGCATCCTCTACTCGCTCGGCGTCCAGGGCATCGTCACCGGCGGCCAGACCATGAACCCGTCGACGGCCGACCTGCTCGAAGCCGTCGAGGCGGCCCCGGCCGACGAGGTCGTCATCCTGCCCAACAACGGCAACATCATCGCGGTCGCCCAACAGGTCGATGCCCAGACGGCCAAGACCGTCCGGGTCGTGCCCACCCGCAGCATCGCCGAGGGCTTCGCGTCGCTCCTGGCCTACGACCCGCAGTCGACGGCCGAGGCCAACGCCGAGGGGATGACCGAGACCGCGGACGCCGTCATCGCCGCCGAGATCACCCAGGCCGTGCGCGACTCGACCTGCGATGCGGGGCCCATCGCCACCGGCGACTTCATCGGCATCGTGCGGGAGGGCGTCGTGGCGGTGAGCACCTCGATCGACCAGGCCTGCACCGACCTGCTCGACCGGGTCGTCACCGACCACCACGAGATCGTCACCATCATCGAGGGCGACGGTGCCTCGGCGGGCACCACCCGCCACATCGAGCTGTGGATCCAGGACAACCGTCCGGGGGCCACCGCCGAGGTCCACCACGGTGGCCAGCCGCTCTACCCGTACCTCTTCGGTATCGAGTAGCCGGCGACCACGACTGCTGCCCGTCGACCTGTGAACACGTCGGACCCCAAACCGCTCGCCCGCCTCGCGGCGCTCCCGGTCACGAAGCTCAACGGCGTCGGTGACACCAAGGCGAAGGGACTCACCGCGGTCGGCGTCGAGACCCTCTTCGACCTGATCACCTACTACCCGCGGCGCTACCTCGATCGCACCCGTGAGGCTCGCATCCGCGACCTGGTGGTCGGTGAGGAGGCCATGGTGGTCGTCCGCGTGGAGTCGATCTCGAGCCGTCCGACGCGCAACCGCCGCAAGATGGTCGAGGCGAAGGTCTCCGACGGGCAGGGGCGGCTCAAGGTCACGTTCTTCAACCAGCCGTGGCGCGAGCGGCAGCTCACGCCCGGCACCGAGGCGGTGCTGTTCGGCAAGCTCGAGGACTTCCGCGGCACCCGGCAGATGACCAACCCGGTCGTCGACCTCATCGGGGACCGGACGGGTCGGATCATCCCCGTGTACCCCCAGTCAGACAAGCACGGGGTCGACAGCTCGGACATCGGCAGGTGGATGGCCGAGACGCTGCGGCGCGCCGGCGAGTTCACCGAGCCGGTGCCCGACGAGATCCGGGCGCGCTACGACCTCGTCGACCGTACGACCGCGTTCCACGACATCCACCTGCCGGAGTCGATGGCTGTCGCTCAGCGGGCGCGCCGGCGCCTGGTGTTCGACGAGTTGTTCCGGGTGCAGCTCGAGCTCGTGCAGCGCAAGCGCATCCTCGAGGACACGACAGCTGGGTTCGTCCACGACGTGGAGGGCGGGCTCGTCCCGGCGTTCCTTGGTCGGCTTCCCTTCCCGCTGACCGGGGCCCAGGAGCGGGCCAACGCCGAGATCACCCGTGACCTGGCTCGACCCCACCCCATGCACCGGCTCCTGCAGGGCGACGTGGGCGCGGGCAAGACCGTCGTGGCCGTGGCGGCGTTGCTCACCGCGGTGCAGGGTGGGCACCAGGGTGCGCTCATGGCGCCCACCGAGGTGCTCGCCGAGCAGCACTTCATCGGCATCCGCTCGCTGCTCGACGGGTTCACCGTCCCCGACGACAGCGACGACGGCAGCTTGTTCGCCGGCTCAGGGGTCGACCGGCCGCTCCGGGTGGAGCTGCTGACGAACCGCACCACTGCCGCCGAGCGTCGACGTCTGCTCGCCGACCTCTCGGCCGGATCGGTCGACATCCTGATCGGCACGCACGCCCTCATCCAGGAGGGCATCGAGCTCCGATCGCTGGGCGTCGTGGTCATCGACGAGCAGCACCGCTTCGGGGTCGAGCAGCGCGCCGCGCTGCGGGAGAAGAGCCGCGGCGAGGAGGTGCCCGATGTGCTCGTCATGACGGCCACGCCCATTCCCCGCACCGCGGCGATGACGGTCTACGGCGATCTCGACGTGTCCGTGCTCGACGAGCTGCCGCCCGGGCGCACGCCGATCGCGACCACCTGGGCGCGGTCCGACGTCGAGGTCGACCAGGTGTGGGCCAAGGTCCGCGACGAGGTCGCGGCCGGTCGGCAGGCCTACGTCGTCTGCCCGCTCATCGAGGAGTCCGAGAAGCTCGAGGCCGCGTCGGCCGAGGAGACCTTCGAAGAGCTCCTCCACGGCGAGCTGTCGGGACTGCGCCTTGCCCTGCTCCACGGCCGTCTGTCGTCGGCGGACAAGGAAGCGGTGATGGGCGCGTTCCGGGCCGGCGAACTCGACGTGCTGGTCTCGACCACGGTGATCGAGGTCGGCGTCGACGTGCCCAACGCGACCGTCATGGTCGTCCTCGACGCCGACCGGTTCGGCATCGCCCAGCTCCACCAGCTGCGCGGCCGCGTCGGGCGCGGGGCCGCCGAGTCGTCGTGCTACCTCGTGGCCGATCCGTCGACGCCGGACGGCACGGCGCGCCTCGAGGCGATGGTGCGGTCCACCGACGGGTTCGAGTTGGCCGAGATCGATCTCGACCTCCGGGGCGAGGGGACCCTCATGGGCGAACGCCAGAAGGGCCGCAACGACCTCAAGCTCGCGTCGCTGCGCCGTGACCGCGAGTGGGTCGTGCGAGCGAGGGAGGTCGCCCAGCAGATCGTCGACCGCGACCCCACCCTCGCCGACCACCCCGAGCTGGCGGACGAACTGAAGCTCGTCTTCACCGACGACGAGGCGACGGAGTTCCTCCTCAAGGGCTGACTCAGTCGGGGCGGCCGTGGTCCTCGTCGTCAGGGTCCAGGACGACGTCGAAGCGTTCGTTGCAGTCGGGGCAGCGGTAGGCGACGACGTCGCCGACCTCCCAGCCCTCGGGTGGTCGGTACGACAGGATCCGCGTGGCGCCCCCGCAGTCGATGCAGGTGAACGTCTCCATGGGTTCCATGCGACGACGGTACCTGAGCGCCGCTCCGGCGAGCCGAACTGGCAGGCAACCTTGCGCAGTGGGGGGTCGGTACGACCCCCTGCCAGTTCGGGTGAGAGGCCCTGGGGTGAGAGGCCCTGGGGTGAGAGGCCCTGGGGTGAGAGGCCCCGGGGTGAGAGGCCGGCGCGGTCCAGGTCGGGTCGCGGGACGCTACGTTGCGGTCCTGTGCGCGTCGTGTCGGGTTCCGCGGGAGGTCGGCGACTGGTCGCGCCCGAGGGTGCGGCGACGCGGCCGACGACCGACCGGGTGCGCGAGGCGATGTTCAACTCGCTCACCTCGTACGACGCTGTGCACGATGCCGTGGTGGTCGACCTGTTCGCGGGGAGCGGCGCGCTCGGCATCGAGGCGTTGTCGCGGGGCGCCAGCTGTGCGACCTTCGTCGAGCGCGACGGTCGGGCTCGAGCGGTCATCGACGCGAACCTGGCCGCCACCGGGCTTGCCGACCACGCGGCCGTCGTCGGCGGAACGGCCGAGGACCACCTCGCCCGCACATCGGAGAGCTACGACGTCGTGCTCGCCGATCCCCCCTACGAGTACTCCGATTGGGGTCGTCTCCTCGGTCTCGTCGCCCCTCGACTGTCCCCGAGGGCGCTGGTCGTCATCGAGTCCGGTGGCGCCGTCGACCTGCCCGATGGGTGGGGAGTCGTTAGGGCGAAGTCGTACGGCGGTACGCTCGTCACGTTCGTGAGTCTCACAACGACCACGACCCCTCCCACCAGTCCTTCCCCGAGCCCACTGCCCACCAGCCCCTCCCTCAGCAGCCCGTCGGAGCAACCTTGACCCGCGTCCTCTATCCCGGATCGTTCGATCCGGTGCACAACGGCCACATGGAGATCATCGAGACCGCGGCGCGGCTCTTCGACGAGGTCGTCGTCGCCGCCATGCGAAACCCGCAGAAGGGCGAACCGCTCTTCGCGTTCGACCGTCGCCAGGACATGCTCGTCGAATGCGTCGCGCACCTGCCGAACGTGAAGGTGACGATGTTCGCCAGCCTCGTCGTCGACCTGGCCCGCCAGATCGAAGCCGACTTCATCGTGAAGGGCCTGAGAGCCGTCTCGGACTTCGAGAGCGAGCTCCAGATGGCGCAGATGAACCACAAGATCTCCGGCGTCGACACCCTCTTCATCCCGTCGGCATCGGGCAACTCGTTCCTCGCCTCCCGGCTCATCCGTGAGATCGCCCGCTTCGGCGGCGACGTGTCCAACATGGTGCCGACGATCGTGGCGAAGCACCTCGAGGAGAGCTACGGCCAGTGAGCGACTACGACCCCGAACCCGATCTCGACCTGACCCCGCCGCCGGTCGGTTCCCAGTACCACAACGTCGAGACCGAGGTCATCCTCCTCGAGCTCCGCGACATCATCGATGCGGCGCGCCCGGTGCCGCTCTCGGCGTCCTCGATGATCTCCAAGGAGGAGGTGCTCGCCATCGTCGACGAGGCGATCGCCAACCTCCCCGAAGAGCTTCGTGCTGCCCGCTGGCTGCTCAAGGAGCGCGAGGAGTACCTCAACCGCGTCCGCCACGAGGGCGACGAGCTCCTCGAGCACGCCCGGGCCCGCGCCGAGCAGATGGTGCAGCGCACCGAGGTGGTCAAGGCCGCGGACCAGCGCGCGTACCAGATCGTCGAGAACGCGGAAGCGGAGGCCCGTCGCCTGCGCCACGAGGTCGAGGACTTCTGCGACCAGAAGCTGGCCAGCTTCGAGATCGTGCTGGAGCGCACCCAGAAGCTCGTCACCGCGGGCCGGGCCAAGCTCCAGGGTGCCAACCTGTTGGGCGACCAGGACCAGGACCAGGACCAGGACCAGGACGACCAGGACGGCGATCTGCGCCAGGCCACATTGCCGCCTCCGCCCGATGCGGACTACGACCACCCGGACGACGCCGCCCACCCGGGCCATGCCGAGGACGGCGGGGTCTACGAGGCCGATCTCGGTGGTGGGTACGCACCCGGCGACGCCGAGGACGCCTTCTTCGATCAGGAACGCTCCTGACCTGTCCCGAGCTGACCTGTCCCGAGCTGACCTGTCCCGACCCCGTCCCGGAGCGAGCGATGCTGATCGCGTCCCCCAAGCCTGATCGTCGGGAGGCCATGGCCCGGCATGGCCTCCCGACCGGTATGACGACCCGAGCCGACGGGGGCGTCCGGGTCGGAACGGGAGCCAGGGCCGGGACAGGAGCCAGGGCCGGGACAGGAGCCAGGGCCGGGACGGGAGGTTGGAGGTGACCAGCGAATCCGGCCTCAGGGTCGGCGTGGTCGACCTCCGTCGTCACCCCGGCGATCGCCGACCCGTCGAGCGGCTCCTGCGCTTCGCCGACCTCGCCATCACCGCGGCACGCGTGCGCGACGACCAGGACATCCGAGTCGACCTCGAGCTCGAGGCCATCCCCGAGGGCATCGTCGCCACCGGCGCGCTCACGGTGCCGTGGGTGGGGGAGTGCCGCCGCTGCCTCGCCCCGGTGGCGGGCGAGACCGAGACCGATGTGCGTGAGGTCTTCGCGGCGGTACCGGTCGAGGGCGAGACCTATCCCCTCGACGACGATGTCGTCGACCTGGAGCCGATGATCCGCGACGCGGCGCTGCTGGCCCTGCCGCTCGCTCCGCTGTGCGGACCGGACTGCCCGGGTCCGGCACCGGAGGTGTTTCCGACCGGGCCCGTCGTCGAGGACGAGGTGGCGCCCGCCGATCCCCGCTGGGCGGCGCTCGACGAGCTCCGCTTCGACGCGACCCTTGCCCTCGACGAGGACGAGGCGGCCGACGACGATCGAGGGCTCGACACCCCGTAGATCCCTGCCAGAACGGTCTGGGGTCGACGGTTGGTCCCGCTGCGGGAGTCGTGGGACGGGTCGTCGGCGTGGGTTTCGTCAGGTCGGGGTTCGGCCGCTAACCTCAACCGTCCGTGCTTGCAGGCCAGAAGGGTCTGCCGGAGCGTCCCGAACGTGGTGAGCTCCGCCCTCGAGTTCCAGGAACCTACTGATGGCTGTCCCCAAGAAGAAGACCTCCAAGTCCAAGAGCCGCAGCCGCAAGGCGTCGGCCTGGCGCCTTGGGACGCCGGCACGCAGCACCTGCCCGCGCTGCAACGCGGTCAAGCTCCCGCACCGGGTGTGCGGAAACTGCGGTTGGTACCACAACCGTCAGGCCGTCGACGTCGATTGATCTGATGCTGCCCGTCGCCGTCGACGCCATGGGCGGCGACAACGCCCCGGCCGACATCGTCGCGGGTGCGCTCCTCGCCGCCGACCAGGGCATCCCGGTCGTCCTCGTGGGACGACCCGACGAGATCGGCGACCACGGCGATCTCGTGGTCGTGCCCGCGTCCGAGGTCGTGGCTATGGACGCGCCGCCCACCAGCGTGCGCACCATGAAGGACTCCTCGCTCATCCGTGCCGCGGAGTTGGTGCGTGACGGCCACGCGTCGGCCATGGTGAGCGCCGGCAACACCGGCGCGACGATGGCCAGTGCCCTGCTGCGCATGGGGCGCATCAAGGGCGTGTCCCGGCCCGCGATCGCCACGCCGATCCCGGTCGTGGGCGGTTCGCCGACCGTGATGATGGACGCCGGCGCCAACGCCGAGTGCCAGCCCGAGTGGCTCGTGCAGTTCGCCCAGATGGGTGCCGTGTACTCACGGGCCCGCTTCGCGGTCGACCAGCCCAAGGTGGCCCTCTTGTCGATCGGCGAGGAAGCCAACAAGGGCAACCAGCTCGTGAAGGACGCGCACAAGCTGCTGGCCGAGACCGACTGGCTGGGTGATACACCCGGCCGCTTCATCGGCAACGTCGAGGGTCGCGACCTCATGACCGATGACGCCGATGTCGTCATCACCGATGGCTTCACCGGCAACGTCGCGCTGAAGACCCTCGAGGGCGCGATGAAGGCGCTCGTCGCCGCGCTGGCGAACGCGTTCGACACGTCCGAGGAGACCAAGGCTGCCGCCGAGGTGCTGCTCCCGGCCCTGCTGCCCACCTACGAGACCCTCGACCCGGACACCTACGGCGGCGCCATGCTGCTGGGCGTCGACGGGGTGTGCATCATCAGCCATGGCTCGTCGGGGTCACGGGCGATGGTCAACGCCATCGGCGTGGCCCGCGACATGGTCGAGGGCGACGTGGTCGACGCCCTGCGCGCCGCGGTCGCGAAACGAGACTGACCCGCCCCGCTCAGATCCCAAGGGACCGGCCGATGACCTCTTTCATGATCTCGGTGGTGCCGCCGTAGATGCGGGAGACCCGCGCGTCGGTGAAGGCCCGCGAGATCGGGTACTCGCTCATGTAGCCGTAGCCGCCGAACAGCTGCACGCAGCGGTCGACGACCCGGCCATGGGTCTCGGTGCACCACCACTTGGCCTTGGCGGCATCCTCGACGGTGAGCTCGCCCGCGTTGCGAGCGAGCACGCAGTCGTCGATGTAGCTCTGGGCGATGTCGATCTCGGTGGCCATCTCGGCAAGGGCGAAGCGCGAGCTCTGGAACCGGCCGATGGGCTGACCGAACGCGGTGCGCTCCTTGCAGTAGGCGACGGTCTCGTCGAACGCGAAGCGCGCCCCGGCGACGGCGGCCACGGCGATCGACAGGCGCTCCTGGGCCAGGTTGCCGACGAGCGACCGGAAGCCGGCGCCTTCGTCTCCGAGTCGGTTGGCGACCGGCACGCGCACGTCGCTGAAGAACAGCTCGGCGGTGTCCTGAGCGTGCAGGCCCATCTTGTCGAGGTTGCGGCCGCGGGTGAACCCGTCCATGCCGTCCTCGATGACGAGGAGCGACATGCCGGCATGGCGCTGTGACAGGTCGGTCTTGACCGCCGTGATCACCAGGTGGCTGTTGATGCCGTTGGTGATGAAGGTCTTGGACCCGTTCACGATGTAGTGGTCGCCGTCGAGGATCGCGGTCGTCGTCATCGACGCCAGGTCGGAGCCGACACCGGGCTCGGTCATGGCCAACGCGGTGATCAGCTCGCCGCTGCAGATGCCGGGCAGCCAACGTGCCTTCTGCTCGTCGTTCGTCAGGTCGATGAAGTAGGGGAGGCAGATGTCGTTGTGCAGCATGATGCCGAAGCCCGAGGGGTGCACGCCGGCGGCCGCGATCTCCTCGGCGACGATGAGGTTGTAGCGGAAGTCGTCGACGCCGCCGCCACCGTGCGCGGCCGGCGCGGCGAAACCGAGGAAGCCGTGGCGGCCGGCCTCGACGAACAGCTCGCGTGGGACGATGCCTGCTTCGTCCCACGTCGGGTGGTTCGGCACGATCTCGTCGTCGACGAAGCGTCGGAAGGACGAGCGGAACTCGGCGAACGCGGGATCTTCGGTGGGGCCGGAGGTGGTGCCGTCGGTGTCGTCGAAGAGTGACCTACGCATGGGTTCCTTTCGGTGGGGCTGGGCCCGATCGGTGCCGACGCTTCTGAGCGATCGCTCACTTCTGTGCGATCGCCCAATCTCCCACAGGCGCCATTCGGGGGGCGAACGCGAGTCGTCGCCGACGAGGTCTTGTGGGCCGAGAGGTGGCCCGCGTCCATCTATCCCAGGTAGTTCCAGTCGATTTCAGGACATCTCACTGTGTGAGACGCGCGAGGGGCCGCTAGAGTGGCCCACGCCTCGGCTGGGGACGTGCGTCGTCAGCGCCGCGTGATCTGCCGATGCCGTCCGTCGAGCGCCATCGCGCACCTCGAACCCGCTTGCCTTCAGGAGTCCCGAACGTGCCCGCAGAGACCCACGTCGAGCAGAGCCCGATGGACCGCGCCGCGGTCCTCGAACTGATCCAGGACCGCTTGGCCGACATCCTCGAGATCGAGGCCAGCTCCATCGACGAGGGTGACTCCTTCGCCGACGATCTCGATGCCGATTCGCTCGCGCTCATCGAGCTCGTCGAGGCCCTCGAAGAGGAGCTCGGTGAGCGCACGGTCGGCTTCCGCATCGAAGACGAAGACCTCGAGGACCTCAAGTCCGTCCGCGACGCCGTCGACTACGTCGTCGCCAAGCTGGGCTGAGGCCCTGGACACGAACGCCGCCGCCGTTCTGAAGGGCCGACTCCGGTACGCCTTCAGCGATCCTGATCTGCTCGACCTCGCCCTCACCCATCGGTCGTGGTGCGCAGAGCACCCGGGCGACCCGTCGAACGAGCGTCTCGAGTTCCTCGGCGATGCCATCCTTGGCTTCGTCGTGGCCGAGTATGCGTTCGCCCGCTACCCCCAGGTCGCCGAGGGCGAGCTGTCCAAGATCCGGGCATCTGTGGTCAACGGCACCACGCTGGCCGAGGTGGCGGCCGAGCTCGGGCTCGGGTCGCGTCTGCGGCTCGGCAAGGGCGAGGAGTCCATCGGCGGGCGCGAGAAGCGCTCCATCCTCGCCGATGCCATGGAGGCCGTGATCGGCGCGGTGTACCTCGACGGCGGCATGAACGAAGCTCGCGAGCTGGTGCTCGAGCTGCTCACCGACCGCATCAGCGACGCAGCGGCCGCGCCCGACGTGGCCGACTACAAGAGCCGGCTCCAGGAGGCGGCAGCTCACGACCTCGATGCCATCCCGTCCTACGAGTGCCGGGGCGAGGGGCCCGACCACGACAAGCGCTTCTTCGCCGAGGTCCGCCTCGGCCGCGATGTCGTCGGGCGAGGCGAAGGCCGCAACAAGAAGGAAGCCGAGCAGGAGGCCGCACGCGCGGCCTGGACCGTGTTGTTCGGATCTGGCCCGAGCGGCCGGGAGCGGGAGTCTGGCCCGAGCGGCCGGGAGCGGGAGTCTGGCCCGAGCGGCCGGGAGCGGGAACATTCGACGAACGCCGGCGGGACCTCCGACGGCGATGACCACGCACCTGTGGTGGACCTGGCCGGGGAGGCCGAACGTGCCTGAATTGCCCGAGGTTGAGACCATCCGACGAGAGCTCGAACGTGACTCGGTCGGCAAGCGCATCAAGGCGGTCGAGGTCCACGGCACCCGCACCGTGCGCCGCCAGACCAAGAAGCAGTTCGCGACGCGCCTCGAGGGCGCCAAGGTCACCTCGGTGGGACGCCAGGGCAAGTACCTCATCGTCGGCCTCGACACCGACGACGTCCTGGTCGTCCACCTGCGCATGAGCGGGCAGTTGCTCCGCGTCGCGGCGAAGGAGCCGGTCGGGAAGCACACCCACGTGATCGTCACCTACACGCAGGGCGGGCAGCTGCGGTTCGTCGATCCGCGCACGTTCGGCGAGATGTGGGTCGCCAGCCGCGA
Organism: uncultured Rhabdothermincola sp.; assembly: GCA_964525005.1. GTDB lineage: Bacteria > Actinomycetota > Acidimicrobiia > Acidimicrobiales > Acidimicrobilacustridaceae > CAZALT01. The sequence continues at coordinate 14,592 of CAZGEF010000013.1, forward strand.
GAACCTCGCCGAGGAAGCGCCGGAGCTGTCCGACCTGGGCTTCGACCCGGTCGAGGTGCCGATCTCGTGGCAGACCTTCGCCCAACTGCTCATGGCCAACCCCATGAAGCTGAAGGCGTTCCTGATGGACCAGTCGATCATCGCCGGCATCGGCAACATCTACAGCGACGAGATCCTCTTCGCGGCCGGCCTGCGCTACGACCGTCAGACGACCTCGCTGTCCACACAGGAGATCCGCCGCCTCTACCGCTCCGTCGTCGAGGTGTTGCACGAGGCCATCAAATACGGGGGGTCCACCCTGGCCGACGAAGGCTACGTCGACCTCAACGGCAAGCCCGGTTCGTTCCAGGAGCACCACAAGGTCTACGACCACGAGAAGGATCCGTGCCGTCGTTGCCGGCGCTACAACGTGGTGAAGTCCAAGTTCCAGGGCCGCAGCACCTACTACTGCGCGGTCTGCCAGGTCTAACGGGCTTCGCTCGAAGGGACATCGCTTCGCTCCGTCCCTCCGAGCGAGGTTCGTCGGGGGCAGCCCCCGGACCCCCGTCCCTGGGGGCTGGCGCCCCTCGCCCCCAGGCATCGCGCTCGGGGTCGGGTGCTGGCTCGCTACCGCTGGAGGTCGCCGTCTCCGGGCGCCTGTTGCTCGTCGGGTAGGGTCGCTGCTGGGTGGTTTCGGGCTTCCGTGTGTGGATCTCGCGGCCGCGGATGGAGTCGTCAGCCTGTTGACGCGCAGTTGGACCGGAGCGTTGCCTTGCACCTGAAGACCCTCACCATGAAGGGGTTCAAGTCGTTCGCCGACTCGACGTCGCTCGACCTCGAACCCGGTGTCACCGTGGTGGTCGGGCCCAACGGCTCGGGCAAGTCCAACGTCGTCGACGCCATCGCCTGGGTGCTCGGCGCGCAGGCGCCCAGCGCCATCCGCTCGTCGAAGATGGACGACGTCATCTTCGCCGGCTCCGACAAGCGCTCACAGCTGGGCCGCGCCGAGGTGTCGCTCACCATCGACAACCACTCCGGCCAGATCCCCATCGAGTTCAGCGAGGTCACCATCACCCGCACGCTGTTCCGCTCGGGCGACAGCGAGTACGCCATCAACGGTGCGCCGTGCCGGTTGATGGACATCCAGGACCTCCTGTCCGACAGCGGTGTCGGTCGCCAGCAGCACGTCATCATCAGCCAGGGTCAGATCGACGCCGTGCTCAACGCCCGGCCCGAGGAGCGCCGCCTCATCATCGAAGAGGCCGCCGGGGTCCTGAAGTACCGCAAGCGCAAGGAGAAGTCCGAGCGTCGCCTCACCGCCACCGAAGGCAACCTCCAGCGCCTCCAGGATCTGCTGCGCGAGGTGCGCCGCCAGCTGCGTCCTCTCGAGCGCCAAGCCGATGCGGCTCGTCGTCACGGCGACGTCGTGGCCGAGCTCCACGCGCTCCGTCTGTTCACCGCGGGTCGCGAGCTCGATGCCTTGCAGCGTCGGCTCGAGGGCTCGGCGGCCAACCGCATCGAGCTCACCAAGGACGAGGGCGGGGTCAAGGCGCGTCTCGCTGGTCTGGACACCGACGTGCTGTCCACCGAGGCACAGCTCTCGGCGATGGGGGGTGACGACCTCGGTGACTCGCTTGCCCAGTTCGAGTCGTTGTTCCAGCGCGCTCGTGGTCTCGCCACCCTCATCGCCGAGCGCCGTCGCGGCATCGACCGCGACCGGCGGTCGTTCGTCGACCAGGGAGTCGTCGCGTCGCTCGAAGCCGAGTCGGCCCGTCTCGCGGCCGAGCTGCGCGAGGTCGAGGCCGAGGCCGAGGAGATGAAGCCGCATCTCCAGGAGCTGGCCGACGCGACCGAGGAGCTCGCCGAGGCGCGCCGCCGCTTCGAGGCTGACTGGGCCGACGGGGTTCCGGCGCCGAGCGGGGCCGCCGCCGAGGTGCGCGGTGAGCTCGCTGCGCTGCGTCACGCGGTCGAGCGTGGCGCCGCCGAGCAGAGTCGCGCCGCCAGCCGCCTCACCGGTCTCGCCGAGAACCTGAGCCGACTCAGCGATGAGGCCGACCGCCTCAGAGCGGAGCTGGCCGAGGCCGAGGCCGCCGAGCTCCCGCTCGTCGAGTCTCTCGACGGCGCCGAGGAGTGGAGGACCAAGACCGAGGAGTCCCTCGCCGAGGCCGAACAGGCCCACCGCGATGCCGAGAGCGAGCTGCACGCCTGGCAGGCCCGGGCCGAGGCGCTGTCGCTCGCGCTCGACGAGGCACGTTCCCGTGCCGGCGCCGAGCGCCTGGCGGACATCGACGGTGTGCTCGGCACGCTGCTCGAGCTCGTCGACGTCGATCCGGGGTGGGAGTCTGCGTTCGAGGCCGCAGCGGGCGAAGCGCTCGCCGCGGTCGTGGTCGACAGCCCCGGCAACGCCCGGCTCGCCGTCGAGGCGCTCCAGAACGCCGAGCTGAACGGGGCGGTGCTCGCACTCGGTGCGATGGCTGGTTCGATCGTCTCCGTTCCCGCCGTGGGGTCGTCGGTCGGCGAACGGGTCCGATCCCACGTCCGGGCGCTCCGGCCCGACGTCGAGCCGCTGCTCGATGCGCTCATCGGCGGGGCGGTGGTGGTGCACGGCGGGCTGGCCGACGTGATAGACGCCGCGCTCACACATCCCGACCTCACCGTCGTCACCAACGCGGGCGATCGGTTCGGTCGATCGGGTTGGCGCCTCGGCATGGCCGGCACGGGCGCCACCGGTGCGGCGCTCGAGGAGGCGAGCCGCCACAAGGAGGAGGCCGCGGTAGCGGTCGTGGCGGCGCAGTCCCGGGCCGCGGCGGCGCGCGAGTCCGTGGCCGAGGCCCGCCGGGCCGAGGAGGACCTCGCCCGCAAGCTCGACGACAACGACGGTCGGCTCAGCGCCGCCGGGGACGGGCTCCAGCGCGTCGAGACCGAGCGGCGCGATGCCGCCAAGGAGGCGGACACGCTCCAGGGTCACCTCATCGAGCTCGAGGAGCGGGTCGGCCGCGAGCAGGCTCGGGTCGCCGAGCTCGAGGCAGAGCTGCCGGCGCTGGAAGCGATCGAGGGCGAGAGCGCCGAGGCGAGCCTTCGCATGGGTGCGGCGCGCGACCACCTCGACGAACGGGCGGCGGCGGTCGGGGCGCTGCGCACGGACCTCGAGGTCCGCTCGGGGGCGGTCGACGAGCGTCGTGGCTTCCTCACGACCCGCCTCGTCGAGGTCGAGCAACGCCTCGAAGGAGCGGCCGCCGAGCGCGAGCAGGCCGAGGCCCGTCGGGTCGAGCTGGATGCGCGTCAGGTCGCCACCGACCGCCTGGCCGAGCTGGTCGACGGACGGGTCGTCGCCATCGAGACCGTGTTGACCGACCTACGTGAACGTCGACGACGTCAGAGCGAGGCGGCACGCGAGGTCGCGGCGCACCTCGATCGACTGCGCAAGGAGCGGGCCGAGGCCGAGAAGACCCTCGCCGGACTGCGGGAACAGCTCCAGCGCATCGAGATCGCCGATGCCGAGACGAAGCTGCGCATCGAGACCGCGGTCGAGGCGCTCCGTCGCGACCTCGACACCGAGCCGAGTGCAGCCATCGCCGCCGAGTGCCCTCCGCTGGGCGAGGGGGTCAACCCGAAGGCACGCATCCGCGAGCTCGAGCGCGACCTCCGCATCATGGGGCCGATCAACCCGCTCGCCCTCGAGGAGTTCGAAGCCCTCCAGGAACGCCACGAGTTCCTCCAGCAGCAGCTCGACGACGTCAAGGAATCACGTCGTGAGCTGGCGAAGATCATCAAGGCGATCGACGGGGAGATCGTCAACGTCTTCGCGTCGGCCTTCGCCGATGTCGCCGCCAATTTCGAGCAGCTCTTCCTCACCCTCTTCCCAGGTGGCAACGGCCGTCTGCGCCTCACCGACGTCGACAACCTGCTCGACACCGGGATCGAGGTCGAGGCCAAGCCCTCGGGCAAGAACGTCAAGAAGCTGTCGCTGCTCTCGGGTGGTGAGCGGTCGCTGACCGCGCTGGCGTTCCTGTTCGCGGTGTTCCGCAGCCGCCCGTCGCCGTTCTACGTCATGGACGAGGTCGAGGCCGCGCTCGACGACATGAACCTTCATCGCTTCCTCGGCCTCATCGCCGAGTTCCGCCAGGAGGCTCAGCTGGTCATCGTGAGCCACCAGAAGCGCACCATGGAGGCCGCCGACTGCCTCTACGGCGTCACCATGGTCCCCGGCGGCTCGTCGAAGGTCGTCAGCGAGAAGGTCGGAGCGTAGGGTTTCGGGCTCAGAGAACTCGCTGCGCTCGTTCTCTTCCCCCGAGTTTTCTTGAGGGGCGGCTTCGCCGCTCTCTTCTTGGTCTCCTCACAGCAAGCTGCTCGGTCGACGCCGGGGCAAGGCCCCGGACCCCGTTCCGGGGCTCTGCCCCGATACCCCGCCAGGGGCTACCGCCCCTGGACCCCGCTCCTCGACGGCGTGGACCGAGGTCGTCGGGGGTTATGGCAGTCGTGAGAACCAGACGAGGCTCATGGTTCCGGCGGCGACGAGCAGGAGGATCGAGCCGGCGATGAACCAGGTGGTGATCTCGACCTGCTCGGTCGTGTAGCCGACAGAGGATCCGATGTTCTGGTACACGGCAGAGAGCTGGGCCTCGCTCGCCGCGGCGTAGAACTTGCCCTGGGTGGCCTCGGCGATGGTCTCGAGCGACGCCCTGTCGACCGGAACGGGGATCGGATAGGGCTGGCCCTCGAGGGTGATGTAGCCGTCGTCGGTGCCGAACCCGATCGTGGAGACCGGTACCTGCTGGGCCGCGGCCTCGGTGACGGCGCCCTCGTTGTCGCGTCCCATGGTGGTCGTACCGTCGGACATCAGCACGATCCGGGCGGGGGGAGCGCTGCCCTCGTCGTCGGGTGGGACGAGGGCGATCGCATCGAGGCTGGCGTAGATCGCCTCGCCGATCGCGGTGCCCTCCCCGAGCTTGATGTTGGCGATCGCGGTGGCGAGAGCGGCGCGATCTGTGGTCGGGGGCACCGCGAGGCTCGCGTTCCCGTCGAAGGTCACGAGTCCGACGTTGATCTTGTCGGGAAGGATGTCGAGGAAGTCGGTAGCCGCCTTCTGTGCAGCAGCGAGGCGGGTCGGCTCGACGTCGGTGGCCTCCATCGACAGCGAGGTGTCGATCGCCATGATGATGGTCGCCCGCTCGCGGGGTACGCGTTCCTCTCGTGCCGGCTGAGCGAAGCCCACGACCAACGCCATCAACGCAAGCAGGTAGGCGAGTGCCGGGAGGTGCCGTCGCCACCCCGGTCGCTTGGGTGCGACCGACGCGAGGAGGTCCATGTTCGTGAACTTCACGGCGTACTGGCGGCGGCGCATCTGCAACGCGACGTAGCTGCCGAGCAGGGCGATCGCTCCGAGGAGGAGCCAGAGTCGGGCGGGTTCGAGGAAGCTCATCGGGGGGCTCCGAGGGGGATGGCACGGGCGAGCGCTTCGGTGCGCTCGCGGCGGAAGGAGACGAACCGGATCAGGTCGACGATCCAGTCACGGTCGGTGCGCAGCACCAGGTGGTCGGCGCCGGCCGAGCGGATGCGACGGGCGATCTCGGCCCGCTGGGCAGCGGCCCGTTCGGCGTAGCGCGCCCGCACCTTGGCGCTGGCCGTCTGGACCTCGAGACCGGCCCCGGTCTCGGGATCGCGGAGCTCGACCACTCCGATGTTCGGCAGCTCGAGCTCACGAGGGTCGATGATCTCGATGGCGAGCGCCTCGTGGCGCACGGCGAGCTGGCGAAGGGGACGGTCCCAGGCGCTTCGATCGAGGAAGTCCGAGACGACCACCGCGAGACCTCGTCGACGCATGAGGCTCTCCATGCGCAGGAGCCCGTCGGCGAGATCGGTCGAACCAGGACCACCGTCACGCGCCGCGACGAGCACCCGGTGGAGCAGCGCCATGAGGTTTGTTCGCCCGGACTTGGCCGGGATGACGTCCGTGCCTTCGCCCGAGAGGCTCACGGCACCGACCCGGTTGCCGGTGCGTGCCGTGAGCAGACCGACCGCGGCGGTCGCCGCGAGGGCGAGGTCTCGCTTCTCGCAGTCAGCGGTTCCGAAGTCGAGGCTGGCCGACACGTCGATCAGCGCCCAGGTCTCGAGCTCGCGATCGGCGATGGTCTCGCGGACGTGAGGCGACTGCATGCGAGCTGTGACGTTCCAGTCCATCCGTCGGACGTCGTCGCCCGGTTGGTACTCGCGGGTCTCGCCCGGATCGCTGCCGTGGCCGGGCACGAGGCCTCGGTAGTCGCCCTGCAGGATGCCGTCGAGCTGGCGCGAGACGCTCAGGTCGAGCCGGCGCAGGACTTCGGCGCTCGACGTCGTGGCGAGGCGGGGCGGTCGGTTGACCGATCCGAGCAGGTCGCGGTTGCTGCCGATGACGGGTAGGGCGTGACGGGCCACGTGATCAGGCGGATTCGGTGCGGCCGGTGGTGGTCTCGCCCCGTTCGGGTGGTGGGGTCGGCGCCGTCGCAGGTGACGGGGTGCCAGGTGACGGGGTGCCCGAGGTGGGCTCGGCCCAGGGCGACAGCGTCGTGGCGTCGTAGGGAGCGGGCGCCTTCGGGGCGACGCCGAAGGGGGCGGCGTCGGGCGTCGTGGGCGCGTCGGTCCGCGCCGCGTGGGCGCCCGGGGTGGGCTGATCCCAGCCCTGGGGCACCGGTGCGTGAGTCGTCGTCGCTTGAGCCGTCGTTGCTTGAGCCGTCGTTGCTTGGGACGGGGCGATGCGCGGAGCGGGCACGGTGCTCAGGAGTCGGGCGAGGAGGTGCTCGACGGTGAGGCCCTGGGCGAGAGCCTCGTAGCTGGGAACGATGCGGTGGCGCAGCACGTCGGGTGCGACGTCGAACACGTCCTGGGGCAGGACGTAGGTGCGGCCCCGGAGCAGTGCCAGGGCACGGCCGGCGGCGACGAGGCCGATGCTGGCCCGGGGGCTGGCGCCGTAGGACACGAGGTCGGTGAGCTCGGCGAGGCCGTACGAGGCGGGCTCGCGGGTCGCCATGACGAGGCTGACGGCGTAGTCGACGACACCGCGATCGACGTAGACGGCATCGGTCGCCTTCTGGAGCCCGACGAGCTGGTCGAGATCGAGGATCTGCTGGGCGTGAGGCGGACGGACGCCCATGCGGCGGACGATCTCTGCCTCTTCGGTGGCGTTGGGGTAGTCGACGACGATCTTCATCAGGAAGCGGTCGCGCTGGGCCTCGGGAAGCGGGTAGACGCCCTCGGACTCGATGGGGTTCTGGGTGGCGAGCACGAGGAACGGGTCGGCGGCCCGGCGGGTGACGCCACCGACCGACACCTGGTGCTCGGCCATGACCTCGAGCATGGCGCTCTGGACCTTCGCCGGCGCACGGTTGATCTCGTCGGCGAGGACGAAGTTGGCGAAGATCGGTCCCCACTCGATGTCGAAGCTCTCGCTCGACGCCCGGTAGATCCGGGTGCCCACGATGTCGGCGGGGAGCAGGTCGGGGGTGAACTGGATGCGGGTGAAGGTGCCGCCGACGACGGAGGCGAGCGTCTCCACCGCCAAGGTCTTGGCCAGGCCGGGAACGCCCTCGAGGAGGCAGTGACCCTTTGCCAGCAGGGACACGAGCAGGCGCTCGATCGCCCGGTCCTGTCCGACGATGACCCGCTTGATCTCGAACAGCGTCTTTTCCAGGAGGACGGGATCGACGGGTGCGACCGGTGCCGTCGGAGCGGTTCGGGTGCCTGCCTGGGTGGGGGTTCCGTGGGCATCAGACATGAGACGGGAGACTCCTTGAGCGAGTGCGGCCCGCGCCGCAGCGTCGGGCATGATCGCACCAGTCGATCACAGCAGACCGAAGCCCGACGTAAAAGCGCCGCGCTCGAGTCCCGTTCTCGCGGCGTCGGCGCGTCAACGCGTCGCGGTCGTCGAACGGTACGGTCACCATCCGTGCGCGTGCTCGTGGTGGACGACGAAGTGGATCTGGCCGATGCGGTGGCCCGCGGGCTGCGTCGCGAGGGCTATGCCGTCGATGTGGCCTACGACGGCGACGAGGCGCTCGACCGGGTGTCGTACAACCAGTACGACCTGCTGTGCCTCGACATCACCATGCCCGGCGTCGAGGGCACGGAGGTCTGCCGGCGCGTGCGCGCCGACACCACGCTGCAGGCCCAACCTCGAGTGCTGATGCTGACGGCGCGCGACAGCCTCGACGACCGGGTTGCCGGTCTGGACCTCGGCGCCGACGACTACCTGGTCAAGCCGTTCGCGTTCCCCGAGCTCTCGGCCCGGGTGCGCGCCCTGCTCCGGCGCGACACGGCCACGACGTCGTCGATCCTGCGGGTGGGCGACGTCGAGCTGGACGACGCCCACCACCTGGCCCGCCGCGGTGACCGCAGGCTCGACCTGACGGCCAAGGAGTTCGCGCTCCTCCGGTACTTCATGGCGCACCAGGACGAGGTCCTGTCCCAGGAGACCCTGCTCGAGCACGTCTGGGACGAGCATGCCGACCCGTTCACCAACACGGTGCGGGTCACGGTCGGCACGCTGCGCCGCAAGCTCTCGACGGGTGACGAAGCCCAGATGATCGAGACCGTCATCGGTCGGGGCTACCGCCTGGTGGCGCCATGACCGACCCGAGGGCGACGCACGCGGCGCCCCCGGTCGCGGACGAGGCGGGCGCCGCGCTCGCCGGACCATCGCCCGATGCCATCCACGTCGCCGGGCACGCCCACTCGGTGAAGGCGGCGTCGATGCTCCCTTCATGGATGGGGTCGATCCGGTTCCGGATGACCGTCGTCTACTCCGTCATCCTGTTCAGCCTGGCATCGATCGTCGTGGCGGTCATCTACATGGGGCTCGTCCGGACGCTGAACGAGATCGATGTCACCAAGCAGGTCGACACGCCCCTGGGCTACACGGCAGACGGTCGGGCCATCGTGCTGCGTCAGGAGTTCATCGACGAGAGCCAGGCGATCGAGAAGGCCGCGAACACGCGAGCCATCACCACGCTCCGGAACTACTCCTACGGCGCGCTCGGTGCCCTGTTCGCCACATCGCTCGTCGTCGGATGGTTCGTCTCGGGCCGGTTGCTGCGTCCGATCGGGCGGATCACGAGGGTCGCGCAGGACATCCAGGCGACCGATCTGAGCCGACGGATCGAGCTCCAAGGCCCCGATGACGAGCTCAAGAAGCTGGCTGACACCTTCGACGACATGTTGGGTCGGATCGACGATGCCTTCCGGAGCCAGCGCGACTTCATCCACGAGGCCTCGCACGAGCTGCGCAACCCGCTGGCGGTCATCCGGACCAACGTCGAGGTCACCCTCTCCGATCCGGACGCGAGCGCCGAGGACCTCCGGCACACCGCCGAGGTCGTGCAGACGTCGAGCGAGCGCATGAGTCGGCTGGTCGACGACCTGCTGGTGTACGCACGGAAGGGCTCGCTCTCGATGGAGCGCGACACGGTCGACGTCGGCGGCATCATCGGTGAGGCGGTTCAGGAATTCGCCGCGTCGGCTTCGGCCGCTGGCGTCCGACTCGAGTCCTTCGCCCCGGAGGGTCTGTTCGTCGACGGCGATCGCCTCGCGCTCCGTCAGGCCCTGGCCAACCTCATCGCCAACGCGATCCGGGTCAGTTCGGTCGACACCGTGGTGCGGGTCACGGCAGGTTTGGAGGATCCGTGGGTCTGGATCGCGGTGTCCGACCAGGGCCCGGGGATCGCGGCAGAGGATCGGGAGCGGGTGTTCCAGCGCTTCTGGAGAGGTGAGCCGTCTCAGGAGCGTGGGGAGGTGAGGAGCGGCCTCGGGCTCACCATCGTCCGGCAGGTGGCCGAGGCCCACGGCGGAGAGGTGAAGCTGGTCAGCGAGCCGGGCAAGGGGTCGGCCTTCGCCATCTGGCTCCCTCCCGCCGCACCCGCGCCGACCCCGGCCCCGGCCGAGCCGGGGACGTCGCCCGGAGGGCAGGCGGACCCTCCCGCCGTCGGGGCCTGAGCCCGGGCGAGGGCGATCGCCTACCGGAAGGTGCCGACTCCCTCCCGTCGAACTGGCAGGGAGTCTTCGACCCTGTCCTGCCCGGTTCCCTGCCAGTTCGTCCGAGGTGGGTCCGCGAGGTGGGCCTGGACGGTTTCGAGGCTTACGCCCGCTTTACGCCGGGCTCCCTACCTTCGCCCTCGTGAGCACGAACTGGAACCCCCGATCCCCGTCCGCCCCGCCGCTCGCGCCATCGGGCCGCCCCGCTGCGCCTCCCGCATCGCCCCCCTACATCCCGCCCGACGAGACGCGCCGCGTCCCGCCGCCCCGACCCTCGGAGCCCTTCCGCCAGATCTCGGAGCCCTTCCGGGCTCCGATGCCACCGTCCCCACCCCCGGCACCTTCCTCCCCTCCCTCCCAGCGAGCCGGGGGTGGGCGGCGCGTGGCCATAGGGCTCCTCGCCGCGGTGGCACTGCTGAGCACGGGCTACGTGGCCCGTGACCTCACGTCCTCGGACCTGGCGACGTCGCAGGCCTCGACCCTGAACGCGGCGGCCACACCTGCGTCGCTGCCGAGCGGGGAGACGCCCACGGTCGACGGCAACTCGACCGAACCGGTCGCAGACGTCGCCGCGGCCGTGAGCCCGGCCGTCGTCCAGATCAACACCGACGCCGGACTCGGGTCCGGAACCATCTACGACGCCTCGGGTCTCATCCTCACGAACAACCACGTCGTGGCGGGCTACGGCACGGTGACCGTTCGACTTGCCGACGGTACGAGCTACCGGGGCGACGTGCTCGGCGCCGACAGCCGCAGCGACATCGCGGTCGTCAAGATCGACGCCGATCGAGACCTGCCCGTCGCGCAGCTGGCCACCGATGAGGAGATCGTCGGTCAGATGGCCATCGCCCTGGGAAGCCCGTTCGGCCTCTCGCAATCGGTAACGGCAGGCATCGTCAGCGCCGTCGATCGTCCGGTCGCCAACGAGCGTGGTGTCGCGGTGAACATGATCCAGACCGATGCACCGATCAACCCGGGCAACTCCGGTGGTGCGCTCGCCAACCGCTACGGGGAGATCATCGGGGTGCCGACCTCCATCTTCAGCGAGGAGGGCGAGAACAACGGCATCGGCTTCGCCGTCCCGATCGACACGGCGAAGAAGATCGCCGACAAGATCGTCAACGGGGAGTCGCTCGCCCCCGCTCAGCTCGGCGTCGGCGCCGGCCGCAGCGCGACCGAGCGGGTCGGTGCGGTCGTCGGCCAGGTCTCCGGCGCGGCGGCCGAGGCCGGCCTGGAGGTCGGTGACGTCATCGTGTCGGTCGACGGACAGGTCGTGCAGTCCATGGAGAGCTTGCAGGGCGTGATCGGGACCTACAGCCCCGGCGATCCGATCACGGTCGAGGTCGAGCGCGACGGGGTCACCAGGAGCTTCGAGGTCACCCTCGGTTCCGCTGCCACGCCTTCGACCACGAACGGCTGATCAGCAGGCCGATGGTCAGGTCCTGGGTCAGGGCCGTGGCCGTGGCCGTGGTCAGGGCGCCGGGTTGTCGGAGGTCGCGCCGGCACCCGTAGGCTGGCCCGCTCATGGAGATCGTCATCGTCCTCGTCGTGCTCGCCCTCCTCGTGGGGGTGAGCGGGGCATTCGTGGTCACCCGTCGTCGCAAGGACGGCATCGTCGAGCCACCCCCGACCAAGCCCAGCACCAAGCCGTCGGCGAGGACCGCGCCGCCCACCAAGGCGCCGTCCAAACCCGACCCCGCGGTCCTCGATGAGACGCCGGCCGAGACCATCACGCCGCCCGACGCACGTGGGGCGGTCGTCGACGGCGAGCCGGTCGTCCTCGAGCCCGTCCCGGGCGCGATCGTCGAACCCGAGCTCGAAGAACCCGAACCCGAACCCGAACCCGAACCCGAACCCGAACCCGAACCCGAACCCGAGGTCGAGGAGCCGGAGCCGGCGGCGCCGGTCAAGCCGCGGTTCCGCGATCGCCTGGGCAAGGCCCGCGGCCTGCTCTCGGGCTACGTCGGCTCCCTCACCGGTCGGTCGAAGATCGACGAGGAGACGTGGGAGGAGCTCGAAGAGGCGCTCATCCGCGCTGACGTCGGCATCACCACGACCACGACGCTGCTCGACACGCTGCGGGCCCGTGTCAAGGACGAGGGTCTCACCGACGGCGAGGCACTGCTGGAAGCGCTGAAGGCCGAGCTCATCACGATGCTGTCGGGCTTCGACCGCGACCTCCACCTGGCCGACACCTCACCGTCGGTCTGGCTGTTCGTCGGCGTCAACGGCGTCGGCAAGACCACCACCATCGGCAAGCTCGCCCGGCGCGAGTCCGAGGCAGGTACGCGGGTGCTGCTCGCCGCGGGGGACACCTTCCGTGCCGCCGCGGCCGAGCAGCTCGCCATGTGGGCCGACCGCTCCGGCACCGAGATCGTGCGCGGTGCCGAGGGAGGCGACCCCAGCGCCGTCATCTTCGATGCCATCGAGAGCGCGTCGTCGCGGGGCGCCGACCTCGTGCTCGCCGACACCGCCGGTCGGTTGCACAACAAGGTCAACCTCATGGAGGAGCTGCGCAAGGTGCGCCGGGTCGCCGACAAGGGGGCGGGGACGGTCTCCGAGGTTCTCCTCGTCATCGACGCGACCACCGGCCAGAACGGGCTCACCCAGGCCAGGCAGTTCAAGGAAGCGGCCGATCTCACCGGCGTGGTGCTCACGAAGCTGGACGGCTCGGCCAAAGGTGGCATCGTGGTAGCCGTGCAGGCCGAGCTGGGCATCCCCGTCAAGCTCGTCGGACTCGGTGAGGGCGTCGAGGATCTCGTGGCGTTCGATCCGGAGGAATTCGTGGAGGCGTTGTTCTCGTGAAGCTCATCAAGTGGCTGGTCCACACCCTGTGGCGGCTGGTGCTCCTGCCCTTCAAGGCGCTGTTCGCCGCCGTGGGCGTCTCGTTCAAGGTCGGAACCAAGGTCGCGGCCGCGCCCGTCAAGGTCGGCGTGCGGGCGACCCGCATCGCCGGGGTCAGCGGGATCGTGTTCCTCGTCGTCGGCGTGGTGCTGGGCCTGCTGCTCGCGCCGTTCTCGGGCAAGGACCTGCGGGCGATCCTGCTCGCCAAGCTGGGTGGTGGTGCGCCGCCGTCCGACGACGAGCTCGCCGAGACGGTCACCTTCGAGCTCGGCCACGCGCCGCGTACGTGGCACCTGCCCCAGCCCGACGTCTACGTCACCGCGGGTCGCGCCCAGCTGCGGGGTTCGGTGCCCGACGACGAAGCCCGCGAGGAGCTGGTCCGCGTCGCCACCGCCATCCCCGGCGTCGTCGGCGTCGACGACCTCCTCGAGGTCGAGACCGCCTCCGCCTGATCGGTCCTTCTCCTTCCGAACTGGCAGGTCGAACCCGTCGGATATGACGGAGATCACCTGCCGGTTCGTGAACCTCGCCGAACTGGCAGGCCGAAGTCGTCGCATGCGACGGAGAGCACCTGCCAGAACGACACGATCCCTACGACCACCGCGGGCGCCAGCCCTCCGCCGATAGGCTCCACCCCTCATGTTCGACGCCCTCTCCGACCGATTCGACGGCATCTTCTCCAAGCTCAAGAGCCGGGGGAAGCTCTCCGAGGCCGATGTCGACGAGGTGTTGCGCGAGATCCGACTCGCCCTCCTCGAAGCCGACGTCAGCCTCCCGGTGGTCAAGAACTTCGTCGCCCGAGTCCGTGAGCGCTGCGTCGGCGTCGAGGTCAGTCAGGCGCTGAGCCCCGCCCAGCAGGTCATCAAGATCGTCAACGAGGAGCTCACCGCCACCCTCGGCGGCGAGACGATCAAGATCACCTACAGCCCCAAGCCGCCCACCGTCGTGCTCATGGCCGGCCTCCAGGGCTCGGGCAAGACCACCAACTCGGCCAAGCTCGGCCGCTGGTTCAAGAGCCAGGGACGCAACCCGCTGCTCGTCGGCTGCGACCTCCAGCGCCCCGCGGCCGTCGAGCAGCTCCGCACCCTCGGTCGCCAGATCGATGTGCCCGTGTTCAGCGAGGCCACCGACCCCGTGTCGGTCGCCCAGGCCGCGCTCGTCGAGGCCCGGAGGACCGGCCGCGACGTCGTCATCCTCGACACCGCCGGGCGCCTGTCCATCGACGCCGAGCTGATGGAGGAGGTCCGGCGGATCTCCGAGGTGACCCAGCCGAAGTACACCTTCTTGGTCATCGACGCCATGACCGGTCAGGACGCCGTCCAGACCGCCGAGTCGTTCCACCAGACCCTCGAGCTCGACGGCGTCATCCTCACCAAGCTCGACGGCGATGCCCGCGGTGGCGCCGCGCTGTCGGTCAAGGAGGTCGTGGGCCGGCCCATCGCCTTCGCGTCGACCGGCGAGAAGCTCAAGGACTTCGACCTCTTCCACCCCGACCGCCTCGCCGGGCGCATCTTGGGCATGGGCGACATGCTCACGCTCATCGAGAAGGCCGAGGAGGTCTTCGACCAGCAGGAGGCCGAGGAAGCTGCGGCCAAGATGTTCGAGGGGCAGTTCACCCTCGACGACTTCCTGGTGCAGATGCAGCAGATCAAGAAGATGGGCAACCTCGGCTCGCTCATGAGCATGATGCCGGGCATCCCCAAAGAGGTGAAGAACGCGGAGATCGACGATCGTGAGATCAACCGGGTCGAGGCCATCATCCAGTCGATGACCATGGAGGAGCGCACGCGCCCCGAGCTCATCGACGCCTCCCGGCGCGAGCGCATCGCCAAGGGCAGCGGCAACGATCCCCAGCAGGTCACGCTGCTCATCAACCAGTTCCGCGAGGTCTCCAAGCAGATGAAGCGCCTCGGCGGCTTCGGCTCCAAGAAGATCACCAAGGGCAGTCGCAAGGCGGCCAAGGCCGGCAAGAAGGGCAAGCAGAAGGGCGGACGTCCCGGCCGGGGCGGCGGGCGCACCACCGCCAAGGGCGCCCGCATGCCCAAGCTGCCCGACTTCGCCGCCGAGCTGGAGCAGAACGGCGGCCTGCCCACCCTCGAAGACCTCCAGAACGGCAACCTCGGCGGCGGAGGCCTCCCCAACCTGAAGTAGCTCAGGCCCGGATCACGACGAGGTCGCCGATGTCGGGGAACCCGTCGCCCTGGGTGAGGACCGGGATCTGGTGTGCGAGTGCGGTGGCTGCGATCCACGAGTCGTTCACGCCCATCCGAAGTCCCTGGTCCCGGAGCAGGACGCGGAGGCGCGCCCACTCCTGGGCGACGTGGATGTCCACGGGGAGGGGATCGAAGCTGAGTGCGTTCGTCAGCGTGCGCAGGCGCCGATCTCGGATGTCGACGACCGATGCGGCGAGCACGCCGGCGCGGAGCTCGCCGATCGTGATGATCGAGACACCGAGCTCGTCGGGGAACACCGATGTGTCGAGCGGTCGATCGGCCTCGCCCGCAACGAAGATCGACGTGTCGGCGAGTGCTCGTTCGATCAAAGCGGGAGATCGTCGGTGGTGTCGGAGGCGAGCTCTTCCAGCTCATCGGTCAGGCCGGGGTCGGCCTGGTTGGCAAGGATGATCTGGATGAACTCGTCGCGAGGTATCCATGTCCGTCGCTCATCGAGTGGCGTGAGCTGCGCGGTCGGGCGTCCGTCGACCGTGATCGTGATGCGCTCGCCCGCCGAGGCGCGATCGAGCAGTGCCCGCGTGTGGTTCCTCAGATCTCGCGATGCGGCGGTGGCCATGGGACGAGCGTAGCAACGATGCGACATCTGTGTCCGGCCGAGGTGCCGATACCCTGCCCCGGTCCGCCTACCGGCTCGGCTTGCCTCGGGGACCTGTCTGCGGCCACCATGGATGGCCGCTCGCTTCCGGGCTGCCGACCTCGCATGCCCGACGGCCTCCACGCCGAACAGCACGAAGAACGAAGAGAGAAGATTCGAAGATGGTCAAGCTCCGCCTCATGCGCATGGGCAAGAAGAAGCAGCCGACATACCGCATCGTCGCGGCCGACAGCCGGTCGCCCCGCAACGGCCGCTTCATCGAGATCATCGGCAACTACAACCCCCGCACCGAGCCGTCCACGCTCAACGTGGAGAACGACAAGGCCGTGGCCTGGCTGCGCAAGGGCGCCCAGCCCACCGAGACCGTCGAGAAGCTGCTGAAGATCAGTGGCGCCTGGGGCGAGTTCAAGGGCGAGGCCGTTGCCGTCGCCGCTCCCGCCGCCGAGGCTGCCACCGCAGAAGCACCCACCACGGCGGACGCATCTTGAGCGACTCCGAGGTCGCAGAGGACGCCCCGTCCGACGATGCCGCCGCCGAGGGTGGCGAATCCGCCGAGACCGCCGAAGCGGTGCTCGAGTTCCTCGTGAAGTCGCTCGTCGACAACCCCGACGAGGTGCGCGTGGAGGTCGACGACAGCGGTCGCCGCCTCACGCTCAACGTCCACGTCGCCGACGGCGACATGGGTCGGGTCATCGGCAAGCGAGGCCGCGTGGCCCAGTCGATCCGCACCGTCACCCGCGCCGCTGCTGTGCGCGACGACGTGCAGATCGACATCGAGTTCGTCGACTGATCTTCCACCTTCGGAGGTCACGACCATGACCACCCTGCTCGAGGTCGGCCGCATCAACCGGGCCCACGGGCTCAAGGGCGAGGTCGTGGTCAACCTCACGTCCAACCACACCGAGCGGCTCGCCGTGGGTTCGGTGCTCCACGCTGGCGACCACGAGCTCGTGGTCGCCGCGTCGCGTCCGCACCAGGACCGCTGGGTCGTGCTGTTCGAGGGCATGAAGCGCCGCGAGGACATCGATGCTCTGCGTGGCCTCACGCTGCTCGGTGAGCCGCTCGACGGCGACGAGCTCGACGATCCGGATGCGCTCTGGGTGCACGAGCTGATCGGCGCTGAGGTGATCGACGTCTCGGGCGTCTCGCACGGCATCGTCGAGTCGGTGCTCTCCAACCCGGCCAGCGACATCCTCGTGCTCGAGTCGGGTGGACTCATCCCGCTCACCTTCGTCACGCAGTGGCTCGACCGTCCGGCCCGCATCGAGGTCGATCCGCCGATCGGGCTTCTCGACGGAGATTCGGTCGACGGAGATTCGGTCGACGGAGATTCGGTCGATGGCGGCGAGGCTCTCGCCTCGAACGACGACTGAGCCCGGAGAGCCCGCGGTGCGCATCGACGTCATCACGATCTTCCCGGCCATGGTCGACGACTTCGCGTCGCAGAGCCTGCTCGGCAAGGCGCGCCAACGAGATTTGCTCGACATCCGCGTCCACGACCTGCGCGAGGCGACGACCGACACGCACCGCACGGTGGACGACACGCCGTTCGGTGGGGGAGCGGGCATGGTGCTCAAGCCCGAGCCGATCTTCGCCACGGTCGAGGCCGTCGACCCGCCCCGGCCGCTGCTGCTGCTGGCGCCGGGCGGCCGGACGCTCGACCAGGCCTACGCCCGCGAGCTCGCGCGGCTCGACGGCTTCTCGATGCTCTGCGGACGCTACGAAGGCGTCGACCAACGGGTGCGCGACCACCTGATCGACGGCGAGCTGTCGATCGGCGATGTCGTCCTTGCCGGGGGCGAGGTGGCCGCCATGGTGGTCCTCGAAGCCGTCGGGCGACTGGTTCCCGGGGTGATGGGCAACGACACCTCGGCCACCGAGGAGTCGTTCTCCGACGGCCTGCTCGAGTACCCGCAGTACACCAAGCCCGCCGCCTTCCGGAACTGGTCGGTGCCCGAGGTGCTGCGATCGGGCGACCACGGCCGGGTCGAGCGCTGGCGGAGGGCCCAGGCGCTGCGTCACACGCTCGACGCTCGCCCGGACCTCATCGCGGCCCGCGGCGGCCTCACCGAAGTCGACGAGCGCCTCCTCGCCGAGCTCCCGGCCGGCCCCGGCCCCGACCCCGACGACAACCCGGACCTCGGACCGGGGAGCGCGACCGACGGCGACGCCGGCGATCGGTCGTGACGATGGCCGTTCGCGGTGCGACCGATGGTTCGCCGCCTGGGTCGTAGGGTCCTTGTGTCCGGTCCGACTTTGTGCTTCGAGGGATCGACTGCGTATCCTGCTCTCTCCACGTATGGAGCTGAGCCGAAGGCGAAGCGACCCAGCAGAGTCGTAGATGTGCTCGACCGCAGCGAAGCGAGGATCGAGCGAAGGTTCGTCCACGACCCGGCTGGATGTGCTCGTGGCCCACTAGGAGATGCGTTTGTCATGAAAGCCACCGATCTCATCGACCAGCGAGCGCTTCGCGACGATGTCCCCGAGTTCGCACCGGGCGACACGCTGAAGGTGCATGTCCGGGTCATCGAGGGCAGCCGTGAACGTGTCCAGGTCTTCCAGGGCGCGGTCATCGGCCGCCAAGGCGAAGGCGCTCGCGAGACCTTCACGGTCCGCAAGGTGAGCTTCGGCGTCGGCGTCGAGCGCACCTTCCCCGTGCACTCCCCGGTCATCGCCCAGATCGAAGTCGTCACCCGTGGCGACGTCCGTCGGGCCAAGCTCTATTACCTGCGTGACCGCGTCGGCAAGGCCGCGAAGATCAAAGAGAAGCGCGACTGAGACGTTCTCGGCGGCCCGGCATCAGCCGTGGTTGCCGAGGTCGGATCTCCGGCCAGCTCGAAGACCATTGCGCAACGGTCTCTCGGTGAGCTTTGATTCCGTCCAGTGGCA
The DNA here is from genome assembly GCA_964525005.1 of uncultured Rhabdothermincola sp. Lineage (GTDB taxonomy): Bacteria > Actinomycetota > Acidimicrobiia > Acidimicrobiales > Acidimicrobilacustridaceae > CAZALT01. The sequence continues at coordinate 33,135 of CAZGEF010000013.1, forward strand.
TCGAGCGCAGCAAACGTGAGCCGACGTTGAGCACCGAAGACCTCGAGGACTACGAGTCCGAGGTCGAGCTCCTGCTGTACCGCGAGTACCGGGACGTGTTCCCGATGTTCCGCTACGTCGTCGAGACCGAGCGACGCTTCTACCTCGCGAACGAGATCGACAAGGCCGTCCACGGCGAGGACAGCCGAACCTGGATCGACGTCACGCTGCGTGACGCCTGGGTGTGGGACATGTACCGGCAGAACCGGTTCGTCTCGAGCGTCACCATCACGACCTTCAAGGACGTCAACATCGAGGAGCTCCCCCGCGAGGATCTGGGGTGAGCCCCGCGCCCGAGGGGCGAGATGGTGACGCTCGGTCCGGCCGACGGCCGCGGCGGCTGAGCAACCGCGAGATCGGTGCCGCCGGAGAGGAGCAAGCCGCCGTCTGGTACCAACGCCACGGCTACCGGATCGTGGCGCGCAACTGGCGGTGCCGTGAAGGTGAGCTCGACCTGGTGGTCACCAAGCGACGCCTACTCGTCATCTGCGAGGTGAAATCACGGTCCTCGCTCGCCTTCGGTGCGCCCATCGAGGCCATCACTCCCGTGAAGGCCCAGCGGCTACGGGTCCTCGCCGGTCGGTTCATCGAGGAGACCGGCGCTCGGCCGTCGGGCGTTCGCTTCGACGTCGCCTGCATCCTGGCCGGCGAGCTCGACGTCGTCGAAGGCGCGTTCTGAGCCACGGTCGCAGCTCCTCGCCGTCAGCGTCGCCCGGGTCGACGGGTGGCGCGGTTCTGCCAGCAGCCCCGGTGCCAGTGGCGGCGCAGATCCGGTGCGTCGAGCGGCACGGCGACGAGGTGCCCCGCTCCCGCGGGGATGTCGCGGTTGCAGCCGGGACACAGGTACGACTTGTGGGCTTCGTAGGGCTGCACCCGACGGACCTCGACGGTCAGGCCCATCGGATCGGTGTGGATGCCGGTGGGATCATCGGGGATCTGCGGGGCCATGGGAATCGCTCGCGGTCAGGCGAACAGGGCCCAGGCGATCAGCAGCACCACGACGATGAGCGCGGCGGCGACCATCAGGTAGTCGGCGGGCGACTTGCGGCGCGGGCGATGCGGATTGAATCCCACTCGGCCAGTATCGCCCCGAGGTCGTCGGTTCGCGAAGTCCGGTCGAGGGGCATCGGGTCGGGCAGCGGGGTGCGGATCGGGGTTCGACGGTGGGATCCCCACGGGTAGCGTGGGCTTCCGTGCTGCTCCGCAAGATCGTCCTCGTCGTCCTCGTCACCATCGGCTCGGCGGTCACCGTCGCCGCCTGCAGCGGGGGCGACGACGGCATCGCGACGCCGACGGACCCGGTGCTCGCCGAAGGCCAGAAGGTCTACAGATCGCAGTGCGCGTCGTGCCACGGCACCAAGGGCGGTGGGGGCCAGGGCTCGAAGCTGGCGGGGGTCGTCGAGGTGAAGTTCCCCAACATCGACGACCACATCCGGATCATCGCCGAGGGCAAGGGCGGAGGCATGCCCGCCTTCGGCAAGCGCCTGACGGCTGAGCAGATCGAGGCGGTCGCTCGCTACGAGCGCGAGGTGCTCTGAGGCGAGGTGCCCTGACCGTTCGCGTCCATCGGCCTGGGTGACCGGGGCCGACTGCCGTCACACCTGTGGGATAGCCGTCACACCTGTGGGATAGCCGTCACACCTGTGGGATAGCCGTCACACCTGTG
>CAZGEF010000013.1:34939-42710 GCA_964525005.1 uncultured Rhabdothermincola sp.
GGATGGCCGTCACACCTGTGGGATAGGTTGGTTCCCGCACGACAGCTGATCTGGCTCCGGCCGGGTGCCCGGTCTCGAACCGGGGCGGCAGAGCTGTCCTCCAGGAAGCGACCCGCGAGCATCGCCGCTCGACCGGGTCCGGTCATGGGAGGGCTCCATGCTCGCCACCATCGCGTCCGCCACGCTCATCGGCGTCGACGGCAGCCCCGTCGATGTCGAGGTGCACATCACCCGGGGTCTGCCGTCGTTCACCCTGGTCGGCCAGCCCGATTCGGCCTGTCGCGAGGCGCGCGACCGTGCCCGGGCAGCTGTCGTGTCCAGCGGGAAGGAGTGGCCGCTCAAGCGGTGCACCGTGAACCTCGCTCCCACCGGGTTGCGCAAGAACGGAGCAGGGCTGGACCTCGCCATCGCCATAGGTGTGCTCGTCGCGGACGACAAGCTTGCTCCGGACCTGGTCGACAAGATCGGCTTCGTCGGTGAGCTCGGCCTCGACGGCACCTTGCGTCCGGTGCCGGGCACGCTGTCGCTGGTCGACGCGCTCGAGGTCCCGATCGTCGTCGTCCCGCCGGCGTCGGCGGTCGAGGCGCAACTCGTCGGTCGTCACGAGGTCCGCACCGCCGAGTCGCTCGCCGAACTGCTCGCCTGCCTCGAAGGGACTCGGGAATGGCCCGAGGTCCCCGTCCCGCACGACGACGTCGCCCCGGGGCCCGAACCCGATCTGCGCGACGTGCGGGGCCAGCCGATGGCGCGGTTCGCGCTCGAGGTCGCCGCGGCCGGCGGCCACCACATCCTCATGGTCGGGCCGCCGGGTGCGGGCAAGACCCTGCTCGCCCATCGCCTCCCCGGGCTGCTCCCCGGGCTGGACCCGCCGACGGGCCTCGTGGCCACGCGCATCCACTCGGCGGCGGGCATGGCGCTGCCCCCGACGGGCCTGCTCCGACGACCACCGCTGCGCGCGCCGCACCACGGCGCCTCGCCGGTCGCGCTCATCGGCGGCGGCACGTCCCGGCTTCAGCCGGGCGAGATCAGCCTCTCCCACGGGGGCGTGCTGTTCCTGGACGAGCTCGGCGAGTTCCCCGCCGTGGTGCTGGACTCGCTCCGCCAGCCGCTGGAGGAGGGGGTCATCCGACTGTCTCGAGCCGACATCAAGGTCGAGCTTCCGGCTCGCTTCCAGCTCATCGCGGCCATGAACCCTTGCCCGTGCGGACTGCGCGACGCACCCGACTCGTGCCGGTGCTCCGACCAGCAGTTGGCCCGGTACAGCCGGCGGGTGTCGGGTCCGCTGCTCGACCGGTTCGACCTGCGCATCGCCGTGCTCCGACCCGACGCGTCGCATCTGCTGTCGACCGCGAGCGCCGAGGAGGCCACCGCCGTGGTCGCCGGCCGCGTCGAGCGGGCGCGGGTGCTCGCAGAAGCGCGCGGCGTGCGGTGCAACGCCGACCTGCCCTCGTCGCGCCTCGACGACGTCGCCGCCCTCGTCCCCGATGCGAGCCGGTTGCTCGAGGCTCGTATCCGCGAGGGACGTCTGACGGGGCGCGGGCTGCAGCGGGTGCGGCGCGTGGCCCGCACCGTCGCCGATCTCGCCGGCGACGAGGGCGCGCTGCGGGTCGACCACATCGCCGCGGCGATGGCGTTGCGCTCCGATCCGTCGTTCGCCGTGGCCCGGTTGGCGGGTTGACGATGAGACGTCGCGACACCCCCGTTGCTCCTGGTCCCGACTCGCCGCCGACGGCGCCGTCGCCTGATGACGGCGTCGTCGAGATCGAGGTCCGGACCTCGCTGCTCGCCCCCGTCTTCGAGCTCGATCCCGCGCCGCCGAAGGTGCTCTACGCCAAGGGCGACCTGACGGCGGTCGACGGGCCCCGGGTCGCCATCGTCGGCACCCGCGACTGCACGCACCAAGGCCACGACTTCGCGTTCGAGCTCGCCCGTGATCTGGCGACGGCGGGTGTGCGCGTCGTGTCGGGACTGGCGCTCGGCATCGACGGCGCGGCGCACGCCGGGGCCCTCGACGCCGCGACGTCTCGCCCCGCCGAGGCGTCGCGGGAGCCGGTCGATGCGGAAACCGGCGTCCCTCGATCGGTGGGCGCGAGATGCCCGGAACCGGGACCGCCCATCGCCGTGGTCGGCAGCGGGCTCGACGTCGTCTACCCCCGTCGCCACGGCAGCCTGTGGCGGGCCGTGGCACGTCGCGGTCTGCTGCTCACCGAGCACCCCCTCGGCGTCGAGCCCGTGGCCTGGCACTTCCCGGCTCGCAACCGGATCATCGCCGCGCTCGCCGACGTCGTGGTCGTCGTCGAATCGCATGCCCGGGGCGGATCCCTCAACACGGCACGCGAGGCCCTGGCGCGCGACCGCGAGGTGCTCGCCGTCCCCGGTCCGGTGCAGTCCCGGGCGTCGGCCGGGACGAACCTCCTGCTCCGAGACGGAGCGGGGGTGTGCCTCGGAGCCGAGGACGTCCTCACGGTGTTGGGCCTGTCCAGCGAAGCGATCGATCGCGGAAGGACGGATGCGTCCGAGGGCGTGACGCCGGACTGCGAGGTGCTCGCCGCCCTCGGCGGTCGCTCCGCGTCGGTCGAGCAGATCGTGCTGCGCACGGGGTGGTCGACGTCCGAGGTCGCGGTCCGGCTCACCGAGCTCGAGACCGCAGGCCAGGTGGTGTGCCGCGGCGGCTGGTACGAGCCGGCCGCATCGAGATCTCGGTCCGGTGCCTGAGGGCCGGCCGACGTCGGTCGGTGCCCGACCGTCCGCGACAGGTGAACGTTGAGCGACTCGGCGGGGTGCGAGGGCTACGGTCGACGTCATGGCCGATCGGGGTGAGTGGCGCATCGAGGCGTTCCTGGCATCGCTGACGTCGGTCGCCCCCGCGACACGACGGGCCTACCGTTCCGATCTCGACCAGTTCGTCGGATGGGCGGAACGTGGTCGGTTCACCGGTCCGGAGCGCGTCGATCGGCGGACCTTGCGCCGGTACGTGGCCTCGCTCGACACCCGTGGCGCGGCGGGCCGGACGATCGCCCGCAAGGCGTCGTCGCTGCGGCGCTACTTCGGGTGGTTGGCCCGCACCGGTGCGCTCCCCGCCGATCCGTCGACGGGCCTGTCGGCACCGCGCGGTGAGGGGCGGCTCCCCCGAGTGCTCAAGGAGCAGGAGCTCACGTCGTTGCTCGACGACCCGCCGGCCCGCACCGCCGAGGACGCGCCAGCCGTCCGGCAGCGCGACGATGCCGTGCTCGAGCTCCTCTACGGCAGCGGCCTCCGCGTCTCGGAGCTGTGCGACCTCCGTCCCGAGGACCTCGACCTCGTCACCGGCGTCGTGCGGGTGTGGGGCAAGGGCTCCAAGCAACGGCAGGTGCCCATGAGCGAACCGAGCATCGAGTCGGTCGGGAGGTGGTTGGAGCACTACCGCGAGGCGATGGTGACCGCGGAGACGCCGGCCGATGCCGTCTTCGTCAACTCGAAGGGTCGGCGGCTCGGCCCACGTGACGTACGCCGCATCATCGACCGGCGGGCCGAGGCCCCCACGCATCCCCATGCGCTGCGGCACACCTATGCCACACACCTGCTCGACGGGGGCGCGGACCTCCGTGCCGTGCAGGAGCTCCTGGGCCACTCGGACCTCAGCACGACCCAGCACTACACTCACGTCAGCAAGGAACGCCTCCGGCGTGTGCTCGACGAATCCCACCCCCGAGCGTAGGAGCTGTGGTGGACGCCCCAACCGGTCAGATCGAGCAACTCTGGGCGAGCTACAAGTCCGATGCCACGCGCGAGCTGCGCGATCAGCTGATCCTGCACTACTCGCCGTTGGTCAAGTACGTCGCCGGTCGGGTGGCGGTGGGGCTTCCGCAGAACGTCGAGCAGTCCGACCTCGTGAGCTACGGCATCTTCGGGCTCATCGACGCCATCGAGAAGTTCGATCCGGCGCGTGGCTACAAGTTCGAGACCTACGCCATCGCTCGCATCAAGGGCGCCATCCTCGACGAGCTCCGGTCGATCGACTGGGTGCCGCGCTCGGTGCGGGCCAAGGCCCGGGCGCTCGAGAAGGCCTACTCCGCGCTCGAGGCCCAGTTGCACCGCACGCCGACCGATCCCGAGCTCGCCGAGGAGCTCGACATCAGCGAGGCCCAGCTCCAGACCACCCTGTCGCAGATCTCCTTCGTGGGACTCGTCGCGCTCGACGAGATGTTGTCGGTCGGCGGCGATCGAGGCGAGACGCTGACGCTCGGCGACACCATCGCGGATTCGGGCGAAGGACCCGTGGCGGCCTACGAGGTCGAGGAGATGCGCCACATCCTCGCCGAGGCCATCAATCGCATGGGCGAGCGTGAGCGCATCGTGCTGACGCTCTACTACTACGAGGGCCTCACCCTGGCCGAGATCGGTCAGGTCCTCGGTGTCACCGAGAGTCGTGTGTGCCAGATCCACACCAAGTCGGTGCTCCAGCTGCGGTCGCGGATCATGGCTCAGCAGCGCGAACCAGCTTGAACGGCAAGGGCCAGCCCGAACCCAGCGCAGCCGACGGGAACCGAGGCAACCGACCGGGCTGAGCCGGCATCGGAGGATGCGCGACGACCCGGCACCTCGTCCGGGGACCTGGCGACCGGCGGGCTGGTCGGCGCGGTGATCGGCGACCTGATCGCTCGGTCGCTCGTCGACGGGTCTGGCGCGCCCGCCGCCCCGACACGGCGCCGCCCGCGCCACCGACGGGTCCGCCAGTTCGCCCTTTCGCCGCGAGTCCGGCGGCCCGTAGCCTGACGACGCCTTCCCCCGACACCGCTGTCCGCGCGCCCGGCCCGAGCCGGAGCGCGCCCGGTCTCCGGGAGGTGCCCGGTGCACGACCACCGCATCACGACGGGCCTCGTCGCGGCCCTGCTCGCCTTCGTCCTCGTCGTCGCGGTCCCGGCCGCGACCGCGACGGGGGTGGCCCCAGCCGCGGCGGACCCGGCCCCACGTGTCACGTACCGATCGCCGGTCGACGCGCCCGTCGTCGAAGGCTTCGACCTGCCCGACGGGCCCTACGGCCGTGGCAACCGCGGCCTCGACTACGGCACGGAGGCGGGTACGTCGGTGAGGGCCGCCGCCGAGGGCGAGGTCATCTTCGCCGGGCCGGTCGCCGGCAGCCTCCACGTGACGGTCCTCCATCCGGACGGGCTGCGCACCAGCTACTCGTTCCTCGCCTCGATCGGGGTGCGTGCCGGTCAGCTGGTGTCAGCCGGTCAGGCGGTCGGAACGTCGGGCGTCCGGCTCCACGTGGGGGTGCGTGACGGCACCGATGCCTACCTCGATCCCGCCCTGCTCTTCAGCGGCACGTTCCGGCCCCGATCGGTGCTGATCCCCGGAGCGGAGGAGGGCCGCGCCGCGCTCGCGGCCCGCGAGCGGCGCAGCTTGCGCGACCTGGTGGAATCGGTGGGCGCCGCCGTGCTGCCCGGCGTCGCCGGGGCGCCCACCCGGCTCGCGGTGTTGGGGCACTACGCCGTCGAGCTCCAGCCCCTCGTCCGCGCCGGGCACCTGGTGGAGGGCTATCGCCGGTGGCGCGACAGCCGTGGTCGGTGCACCCCGGCATCGGTGACGCCGCTGACCCCTCCGGGACGTCGGGTGCTCGTGCTGGTCGCCGGGTTCGGCTCGACGAGCGACGCGGCGGGTGTCGACAAGGTCGATGCCGCCGCGCTCGGCTACGCGCCGTCCGATGTCGTGCGGTTCTCGTACAACGGCGGGCGCATCCCCGCCGATGGCCTCGCGCCGGGCCTCGACCACCTCACGAGCAGTCCGTACGGGCCCGCGGACAGCCAGCAGGATCTCATCGTCGCCGCCGACCGCCTGCGGGCCCTGCTCCAGGAGGTCGCGGACGCCGAGCCCGGCGTCCCCATCGACGTCGTCGCCCACTCCCAGGGCGGCGTGGTCGGCCGGGTCGGTCTGCTGCGCGCCGATGCCGACGGTTCGCTGCCCGACACCGTCGAGACCCTGGTCACCGTCAGCTCGCCGCACGGCGGCGCCGACCTCGCGACTGCGCTCCACGGGCTCGCTGGGGTCAGCGGCGCCGAATCGACCCTCGCCGCGGTCCAGGAGGGTCTCGGGCTCCGCCTCGACGCCAACAGCGCGGCGGTGGCCGAGCTCAGCGAGGTCGCGCCGCTCACCCGGGATGTGCGCGACCGGGGGGTTCCCGACGCGGTGAACTTCGTCTCGATCGGCGCGCGCGGCGATCTGGTCGTGGCAAACCCGCGCACGGTCGTGGCCGGCGAGGCGGCGGTCACCGTCGACGTCGGCGGCGTCCACGCCCACGACGAGGTCCCGGGCAGCAGCGCGGTCACGCGCGAGATCGGACTCGCGGTCGCGGGCCTGGCCCCGACGTGCTCGTCGTTCGCCGACACCACGCTCGACCTCGTGGTGGGCGAGTCCGTCTCCTACGGAACCGACCTGCTGGGCGCGGGCGGGTTGGTCCTCGCCGCGCCGCTTCCGTAGACTCACCGCCGGCTCACCGCTCCCCGAAACATCCTCGGGAAGCTTCCCGACCCGGTCGGGAGCCGGTGTGCCGTCTCCGTGCGCCCGAACCGCGGGTGCCCTTCTGATCAGAACCCCTGCCGACCCACGGTCGCTCTTGCGCCTGGCCGGGGTTTCCTCCAACCGATGGGAGTATTTTCCATGGCCCCAGTCGTGACCATGCGCCAGCTGCTCGAAGCCGGCGTGCACTTCGGACATCAGACCCGACGCTGGAACCCGAAGATGAAGCGCTTCATCTACGGCGAGCGCAACGGCATCTACATCATCGATCTCGAGACGACGCTCACGCGCATCGAGACCGCGTACACCTTCGTGCGCGACCTGGTCGGCGAGGGTGGCACCGTGCTCTTCGTCGGCACCAAGAAGCAGGCACAGGACCCCGTCCAGTCCTACGCCGAGAAGTGCAACATGCCCTACATCAACGAGCGCTGGCTCGGTGGCATGCTCACCAACTTCCAGACCATCTCCAAGCGCGTCGCGAAGATGAAGGAATACCAGCGCATGCGCGACAACGGCGAGTTCGAGGCCATGCCCAAGAAGGAAGCCCTCCTGCTCAGCCGTGAGCTCGAGAAGCTCGAGCGCAACCTCGGCGGCATCCGCAACATGGAGCGCCTCCCGGACGCGGTGTTCATCCTCGACACCAACAAGGAAGACATCGCCGTCACCGAGGCCAACAAGCTCGGCCTGCCGATCGTCGCCGTGGTCGACACCAACTGCGACCCCGACATCGTCCAGTACGTCATCCCGGGCAACGACGACGCCATCCGCTCGGCCACCCTCATGGCCCGGGTCATCAGCGACGCCGTCCAAGAGGGCCGCTACATCGCGTCACGCCGCGGCATCGTGTCGGACGCCCCGGCGGCACCCGCCGAGCGCAGCGCCGAGGAAGAGGCAGCCGTGGCCGCCCAGCAGGCCGAGGCGCGCCGCGAGGCCGTCGCCGCCGCGCAGGCCCGCGAGGCCCGCATCGCCGAGGCCCAGGCAGCTGCACCGGAGGACCAGGCTGCTGCACCGGGGGACCAGGTCGCCACCGAGACCCAGTCCGCCGCCCAGACCGAGGTCGTCGCCGAGGCCCAGCCCACCCCGGCCGAGCCGGGTCTCACCGAAGCCAACGCCGAAGCCATCAGCGAGGACGCGACCTCGCCCGAGGCACCGGCATCCACCCCCGAAGCCGCACAGGAGTAAGACATGGCTGAGTTCTCCGCCAAGGACGTACAGACGCTGCGCCAGCAGACCGGCGCCGGCATGATGGACGCCAAGAAGGCGCTCGTCGAGA
>CAZGEF010000014.1:0-42088 GCA_964525005.1 uncultured Rhabdothermincola sp.
CCATGGCGATGAGGTAGTCGCGCGACGGGAAGTAGCGGTAGAGCGTGGCCAGCGCGACGTCGGCGCGGCGCGAGACGTCGCGCATCTGGAGGCCCTGCGGTCCCGATTCGTCGAGGATGGCCAGCGTCGTGTCGAGGATGCGGACGTAGCGCTCGCGCTGGGCATCGGTCGTGGGCACGGGAGGCGAGGCGAGATCGGCCGCATCCGTCCCATCAGCCCCCGCCGCTCCAGCCACTCCGTCGACAGCGACCGCGACCGACACGGCGCCGACGGCGTCCACGTCGTTGCTCGATGCGCGCGCATCGGGATCGGTGTCGACGACTGCGGCTGCGGTGGGTCCGGTCATGGTCTCGGTGTGGTCGCTCGGAGTGATCGTTCGGGTGATGGCCGAGCGGACGGGGACGGGTGTGCGGTTCCCGCTCGGAGCGAATTTCCAGAACGATGTTCTGCCGACCTCGACCGTACCGTATATTGCTGGGCATGGCACTCCCAGAAGGTCTCGGGATCATCGACACGATGATCGACTTCCCCCGTGGTGAAGGAAACGCGGTGTACCGCAACATCACCGCCATCACCAAGGACGAGGAGTCGCAGTCGTTCAAGATGCCCGCCGCCTACCTGTTCGGCGACAACATCCCCGACCACGCCGGCGACATCGACCCCATCGCCGTCACGCTCGGCGAGATGGACAAGTACGGCATCGAGATCGGCGTGTGCGGCGTCGGAAGCGACGAGGACCCAGGCGACCTCGGGTTCCGTGCCGTCACCGAGCACCCCGACCGGTTCGTGTCGTTGGTGTCGGTCGATCCCAACCAGGGCATGGACGCCGTGCGCCGCATCACATCGGTCAGGGAGCGCTTCGGCGCCAAGCTGCGCGGCGTCCACGTGTTCCCGGCCGGCTGCAACCCGGGCGTGCCGATCAACGACAAGAAGCTGTACCCCGTCTACGCCAAGTGCGTGGAGCTGGGCCTGCCCATCTTCGTGTGCGCCGGCATCCCCGGGCCCCGGGTGCCGATGGCGAGCCAGCGCGTCGAGCTCATCGACGAGGTCATGTACGACTTCCCCGAGCTGGTCTTCGTCACCCGCCACGGCTGCGAGCCGTGGACCGACCTCGCCGTGAAGCTCATGTTGAAGTGGCCGAACCTCTACTTCTCGACCACCGCCTTCTCCCCCAAGCACTACCCCAAGGCCATCATCGACTACGCCAACACCCGCGGCGCCGACAAGGTCCTGTACGGCGGCTACTTCCCCATGGGCCTCTCGCTCGAGCGCATAACCAACGAGCTGGCCCAGCTACCGATCAAGGATGAGGTCCTCCCCAAGTTCCTCCGGTACAACGCAGCCCGGGTCCTGGGCTTGGACGTCAGCTGAGGCGCCGAGCGATCACGCCACCCCGGTCACCAGGCGATCCGCGACGTCCAGAGCCAGCTGCCGGTTGGCGGCTTCGGCGCCACCCGTGACGGTGATCTCGAACCCCGGACAGGGATTCCTCGATCCTCCTGTCGGGAAGTACTGCACCCAAGCAGATTCCGACGACGTCCGGAGGGTGGCGGGTCCTCGCCCGTCGAGCTCGACGGTTTCGATGGTCGACCCGAACACCTCGACGCCAGGTCCCAGCAGCACTCGTACGTCGATCATCTGGTCGTCGAGCTGCAGGTGGTAGTACCCGCCATCGATCCCTGACCGACGCTCGTGCTGCACGTCAGGGGCCGATGGTCCTCGATCGAGCGGAACTCGCTCGTCCGGGTCCCCGCCCGGGCGGATCGGGCGACCCTCGAGGAACGCGACGCAGGACGGTTCCTCCGACGAGGGGTCGTGGGAGTAGATCGGGCTCGGGGGCTCACCTACGGGAGCAGAGGCGTCGCCCGGACCGCCCGAGACCAACGTCGCGGTCGTCGCTCCCGCTCGGAGCGTGAGCGCGTCCCCGCGCAGCTCGATTCCGGGCTCAGCCCGGAGTAGCGCGCTCATCTGCTCGTCGATCTGATCGAGACGATCATCGAGGCAGAGCGCCACGGTCGACATCCACTCGGGGCCACCGACCATGCGGTCGTCGATCACCTCGGCCTTCGCCGTGGTCGAGTTGCAACCTGTGTACCGAAGGACCCCTTCGGTACGGAGATCGAGCGCGATCGAGCCCGCGGAGGGTGTCGACCCGTCCGGAGCAGGGTTCGGGACGGGGATCTCCATCGGCCCCACCTCTGTGTCGATCGCCTGGACCATCCAAACCCGACCCCAGACCTGCTCCGGCGGATCGGTGCTGACCGAGGAAGAGCCGTCATCGGTCGCCATGTCCACCGCGTCATCGTGGCCGGTGGTGGCCAGCAGACCTGCGCCGATGGCGACGACCAGCAGCGCGGCGGCTGCGATGAGAACGGCCTGGCGCGCTCGACCGTGGATGCCGGGTCCCGACGCGTGCACCTCCGGCGGTGCGGCCCGGTCGGTGATGTCGTTCCACTGGTCGGGCGCGTTCACGTCGTCGAGCGCCCGCAGCTTCTGCTCGAACGGGTCGTCGCTCATCGGGACACTCCTTCGTCGGTGAGGACGGCCCGCAGACGTCGCCGTCCCCGCATCAGCTGCACCCGGACCGTCGCCGCCGACGTGCCGAGCACCGCGGCGGCCGACGGTGCGGTGTGCCCGGCGATGTCGACCAGCGCGATGCACCGGCGCTGCTGCTCGCTCAAGTGAGCGAGCGCCTGCACGAGATCCACGGCATCGCTGGGCAAGCGATCCACGACGCTCGGCTCGACTCCCTGGGTGATGCCGTGGGTGATCGTGGTGCGGGCCAGCGCTCGCCGTCGCTGGAGCTCGCCCGACGCGATGCGGAACGACGCTCGCCACACCCAGGCTGCCGGGTCCCGCACCGTGTCACCGCGGCGGAGGAGCTGAGCGAAGCCTTCGGCCACCGCCTCGTCGGCGACGTCGGTCGATGACGACCACGCCACGATGGCCCGCCACAGCGGGGCGTGCACCTCGGTGTAGACGGCGCGGACGCGCCCGGACCACACCTGTGTTCCGTGGTCCGTGTGCTCCTCGGCCAACAGCCCGCCTCTCCCTCGGTCCATCAGGCTCGCGCCTCCCATGGCTGTCCAGGGTGCACCGACGACCGAAGTGTGAACACAGAGACGGATCTGCCTGCACCGGCCGGAGATCCACCTTGGCTCGACCGCCGCACCGTCGTGGTCGGGCCATCGCCCCGAGCTCGTCGGGCATCGCACCCGATCAACGGGAGCGCCGTCGGGTTGCTCAGCCCTCGGCGGGGCGAGCAGCCCTCTATGGGCTCGCCGCGGGTGCCGACGTCGTGGTCGTGGGGACAGGGACGCCGTCGACGTCGACGCGGGTGAACGCCCCCGCCTGGAACGCATCGAGCGACTCGGGAGACTGCGCGTCGAGCCAGTCGGCGAGCTCGACGTGGGAGATGCAGTAGGTCTCCGGTCGGCCGCAGTTGGCGAGCACGAAGTCGGTCAGCGCGTCCTTGTAGATGCCGCCGTTCCACTCGTTGAAGTGGTTGCCCACGATGACCGGGGCACGGTTGCCGGTGTAGGCGGCGTCGAAGGCGTCCTGCCAGCTCTGCAGGGTCTGCGCTCGCCACTCGGGGTACCGGGCCGGGTCGCCCCGTTCTCCCCCGCTCTGGTTGGCGTAGAAGTTGTAGTCGAGCATGAGGGTCCGGTAGTTGCGCCCCGACACCGGGATGGCGGCCACCGGCATGTTCCACAGCCCGCCTTCGACGCGGTCGGGCCAGTCGAACTGCTCGCCGGTGCGGGAGGCGTCGTAGCGGTAGCCGGCTGCCAGCTCGGCGGGGTACAGCTGGCTCGGCTGACCTTCGAGGCAGGGCGTGCGCGCTCCCTTGATGTCGGCGGGTCCGAACGGGAGCCGGATCGTGTCGGCCGGCATGTCGTTGTTGGTGACGTAGTTGGTGAGGAAGTCGTCGAACTCGGCGATCTCGAGCAACCAGTCCGCGGTCGACCACGCCCCGACCGCGCTCGACGAGGCACCGCAGAAGTGCCCGTTGAAGTGGGAGGCGATCTCGTGGCCCTCGAACCAGGCCTCGTCGAGGTTGTGGAGCAGGGCATCGACCTCGGACCACGGCGGTTCGTCATCGGTGGCGCCGATGAAGCCGATGGCGCTGGCCCCGACCGGGTTGCGCGGCGGCTCGTAGAGGTCCCGCGTCGACGGTTCGAGGAGGTAGATCAGGAAGAACGTGAACGATGCACCGGATCGCTCGGCGACCTCTCGCCAGTACGCCCACAGCGGCCGCCCGCCGGCGCCGTCGAAGCTCACCACGACGAACTGCGGCGGTCGTTCCCCCTCGGCGGTCGGGGCCAGGGCGAGCGTCTCGCGGACACGCGGCGGTTCCGTCGTCGACTCGACGGAGGGCGTCGGGTCGGGTTTCGAGTTGGCCGACCCTCGCGCGCCGACGTCGCGACCCCCGCCGGCGCAGGCGACGGCGAGCAGCCCGACAGATGTCATCAACACCGCGAGGATCACACGCGATCGCCTCGCCTGCGCACGGTCCGTGACGTCCTCGGTCCCGGTGGTTCCCCGACGCCCAACGGGCCACCGGGGCACCCCAGCGGGAGCGTCCGGTGTCGTCGCAGCACAGGGGAACGTCATCGGGGGGTCGCGGCCTTCGGTCGTGCGGTGGGGGGGGTGTCAACAGCGAGCGGCAAGGTCGGAACGGGCGAATCTTTGGACGAATCGGCCGAGGAATCGTTCGACGAGGCCGGCGCACGCGCCCGCGGCGGGCACCGGGATCGTAGAACATGCGTGCACCCCGACCGTGGCGGCCGACCGGAACGACGACGCTGACCTGCGCGCCGCCCGCCCGGGCGGAACGCTCCGCCAGGCCAGGTGGTTCCTCCGCCGATGTCGGTGATCGGAGGAATCGTTCCCGCCGGCGAACCGCCGGTATATTGCCGTTCACTTGCTCGAACGCAGACTCAGGGGACCGCGGGATGCCGATCGACAGCCATGTGAGCACGCAGGCACGTCGAATCGTCGCCGTGCCGCCGGCCCCTGAGCCCTTCGCATCCGCCCCGTCCCCAACCACCTTCATCCACACCTGGAGCACACCAAATGTCTGATGCCGTGATCGTCGCTGGCGCCCGTACCCCCATCGGCCGGTCCAACAAGGGCTCGCTGCGCGATGTCGATGCCTTCGAGCTGGCCAAGGTGTCCATCGGCGCCACCGTCGAGCGGTCGGGCATCCCCGTCGCCGACATCGAGGACCTCTACCTCGCCGAGCAGCTCCAGGGTGGCGGCGTCATCGGCCGCTACGTGGCCGTCGAGATGGGCCTCACCACCGTGCCCGCCATGTCGGGCAGCCGCCAGTGCGCCGGTGGCCTGTCCACCATCCAGACCGCGTCGGCCCACATCCGCGCCGGCATGAACGAGGTCGTCATCGCGGGCGGCACCGAGTCGCTCAGCTCCATGCCCCAGGTGCTCAAGTCGGTTCCGGCCTCGGCCATGGACCCCCAGCCGTGGATGTCGCTCGCCAACCCGCCCACGCCCGAGGCTCCGCCGTGGGACATGGCGCTGACCGTCGGTGAGAACACCGCCCGAGAGGCCGGCCTCACCCGCACCGACGTCGACGAGTGGGCGGTGCGCACGCACGCCAACGCCATCGACTCGATCGACAACGGCTACTTCGAGGCCGAGATCGTGCCGGTCGAGATCACCGATGCCGAGGGCGGCAAGCTGCTGTTCACGACCGATGAGCACCCCCGCCGCGGCACCACGCTCGAGAAGCTCGCGACCCTGCCGGTGCTGCACCCCGAGCTCGACAACCCGACCGTCACGGCGGGCAACGCGGCAGGCCTCAACGACTGCGCGGCGACCGTCATGGTCACGAGCGATGCCTACGCCAAGGCCAACGGGCTCGCCCCGATGGGTCGCCTGCACTCGTGGGCCAACGTCGGCGTCGAGCCGGCCCTCACCGGCCTCGGCCCCATCGGCGCCATCCGCAAGGCCCTGTCGCTGGGCAAGCTGTCCATGAGCGACATCGCCATCTTCGAGGTCAACGAGGCGTTCAACTCCGTGCCGCTCGCCGCGGCCAAGGAGCTGGGCATCGACCACGACATCCTCAACGTCAACGGCTCGGGCTGCTCGCTGGGCCACCCGATCGCGGCCACCGGGGCGCGCATGGTGTTGACGATGCTGAACGAGCTCGAGCGTCGTGGGGCCCAGTTCGGTGTCGTCGCCATGTGCGCCGGCGGCGGCATGGGCTCCGCTGCGGTCATCGAGCGCCTGTAGTGGCCTCGAGCGCGGCCAGCAGCGACGACACCCGGGCGGTCGTGCAGGGGTTCTGGGACGCGCTCTACGCGCGCGACTGGGATGCCATCGCGTCCTTCTTCGGACCGGACTCGATCTACTACGACGTGCCGGTGGGCCCGGCCGCGGCGGCCAAGGGCCCGGAGAGCATCGTCAAACGGCTCAGGCTCGGCCTCGAGCCGTTGGCCGGCTACGAGCACGGCGAGGAGATGACGATCATCGTCGACGGCGAGGACGTGGCGACCGAGCACCTCGAGCTGTGGGAGTGGCCCACGGGTGAGAAGGCAGCGCTGCCGTTCACGTCGGTGATGAAGGTGCGCGACGGCGTCATCACGCGGTGGAAGGACTACTGGGACTACCAGACGTTGATCGACAACGGCCCGCCCACCTGGCAGGACGACCTCAACAGCGGCGACCTGTCCTGGATCTTCGACGCCACCGGCATCGCCTGAGAACTCGTTCTGGCTGGGAAGACGTGCCATATGCGGCGTGTCTTCCCAGCCAGTTCGGCATGGCGGTGCTCGTGCGGGCCGCGCTGGGATCGGACAGGATCATCCGATGACCACGATGCCGATCGCCGACCGTCCCGACCTGCTCACCGCTGAGTGGCTCACGAACGCGCTGCGCACCGAGGGCCACGAGGTCACCGTGACGACGCTGCGGATCCAACCGGTGGGTACGGGCCAGATGGGCGAGAGCTTCCGGCTCGAGCTGACCGTCGACGGTGGGTCCGGCCTGCCCTCCACGATGATCGCCAAGCTCCCGACGCCGAACGAGGCGCTGCGCCCCATGGTGGGCGGCGCCTACCGCGCCGAGCTCTCCTTCTACCGCGACTTCGCGCCCCGGCTCGCCGTGCGGGCTCCCCAGGTGCACTACATGGCCGCGGTGGAGGACCACTCGTCGTTCGTGCTGCTCATGGAGGACCTCGCCCCACGTCGCCAGGGTGATCAACTCACCGGGTTCACGCCTGATCGAGCCGAGCACGCGGTGGTCAACCTGGCCGGACTCCACGCAGGTACCTGGTGCGATCCCGCGCTGTTCGACGTCGACTGGTTGAGCGTCGACGACGACGAGTCGGCCACCACGACCGGGCAGGTCTTCGGCGAGGCGGTCGAGACGTTCCTGGAGCGCTTCGGCGGATCGTTCGACGGGGCCGACGCGGCACTGCTGCGTGAGGTCGCTGCGGCCCTGCCGGCATGGCTGACGGGCCGGTCAGAGCGCTTCGCCCTCGTCCACGGCGACTACCGGCTCGACAACCTCATGTTCCCGGTGGATGCCGAGGATGCCGACGTGGTGGCGCTCGACTGGCAGACGCTCGGCATCGGCCTGCCGGCCCGCGATCTGGCCTACGTGCTCGAGACGGGCATGGAACCCGCGCTGCGCCTGGCTTCGGAGGACGACCTGGTGGCCGCGTACCACGGGGCCCTGCTCGCCCACGGGGTGGAGGACTACCCGTTGCACCTTTGCTTCGAGGACTACCGCTACGGCATGTTGCAGGGACCGCTCATCACCGTGTTCGGCGCAGCGTACGGCACACCGACCGAGCGGGGCGACGCCATGTTCACCGCCATGCTGCGGCGGTCGCTTGCCGCGATCCGCGACCTCGACACCCTGTCGCTCATCTAGCTCGGCGCGATCCCGAGGGCCCGGCAGACGCGCTGCCGAGCGGACACGGGCCATGTCCACGCTGCCGATGAACGATCAGCGGCTGCGGATCTCCATCCGGGCCGACCGTGCGGCGACGTCGCCGTCCATGGTCCCGCACAGGGCGTGGAGCGCGAACCGGATGACGGCGTCGAGCATGGCGACGTCGACCTCGGTCTCGGCTCGGGTGAGCAGCCCGGCGAGGCACTCCATGGCGAGGCCGCGCACGATGTGGGCGTCGACGCGCGGATCGACGCTGGTGAAGTCGCCCCGGCGGGCACCCTCGTCGATGACCCGGGCCAGCGGGATCTCGATGCGGTCCTCGCAACGCTCGACGAAGTCGGGGAACTCGGCGCTGAGCTTGAACCAGTGGGCGAGGAAGAACCGGGCGTGGTTGAGCCCCGCCCCGGCGCCCGCGATGTGAACCAGGTCGGTGATCCAGGCCACCACCTGGTCGACCGGGTCGTCCCACGACGCGATCGACACGTCGAGCACCTGGCCGAGCACGTCGATGTCGCCCTCGAGCATGACGGCCAGGAGCGCGTTCTTGTTGGCGAAGTGCCGGTAGAAGCTCCTCGTGGACAGGCCGGCCTCCACCAGGACCCGCTCGACCTTCAGGCCGTCCCATCCGCTGCGCTCGAGCACCGTCCACGCGGCGCACACCATGCGGTCTCGCTCCGAGCCGTCCCGTAGATCGATCACCACGTCGTGGTCTGCGATGGGCATCTGCTCTCCCCTCCCCCGGCGGATCGTCGGGATCCGCCCACCCTGACGGGACCCAACCGATCCCGCGCCGTGTGACGCCGGACACTGTAGTCCAAACGGCCTAGTCCTGACACGAAGGACGTGGTTCTGACATGAATCGATGGCGGGGCGCGGGCCGGGCCACCCCGAGAGATCCCGAGGTGGCCCGGACGTCGACGTCGGTGATGCCATCTCGCGGCAGGCCAACGGGCCGATCACGCGGTAGAGGTCAGAGGTAGCGGCAGGCGACCACGAAGAGGTTCTCGTAGTCGGGGAAGATCTGTCCCGGTTCGAAGCAGAGCAGCGGGACGAAGTCCCCGAGCGCAGCCCACGGGTCGGGTGACGTGGCGAGGCCCTGACAGCCCTGGACCACGAAGTCGGCGAGCTGCGGAGCGGCGATCTCGCCCATGATCGGGCAGACCGACGGCAGCGTTCCGGCGAGGATCCAGTTGACGAACCTCTTCGTGGTGGGCGACAGCTTGATCTGGGTGATCTTGATGTTGTCCGCCATGAACGTGGCGGCCTTCTGCTGCTCGGCAGACTTGCGGCTCTGGCCCCAGGCGCCGGGTGCCGCCTCGGCAACGGCAGCGGCCGGTGCCACGAGCGCGACGACCATGACGAGCGCGATGAGCGGTTTCAGGAAACGCTTCACACATTCCTCCCTCTACGTGTGTGACCCCCGCGACGCAGTCGGCCCCGAGGCGACGACCACATAGGTCGTTCGGCCTACCGTAAGGAGATCGGTCCGCGATGTCAGCCGTTCGTCAGGGAACCGCGTTTTCGAGGACATGGCCGACGTCGTCTCCTCCGCTGGCAGAAGATCCGGCTGAGGTGAGGCTCCGACCGCAGGTTCCCCGTGCCGTCCCGCTCCCGGCCAACCCGATGCACCACATGCACCACCCGACTCCCGGTCACGGTTCAGAGGGTGGGAAGGCAGGCATGAAGCCGAACACCGGCCAACCGTTCCGCTTCCGGGCACGAACGTCGCGATGAGGTTGGGGCGAAGAGGCGCCTCATCTCACCCTGACAGACAGGGATCTCGAGATCGGCAACCGTCGCAGGGTCAGCGACACCCGACCATCAGATCCGTACTCGCCGGCCGTCGAAGCATTTCGCCGCGCTCAGAGCGAATGGATCAGGGCGTCCATCGCTCGGAACGTTCTCCCGGTGATGTTGTTCGCTACCCCCTGTCTGACGCGGCCACGTTCCGGCCCGGTCCCGCCAGCGACAAGATGCGCCAGCGATGCCCGAACAGCTTCGCCTCAGCACTGGCGCTTGATCTTCTCGTGGGTCTTGCGCTCCGGCTTGGAGGGCGGGATGGTGCCGTCGACGCCGGCCAGGTCGTTCCACGCGTCGTCGAGGTCGGCGAGCAGGATCTCGATCTTGTTGTGCGTCATGTCGTTGCGCACGACGACGCGCAGCACCGTGACGTGCTCGGCGTTGGGCGGCAGCGTGTAGGCCGGCACGATCCACCCCCGCTGGCGCAGGCCGTCGGCGAGGTGGAACTCGTCGAAGCCCGGATCGCCCTTGATCGAGAAGGTCACGACCGGCTCGGCCAGGCGCGGGTTGTAGATGTCGAAGCGCCCCGACGACACGAGCGCGTCGGTGAGCGTCTGGGCGTTGGCCAGCATGTTCTTCACGACGTTGGCGTAGCCCTCGCGCCCCAGGCGGATGAACAGGTACAGCTGAGCCTGGATCATCGAGCTCGCCCGCGAGAAGTTGAACGTGAAGGTGGGCTGCGCGCCACCCAGGTAGTTGACGTCGAAGATGAGGTCCGACGGCAGCGACGCCCGGTCCCGGAACAGCAGCCAACCCACCCCCGGGTACACGAGCCCGTACTTGTGCCCCGACGCGTTGATCGACTTCACCTGGGGCAGCCGGAAGTCCCACCGCTCGTCGGGGTGGGCGAACGGCGCGATGAACCCGCCCGACGCGCCGTCGACGTGGAGCGGGATGTCCCAACCCTTCTCGGCCTTGATCCGCACGAGCAGGTCGTTGAGCTCGGAGACCGGATCGCTCTCGCCGATGAACGTGGTGCCGACCACCGCGCCCACCGCGATCGTGTTCTCGTCGACCAGCGGCTCGACGTCGTCGGGGTGCAGCTTGAAGTAGTCGGGCCGCATGGGCACCTTGCGGGGCTCGACGTCGAAGTAGCGGGCGAACTTGTCCCACACGATGTGGGTCTCGGCGCCGTACACGATGTTGGGCTTGTCGGTGGAGAGGCCCTGCTCCTTGCGGCGGTTGCGCCACGTGAACTTGTGGGCCAACAGGCCGAGCATGATCGCCTCGGACGACCCGATGGTCGCCACGCCCACCGCGTCGTCGATGTCCGGCGCGTGCCACAGGTCGGCGAGCATGCGCACGCAGATCTCCTCGATGCGCTCGGCGATCGGGTACTCCTCGTGGTCGATGTGGTTGGTGCTCGCCGCGTCGGCGATGAGCTGGTTGGCCTCGGGCTCCATCCACGTCGTCACGAACGTGGCGAGGTTCTGCGCCGGGTTGCCGTCGGCCCCGAGCCCCAGCGAGATCAGCTCGTAGGCGGCGCGCGCCGGCATGCCGACCTTCGGGAACGTGCCGTCGTCGATCGCCTCGCCGACGTACTTCGACGCCGGGAGGCCGTAGTACACGCTCGACCGGTCTTGGGTGCTCACGTCGGTTCCTCCAGGTGGTGGGTCGGACGCGGATGCGTCCAGGCCAGGCTGTCAGAGATCGTCACGGTCTGTTCGCCGTCGTCTCTCGTCGGCGATCCTCGTGGCCCGGCGCCTCGCCCTGTCAGCCCCACGATGCCCGCCCCGGGGCGAGCGCCGGCTCGGGGCCGGGCCACGCGCACACCGCCGTCATATGCAACCAACTTCAGATGTAGTCGTGCTTGCGCAGCCAGTCGAGCGAGAACCAGCCCCAGATCGGGGGCAGGTAGGCGGTGAACGTCCGCGCCGTGAACGTCGCCGCGATGGCCGGCCCCTCGGCGATCCCCGCCGCGGTGAAGCCGCCGATGAGCCCCGCTTCGATCACCCCCATCCCACCCGGGATCGGGGCGATGCCCCCGATCAGCGACGCGAACGTGTTGATCACGATGATCTGGAGGAGCGGGAGCGACTGGTCGTAGGCGTGGAGCGCCGCGCTCAAGGTCAGCGCGAAGAGCAGCTGCGACGCCACGTTGCCCCCGAAGAGCTGGAGCGCCTTGCCCGGGGTGCGGGCGATCTCGTCGAAGTTGTCCCTCGCCGCCTGGATCTGCGGAGCGATCGCGGCGCGGAGCCGTGACCGCAGGCGCGGCACGACCAGGGCGATCCCGGCCAGGCCGGCCACCACGAGGATCACGATGACGAACACCTGGGCGTCGCTGCTCCCCCCTCCCCCGCCCGACGAGCTCGAACCGAACGAGAAATCGAAATCCGAGATGGTGAAGAGGAGCCCGATCGCGCACAGGACGGTCTGCGCGACCATCGCCGCCGCCGTGTTGAGCACACCCGAGCTGATGGCGACCGCCACCGCCAGACCCCGCTTCTGGAAGAAGCGGACCACGAGCGCCGTGGTGGCCACCGTCCCGCCCACGAGCCCGGTGAACTGGTTGGCGAACTGCACCGCGGTCGCCGGGCCGAGCGGCAGCTTGGCGGCCACCGAACCCAACATGCCGATCGCCTGCGCCACCTGGGGCAGCTGCGAGAACCCGGCGACCAGCACGATCCATCCCCAGTTGGGGTCCTTGAACACGTTGCCCTGGTCGGCGACGCTCGCCAGCTCCCCGATGAGCAGGTACACGCCGAGCGCCGCGCCCGCCGCCATGGCGATGGTCGACGGCCTGACCCGCCGGAGCTCGGCGAGCGGTGGTTCCTCGATGCCGGTGGTGACGATGAGCGCGGCGCGCAGGTCCGAGACGAGCGCCTTGGGCTTGTCGACCGACCGGCGCACGGGCTTGGCCACCACGCCCGGCTGCACCAGCGGGATCATCTCGACGAGCCCGTCGCGGTCCAGCGCCCGCGACGCCGAGGCCACCGCCCGGTCGACCCCCACCAGGCCGGCGACCGCCACGAGGAAGTCGACGCTGTCCTGAGCCACGCGCAGCGGCGGGGCCGACGAGGTCATGGACGTCGCGTCGCGGACGGCCAGGGACCCGTCGTCGCGCACGAGCAGTTCGTCGGCGCTGAACCGACCGTGGCTCAGCCGTGCACCGTGGAGCGCGGTGACCACGCGCCAGGCACGATCCAGGAGATCGTCGGTGATGCGCTCGACACCGATCTGCGACAGCGGCGTGCCCGTCGGGGGCCGGGTGACGAGCAGCGCGCTCTCGGACTCGCCGACGATGCCGACCGCCACGAGCTCGGGCACCTCGACGTCGACCCGCTCGGCCAGCAGCAGCACGAAGGCCTGGTGCTCGACCTGCTGGCCCCGACTGAGCATCATCGACGGCCCGGAATCCTTGTACCAGACCGTGCGGATCAGCTTGGAGAGGAGCCGGGCCTCGCTGGCATCGCGGCCGATGGCGCTGACCTGGAGCGGCGGCGACGAGCCGTCGTCGGCGACGAAGCGGGTCTCGCCCCACAGCTGGACGGGATCGAGCGAGATGTGATCGACGTCGATCGCGAGGCCGAAGGCGTGCAGCGCATCGGCGATGTCGGACCGGGCCGGGGTGGCTGCCGGCGAGCCGATCGCGAGGTGGGCGCCCGCCGCGCACCCCCAACCGACCGCGACGGCGACCGCGACCGCAGCGGGGAACCCCAGCCCCAGTGCCAACGAGCACCCGGCAGCCACGACGATGAGCCCACGCAGCAGACGGGTCGCGGGGAGGGTCAGGAAGGGTGTGGCCGCGAACGCCATCGCCATGGTCACGGCGAGGAGCAGGGGCGGGAACCGGTGCTCGAAGGCTGTCGTGTCGATGCCCGCGTCGACCAGGTCCTGGTAGTAGCGATCGCCGAACACCTCGTCGAGTGCCAGGGAGAGGACCGCGGCGGCGAGGCCGGCCCCGAAGAGGGCCAGACCGAGCCCGAGGCGTCGGGCCACCACCGCCGAGACCAGGACGACCACGACAGCGACCGTGAGCAGGCCCGGTCCGGCGACGGCGAGCAGCCAGCGCAGGTCGCGGGGCACCGCGTCGACCCCTGCTCCGAACCAACTCTGGCCCGCGGTCAGCCACGTCGTCCCGCCCACCGCGAGCACCACGACGCCGATCGCGGCCACGATGCGCACCACATCGGACGGTCGACGACGCGATGCTCCCTCCGGGACGAGGCTGAAGACCGCCGGGAGCCACCGGTCCTGCACGAGGGGCGTCAGGATCGGTTGTCCGGTGAGGACCTTCCTCGACATCGGCACAGTCTGACCGCTCATCTCCCAGTCCGGCGCCATCCCAACCCGAACTGGATGCGAGGTGAGAGGTGGGAGGTGGGAGAAGACCGCCGGGCGACCTGCCCGAGTCTCGGCGGAATGCCGCGGACCTCCTCCACGTTGGTTGAGATATCAACTACTCTGGTCGAACCGATCGATCAGGCCGAGGGAGGACGCCATGCCCGCCATCACCGTCGACAACGCCATCGTGCTCCCCCGCGTCGAGCGACCCGCTCCCGAGGCCACCGCCCGGCCCGTCGAGCGCGTCGTCCAGGCCCACCACGCCGTCGAAGGCGCCGGGTTCGAGGTCTGGCGCCCCTTCCCCGGCGTCGTCGACAGCCACGTCGCCGACCCGTTCTTCCTCCTCGACCAGATGGGGCCCGTCGAGTACGGCCCCAACGAACCGGTCGGCGCACCGTGGCACCCCCACCGCGGCTTCGAGACCGTCACCTACATGATCGACGGGGTCATGGAGCACCACGACTCCCACGGCGGCGGTGGCGTCATCGGCGAGGGCGACACCCAGTGGATGACCGCCGGATCCGGCATCCTCCACGACGAGGTCCCGACCGAGGTCTTCAAGCGCCGGGGCGGCCGCACCCACGGCGTGCAGCTCTGGGTGAACCTCCCCGCCGCGCTCAAGTTCACCGAGCCCCGCTACCAGGCCATCGAGGCCGAGGACCTGACGCTTCTCACCTCCCACGACGGCGGTGCGCTCATCCGGCTCATCGCTGGAGACCTCGGTGCGCACCACGGCCCCGGATCGACCCACACACCCATCTCCTACGCGCATGTGAGCATCAGCCCCGGCGCCGAGGTGCGCGTGCCGTGGAACCCCACCTTCAGCTCCCTCGCCTACGTGCTGAGCGGACGCGGCTACGCCGGTGACGAGCGACGCCCCGTCGAGAGCCACGAGCTCGTCGTCTTCGGCCCGGGCGACGCCGTGGTGATCGCCGCGGCCGACACCCAGCCCTCATCTGACGCAGCAGGCGACTCCCCCGAGCTCGAGGTGCTGCTGCTCGGCGGGCTGCCGATCCGCGAGCCCATCGCCCACTACGGCCCGTTCCTCATGAACACCCGCGAGCAGATCCTCGAGGCCATCGAGGACTTCAACGCCGGCCGCATGGGGCAGATCCCCGCATCCACGCTCGACTGAACGGTCCGGTCAGCTCGGGAGGCGGCCCGCGGCGCGGGCCGCCTCCTCGGCGGCGGTGACCTGCTCGTCGATCAGCTCGAGGCCGGCGGCCCAGAAGGCGGGGTCCTCGAGGTCGCAGTCGACGATCCGGCCCAGCTCCTCGGGCGGCAGCGACCCACCCGCCGACAACAGCTCGAGGTACGCCGACACGAACGCCTGACCTCGCTCCTGGTAGCGGCGGTACACCGACAGCGCGAGCAGCTGACCGTAGGCGTAGGCGTACACGTAGCCCGGTGAGCCGATGAAGTGGGGCACGTAGCTCCACCAGCTCGCGTAGTTGTCCGTGACCTCGACGGCGTCGCCGAGCAGGTCGCGCTGGGTCTGCGACCACAGCTCGCCGAAGCGGTCGACGCCCAGCTCGCCCTCGGCCCGGCGCTCGGTGTGCGCTGCGTCCTCGAAGCGGTTCATGGCGATCTGGCGGAACACGGTGGCGATGGCACCCTCCACCGAGCGGGCCAGCAGGTCGAGGCGGTCGTCCGGATCGGCGGTGGCATCGAGCAGCCGACCGAAGGTGAGCGTCTCGCCGAACACCGACGCCGTCTCGGCCAGGGTCAGCGGCGTCGACTGGTGGAACACGCCACGGTCGCGGGCCAGGTAGGCGTGCAGTCCGTGGCCCATCTCGTGGGCGAGCGTGAGGGCATCGCTCGGCTTGCCGGTCCAGTTGAGGAGCAGGTACGGGTGGTGGGAGGGAACGGTGTAGGCGCAGAAGGCACCGGGCCGCTTGGCCGGGCGCACCGGGGCGTCGATCCAGTTGCCGTCGAAGAACAGCTGCGCCGCGTCGCCCATCACCGGGCTGAACTCGGTGTAGGTGTCGAGCACCAGGTCGCGCGCCTCGGCCCACCCCATGGTGGCCTCCGACTCGGACACCGACGCCATGCGGTCGTAGTCAGCGAGCTGGTCCAGCCCGAGGATCTCGGCCTTGAGCCGGTACCACCGACGGGCGATGCCGTACCGGCCGACGACGGCCTCGATCAGCGCGTCGACCGAGGCGTCGCTGGCCTCGTTCGACAGGTTCCGCGACGAGATCCACGTGGGGTAGCCGCGGAGCCGGTCGTCGGTGGACTTGTCGGCGAGCAGCGTGTTGTAGATGAAGGCCCGGGTGCGCAGCCCCGGAGCGAGCCCGTCGGTGACCGCCTGCTGCGCCTGGCGACGCACGTCGCGATCCGCGCTGCTCAGCCGGCTGAGCCCTTCCTCGAGGGGCGCGTCGCGGGTCTCGGTCGTGCCGGGATCGGCGAGCTGCACCGTGATGTGCGAGGTCTGCTCGTCGAAGAGACGCGACCACGCCGACGCACCGCTCACCCGCTTCTCGGCCAGGACCTTCTCCTCGGGCTCGGTGAGCAGGTGATCGCGGTAGCGCCGGGCAGAGCGCAGCGAGTGGGCGCAGAAGTCGAGGCGCGGGTCGGCCAGGACCTCCTCGACCCGCTCGTCGGGCAGCGCGGCCCACTCGAGCTCGAAGAAGATGAGCCGGTTGCCGATGGCGGTCCCCCGCTCCTCGACCTTCTGCAGGTCGCGCCCCCGCTGCTCGTCGGTGACGTCGACCGAGTACCGCAGCGACGCGTAGTTGCCGGCCCGACCGATGAGCTCCTGGAGCGCGGCGAGCGACGTCTCGAAGGCGAGGAGCTCGTCGGGCGACATCTCGGCGATGCGCCCACGAGCCGCTTCGAGGGTGGACACGACAGCGTCGGCGTCGTCGAGCAGCTCGTCGAGCGTCGATCCACCGAGCAGCGGCTCGAGGTCCCACGCGACATCGGCTGCCGCAAGGTCCGACGCGGTGGGGTCCGACGCGGTGGGGTCCGACTCGGAGACGTCCGTTGCGGTCATGGCCGAACGCTACCGCCGACCCACCCGGATCGCGACCCGGCCCGTCGGGGCGACAGCCGCCGGGCCGTCGGGGCGACAGCACCGATGACCGGCGACACGAGCGCCCCTCCTCCGCGGCATCGGGCGCCTGATGCCGGAATGGCAGGGCACGATGCCGCCAGGGGTCACGGTCCCGGTTTCTCCCCCGGGCGGCCAGCGGCCAAAGTGGCCCCATGACCACCGACGGGTCACCGGACCCCGACCCGCTCCTCGCCGCGGATCGTGCCCATGTCTGGCACCCCTACGCGGCGGCCCCCGCCGCGCTCGACCCCATCGTGGTCGACCACGCCCACGGCGTTCGCCTCGGCCTGGCCGACGGACGCGAGGTGGTCGACGCCATGTCGTCGTGGTGGTCGGCGATCCACGGCTATCACCACGCCGTCCTCGACGAGGCCGTCAACCGCCAGATCGGCGACATGGCCCACGTCATGTTCGGTGGCATCACCCATCGCCCCGCCGTCGATCTCGCGCAGACCCTGTGCCGGATCACCCCACCCGGGCTCGACCGCGTGTTCTTCAGCGACTCGGGATCGATCGCCGTCGAGGTCGCCATCAAGATGGCGTTGCAGCACTCGCTCGCCCGCCACGCGTCGCCGCGGCGCCGGCTGCTGACCGTCCGCTCGGGCTACCACGGCGACACCTTCATGGCGATGTCGGTGTGCGATCCGGTCACGGGGATGCACCACCTCTTCGACTCGGTCCTCCCCCGGCAGCTGTTCGCGCCCGCGCCCACCCCCGCCTTCGGCGAGGTCTTCACCGAGGCGGACATCGCCGAGCTCGAGCAGCTGATGGTCGCCCACCGCGACGAGATCGCCGCCGTCATCGTCGAACCCGTCGTGCAGGGCACCGGCGGGATGCGCTTCTACTCGCCCGACTACCTCCGTGCCGTCCGGCGCCTGTGCGACGAGCACGGCGTCCTGCTCATCGCCGATGAGATCGCCACGGGATTCGGCCGGACGGGGCGGCTCTTCGCCTGCGAGCACGCCGGGATCTCCCCGGACATCTTGTGCGTGGGCAAGGCGCTCACCGGCGGCTATCTCTCGCTCGCCGCGACGCTGTGCACCGACGAGATCGCGACCGCCATCTCCACGGGCCCGGGTGGTGCCCTGATGCACGGACCGACGTTCATGGGCAACGCCCTGGCTTGCTCGGTGGCCTTGGCGTCGATCCACCTGCTCCAGGTCGGCGACTGGCACGGTCAGGTGGCGCGCATCGAGTCGGTGCTGCGCCACGAGCTCGAGGCGGCCCGACCGCTCGACGCCGTGGCCGACGTGCGGGTGCTCGGCGCCATCGGCGTGGTCGAGATGCGCGACGACATCGACCTCGCCCGGGCTCAGGTGGTGGGGCTCGACCACGGCGTGTGGCTGCGCCCCTTCGGCCGCCTGCTCTACACCATGCCCCCCTATGTCTCGACCCACGACGACGTCACGACGATCACCGAGGCCATGGTCGCCATCGCCACCGCCCTCTCCGATCCCGACCTGACCGACTGACCGGCTGACCGGCTGACCGGCTGACCGATCGGTAAGTGTCGGTGATCAGGCCCCGTCGGCGTCGACCGCGGCGAGGATGGCCTCGTTGATGCCGATCAGCGCGGCGATCTGCTCGACATCGAGCACGTCAGCGAAGTACCGCCTCACGTCGGCGACGTGGCGGGGCGCGGCATCCGAGATGGCGGCCATACCACCCTCGGTGATGGCGATGAACGACCCGCGGGCATCCGAGGGGCACTCGGTCCGCTCGACCAGCCCCCGCGATGCCATCCGCTTGAGGTGGTGGGACAGCCGGCTCTTCTCCCACTGGAGCGATTCGGCCAGCTCGAACGGCCGGCACCGGTGGTCGGGAGCCTCCGAGAGGAACACCAGCACGCCGTAGTCGGCATGGGAGAGATCGGAGCCCTGTTGGAGCTGGCGGTTGAGGCGGGCTGTGAGCACGCCGTGCGCCCGGAGGTACCCACGCCAGGCGAGGCTCTCCTGGTCGTCGAGCCAGTGGATCTCGTCACGGCTGCCGGGCGGATCTTCCGCCTCGGTACGTCCCCGCTTCGGGCTGGTCGTGCCTCTCGTGGCCATGGATCGGACCCTACCAGCAAATGGTTGACATATCACCGATATGGGGGCACACTCGCAGTTGACAGATCAACCAGTTACCCAGGAGCCCCCGATGAGCACGACGACCGACCACAACACCCTGACCGGCACCTACACCCTCGACCCGTCCCACACCACGATCGGCTTCGTGGCCCGCCACGCCATGGTCACCAAGGTCCGGGGCGCCTTCAACGAGTTCGAGGGCACCATCGAGATCGACGGCGACAACCCGTCGGCATCGAGCGCCCAGGTCACGATCCAGGCGGCCAGCATCGACACCCGCAACGCGGACCGCGACGGGCACCTGCGCTCCAACGACTTCTTCGCCATGGACCAGTACCCAACCATCGCGTTCGTCTCGACCGCCGTGTCGGTCGACGGCGACGACGTGAACCTCACCGGCGACCTCACCATCAAGGACGTCACCAAGCCCGTCACGATCCAGTTCGAGCTCACGGGCGTGGCCACCGATCCGTTCGGCAACCAGCGCATCGGCTTCGAGGGCGAGGTCGACGTCAACCGCAAGGACTGGGGCGTCGAGTGGAACGCGCCGCTCGAGACCGGCGGGGTGCTGGTCGGCGAGAAGGTCAAGCTGACCTTCGACGTCTCGGCCATCAAGAACGCCTGAACCCGGCCCGCGCTCGCGCCGCGCCCCTCGGGCTACGCCCCTCTCCTGCGAACTGGCTGGGAGAACCCGTCGCATACGACGGACTTGGCCAGCCAGTTCGGGAGAGCGGGTCAACGGCCACCGGCGCGGCCACCGGCGCGGCCACCGGCGCGGGTGCCGGCGCGGGTGCCGGCCGCCACGCCCGCCACGCCCGCCGTGCCGTTCGCGCCCACCCGCCGCGCCAGCTGTGCCAACCTGCGCCGATGGCTACCACCGCCCGGGGACTCCACGTGACCGGCGACGCCGACGCCGCAGCGGCCATCGACCGGTTCACCGATCTGCTCGCCCGCATCCGACCCGGTGTCGAGGACGTCCTCGCCGATGCCGACCGGTACCCCGACGTCCCCCTCATCCAGACCTCGGCAGCCATGTTGTGGCTCTACGCCCAGACCGACGACGCCCAGGCGAGCGCCCGCACCTACCTCGACCGGGCCGTCGCCCTCGAAGCGACGATGGACGAGCGGGAGCGGGCGCTGCTGGCGGCCTGCGAGCTGTGGTGGTCGAAGCGCTTCGACGCCGCGGCCAACGCGCTGGAGTCGCTGACGAACCGGTGGCCCACCGACATCGCCGCGGTCAAGGCGCTGGAGTTCCTCTACTACATCTGCGGCCAGCAGCACTCGGGCCCCCGCTTCCTGGCCCACCTCGACTCGATCAGCGCGCCGAACCGCACCGATCCCGACTTCCTCGCGGCGTGGGCCTTCGCTCACGAGCTGACAGGCCGGATCGACCGGGCGATCGAGCTCGTCGACGAGACAGCGGCGATCGACCCCGACGTGCCCTGGGCCGACCACGCCCTCGCCCACGCCCTCATCACCCGGGGTGACGGACCCGACGTCCTCGCCCGCCTCGCCCCCAAGCTCTCGTCGTGGCAGGCCGCCGGGCGGGTCATCCACTGCCACAACGCCTGGCACCTCGCGCTGGTCCACCTCGACCTGCTCGACGATGCCGCCGCCCGCGCCCTCTTCGGCGACCACGTGTGGGCTGTGGTGCCCGACTCGCCCGGCGAGCAGATCGACGCCATCTCCCTGCTCTGGCGCATCGAGATGGGCGGCTGGTCGGTGGACGACGCCACGTGGGCCGATGTCGCCGACCACGTCGAGGCCCGCGTCGAGGAGTGCTTCATGCCGTTCCTGAGCGCGCACCACGCCTACTGCCTGGCCCGGGCCGACCGGCACGACGCCCTCGACGCGCTCCTCCGGACGGTCACCGCCCGCACCGACGCCACCGACGACGAGGCCCGACGCGTGTGGCAGCCCGTCGGTCGCGCCGTCGTCGAGGCGAGCGCCGCGCACGGCCGCGGCGACGCCGTCACGTGCGCGACGGCGCTCGACGGCCTGCTGTCGGCCATGCCCGCGGTCGGGGGCAGCGACGCCCAGGACGACCTCTTCCGGCAGGCCTACCTCACGGCGCTGCGCGACGCGGGACGAGCGGCCGACGCGCGGACCTACTGGCATGCGATGACCGACTGGAAGACGCCGAGCGAGCTCGAGCTCCGCTGGTTCGCCACGCTCTGAGCGTCAGAGCGGCCAGAGCGGGGGCGAGGCACCGCTGCCGGATTGCCGGTCGTCGGCGACATGCCACGCGACATCTGGCGTCTAATGACCGGCGCCAGGAACCCCTTGGGGCAGAAGGGCGGTCAGGCGTCGGTGGGCTTCGAGGCGTCGCGCTCGGCGCGCAGCGCCGCCCAGCTCTCGGCGTTGGCCGCACCGACATCCGCGATGACCCGCCACCGGTCGACGTTGCGCTCGTAGATCTTCATGTCGAACGAGGTCTCGCGGCGGAACTCGAGCACCTCGGCCCCGTCGGGGCCCGCCTGGTAGGCGTACGGCCCGTCGGCGTTGATGTAGAAGCCTTCGCCGGCGCCGAGGGTGCGCGAACCCATCGTGATCGTGCCGCGCACGATGTAGTACAGGCAGTCGCTGTCGTGGCTGTGGCGCGGCAGCAGGAAGTTCGGGGCGAACCAGGCCGACGCCAGGCTCAGCCCGTCGGGCCCCTTGCCCTTGAACAGCACGGTGGTGTCGTTGCCCACCGCGAGCGGCGAGATGTCGATGCCCTCGGCCTCGAGCGTCTCGGGGATCCCCTCGGGGAACTCGGGGAACGACATGGTCTCGGTCTCGAACAGCTCCCCCTCCCCGCCGGTCCCGAAGAACGTGAGGCGCTGGCGATCGGCGTCCTGGTCGGCGATCGTGGCCTCGTTCATGCCGACATCGGCACGCGGTCGGGTCGGTAGCTCGTCGCGTCGGTCGGTGGGCAGCTCGACAGGCCGTTCGGTCGTGCTCACGGTGGTCCCCCTGGTGGTGCGTCCGGTACGGGGAAGCCTACGCCTGGGGACGTCTGCTGACACGGTCGTCAGCCGATCGAACGGCGATTCCGCGGGCGATGGGCCACACCGAGACCCTCCACGGCCGGCGCTACCCTCGTGCCCGCATGGCCGACCTCCCGACCACCACCGGCGGCGCCTCCCCCGCGCTGCTCGCCGACCTCACCTCGTTGCGCGTGGGTGGACCGGCTTCGACGCTGGTGTCGGCCGGTGGACCCGACGACATCGCCGCCGCCCTCGACCGCGTCGCCACCACCGATCCCGCCGGTCCGGGTCGTCCGGCCGATCCGGCAGCGCTGCTCGTGCTCGGCGGTGGCACCAACGTCATCGTCTCGGACGACGGCTTCGCCGGCACGGTGCTGCGCGTCACGGGTGGGGCGTCGTCGTGGCACGCCCGCTCCGACGGGACCGTCGAGGTCGCCGTCGACGCGGGCGTCGAATGGGACGACCTCGTCGCCGCGAGCGTGGCCCGGGGGCTCACGGGGATCGAGCTCATGAGCGGCATCCCCGGCTCGGTCGGTGCCAGCCCCATCCAGAACATCGGGGCCTACGGCCAGCAGGTCGCCGATGTGATCAGCCGCGTCGAGGTCATCGACCGCCGCGACCGGGCCGCCTCGTCGATCGATGCCGAGGAGATCGGGTTCGGCTTCCGCCACAGCAACTTCAAGGACGCGTGGCGCGATCGGTTCGTCGTGACCCGGGTCCACCTCCGGCTCCACTCGACCGACGTCGCGCCGCCACGCCCGTCGACCTACGTCGACATCGAGCGCCACTTCGCCCACAGCGGGGCGTCGCCCACCGACGTCGCTGCCCGGCGACGGGCCGTGCTCGACACCCGCCGAGCCAAGTCGATGCTCCTCGATCCCCGCGATGCCGATGCGCGCAGCGTCGGGTCGTTCTTCATCAACCCCACCGTGCCCACCGACCTCGCGGTCGCCCTCGCCGCGCGCTTCGAGACCCTGGGGCTCGCGGTGCACTACCTCGAGGGCCACGGAGCCGTGCCGCCCGAACGCACCCGCATCCCCGCCGCCCACGTGCTGCGCGCCGCCGGGTTCCATCCGGGCGACCGGTGGGGACCGGTCGCCACGTCGACCAAGCACGTGCTGGCCCTGGTCACCCGTCCCGGCGCCACCGCCAACGACGTGTGGCAGGTCGCCAACGCGATCCGTGCCCGGGCCGCGGCCGAGACCGGCGTCGAGCTCGCCTTCGAGGCGACCTTCCTCGGCGAGTTCCCCCCGTTCGACGCCGCCGCCTTCGAGCAGACCTACCCCTACGAGCCGGCGCCCGACGTCGAGCCGGCCTGGCTGTCCAGCTACCGCGACGGCTGATCTCTCCCGTCCAGAACGAGCCGATGTGCCATGAATGTGCCATGGTCGGCCCGAGACGCAAGAGAGGCCCCTCCGGATCGCTCCGGGAAGGGCCCCTGACCTGCTCTTGCTGTTGGTCGGGCTAGCGGGATTCGAACCCACGACCTTCGGTCCCCCAGACCGACGCGCTAACCAAGCTGCGCCATAGCCCGTTGCCGGCTCGCCACCTTACCGGGTCGCGGTGGTCGCCCAAATTCACGGTCGGCGACGACCCCGTTTCGCTGTGTCCGTCAGCGGGTGAAGAGCCACTCGACGCCCTGGATCAGGCGCCAACCCAGGTAGAGCACCGCAGCGGCGACCAGGATCCAGAAGTGCCACGGGATCTTCGTGCTCGGCGGGTCGGCTATCACCCGGCCACACGTCGGGCACGTTCCTTCCGGGGGAAGCGTGTTGGGGCTCCAGAACTTGCTGCACTCGTCGCACCAGGGCATGGCGTCGGGGCTCTCGATCAGACGGGGGGTACGCCGTGGCGGCGTTCGCTGAAGAAGCGATCGCGACCGGCGGCGGTGTGGAACCGTCGTAGCAGCTCGACGCGAAGATCTTCGAACTGGACGACCGCGTCGACCACGAGCTCGGACGCGAGCCGGAGCAGATCGACGTCGGTCTCGTAGATCGCGCGCTGCTCGGCGACGAACGCGGCGCGCTCGGCGGGATCGTCGATCGCCGCGATCCGGTTGGCGAACACGGCGTTGACTGCGGCCTCAGGACCCATCACCGCGACCTTGGCGGTGGGTAGGGCGAGGGTGGCCACCGGCTCGAACGCGGGCCCCGCCATGGCGTAGAGCCCGGCGCCGTAGGCCTTGCGCACGATCACCGAGATCTTCGGGACCGTCGCCTCGGACACGGCGGTGATCATCTTGGCCCCGTGGCGGATAATGCCCTGCCGTTCGACTCCGACGCCGATCATGAAGCCGGGGACGTCGGCCAGGAACAGCAACGGGATGTTGAAGGCGTCGCAGCAGGTGATGAACCGGGCTGCCTTGTCGGCCGAGTCGACGAACAGCACACCGCCCTTGTGGGCCGGGTTGTTGGCCACGACCCCGACAGGTGCACCGTCGAGCCGGCCGAGCCCGACGATCAGCTCGGGGGCGAACAGCGCCTTGATCTCGAAGAAGCTCTCGGCGTCGAGTAGCCCGTCGATGACCGCGTGCATGTCGTAGCCGCGCGACTCCTCGGCGGGGACCACGGACGCGTCGAGCGGCACCGTGGGCGCCGCCGGCCGATAGCGGGGCGGATCGTGGCGCCACGATCCCGGGAAGTAGGAGAACCACGCCTTGGCTTGATCGATGGCGTCCTCGTCGTCGATCGCGAGGTTGTCGCCGCAGCCCGACACCGAGGCGTGCATGCGGGCGCCACCCATCTCCTCCAGGGTGGTGATCTCCCCCACCACCATCTCGGCCATGCGGGGCGAACCCAGGTACATCGAGGCGTTGCCCTCGACCATGATCACGATGTCGCAGAACGAGGGGATGTACGCCCCGCCGGCGGCGGACGGACCGAACAGGCAGCAGATCTGCGGGACCTTCCCCGACAGCTTCACCTGGTTGTGGAAGATCCTCCCGGCGCCCCGCGGCCCCGGGAACAGGTCGACCTGGTCGGTGATGCGGGCGCCCGCCGAGTCGATGAGCCAGAAGACCGGCAGCTCGTCTCGGATGGCCCGCTCCGTGAGGCGGACGATCTTCTCGACCGTCCTCGCACCCCACGACCCCGCCTTGACCGTCGGGTCGTTGGCGACGATCAGCACGGGACGGCCCTCGACGTCGGCGGCACCCGTGACCACGCCGTCGGCGGGGAGGTCGGTGGCCAGGGCGTTGGCCAACAACCCGTCCTCGACGAAGGTGCCGGGATCGACCAGCAGCTCGATGCGATCGCGCACGAACCGCTTGCCCTGCGCCTCGAGCTTGGCTCGGCCCCTGGCCAGGTTGCCAGCGCGGGCGCGCCCGAGGGCCTGCGAGATCGGGCGATCCGCCACGTTCAGGTCTTCCGGATGGCGAGGATCGCCACGTCGTCGTTGATCGGTCCGCTCGAGAAGTCGCGCGCCACCTCGAGGAGCGACTTGCAGAGCACGTCGGGGGCCTGGCCCGGATCACGCCGCAGGGCGTTGGCCACCCGCTCCTCCCCGAACAGCTGGCCCCCGTTGCGCACCTCGGACAGGCCGTCGGTGTACGCGAGGACGACATCGTCCGGCTCCAGGCGGATCTCGTGGCTCACGTAGTCGGCACCCGGGTCCAGCATCAGCAGCGGGCCGGTCGCCCGGAGCGGCCGCACGGCTCGCTCGTGCCACACGAAGGCGGCGGGGTGCCCGGCCGAGGCGTAGCGCAGCGTCTCGGCCTGCGGGTCGAACACGACCACGCACAGGGAGATGAACTCCTCGGGCCGGCCCATGGCCGACATCTGCGTGTTCAGCTCCTCGAGCGCCTGGGCCGGATCCCGGTACTGGCGGAGGAACACCCGCAGGAGGTACTTGGCCTGGAAGGCGGTGATGGCCGGGTCGATGCCATGACCGGCCACATCGCCGATGACCGCGGCGATGCGGCCGGGGGACGGTCGGAACACGTCGTAGAAGTCGCCCGCCATGAGACCCGATCCCGCCTGGTAGACGTGGCCGACCTCGAACCCCTCGTACTCGGGAAGATCCTCGGGCGCCAGCCGGGCCGCCCACCGGCGAGGCGCGAGCTCCTCCTGCACCAGCACCTCCTGCGCACGCCGCTCGAGCTCGGAGCGGCTGTGCTCGATGCGCGCCTCCTTGACGAAGTTCCGCCCGAACACCAGCGACAGGGCGACCGGGACGCCGACGAGGATGAGCAGGATCGCGCTGCTCTCGGGGTACAGCGACGCGACGGCGGTGTCGAGCGCGAGCACCGAGTACAGGACCGTCGTGTGGAGGTCCTTGCGGAAGTCGGACCGTGCGAGCGCCTTGACGTCGGCGTCGCCGGACTCCCGCTCGAGCCGCCGGAGCAGCTTCTGGCGGTAGCGGGCCGAACGACCCCACACGACGGCCGCCGCCAGGCATCCCAGCGACACGATGGCCAAGATGACCTGGTCCATGACCCCGCGATCCTACCCCTGCCCCTGTGACGACACCCCGAAACCCCCTCCGACCGACTCGGCCATCGAGCTCGAGGAGCAGGGTCCAGGGGCGACAGCCCCCATAGCGGGGAGCTGGAGGGGCCTTGCCCTCGCTGTCGAGGAGGAGCTTGCTCCGACGAGTCCAACAAGACAGCGACGAAGGCGCCCCTCCAGAGAGCTCGGGGGAGGTCAGCAAGGGAGCGGAGCGACCGAGCTGACCGAGCCCGAAGCTAACTCCGCTTGCGGACCCGCAGCTTGATCGGCGTGCTGCCGAAGTCGAGGTCCTCGCGGATGCGTCGCTCGATGTAGCGCAGGTAGGTGTGCGGCAGCTCACGGTTCACGAAGAGCGTGAACGTGGGCGGATCGGTGGCGCCCTGGGTGGCGTACAGGATGCGTCCGCCGTGCGGCGCGGGCTGCGAGGCCTGGGCGAGCTTCAGCACGTCGTTCACCTGGCGGGTGGGCACCCGACGCGAGTAGTCGTCGATGGTGCCCTCGAGCGTCGGCAGCAGCTTCGACACGCCCTTGCCGGTGAGGGCGCTGATCTTGAGCACGGGGGCGTCGCCCACGAAGTACAGCTGGCGTTCGACCTGGAACGACAGCTCGGCGCGCTGCTCGGCGCCGAGGAGCTCCCACTTGTTGAGCACCACCACGATCGGGCACCCGCCGGCATCGACCCGCTCGGCGAGCCGCTGGTCCTGGTGGGTGACGCCCTCGGTGGCGTCGATGACGAGCAGCGCCACATCGGCGCTGTCGATGGACTGCAACGCCCGCACGACCGAGTAGTACTCGGTGCCCGAGTCGACCTTGGTCTTGCGTCGCATGCCGGCGGTGTCGACGAAGCGGACCGGACCGTCCTCGGTCTCGACGATGGTGTCGATGGAGTCGCGGGTGGTGCCCGCCATGTCGTGCACGACCGCTCGGTCGTCGCCGGTGAGTCGGTTGAACAGGGTCGACTTGCCCACGTTGGGCCGGCCGACGATGGCGATCGAGAAGACCTTGTCGGGATCGTCCTCCACCGGTTCGTCGACATCGTCGTCGGAGTCCGGGAAGTGGGCGATGACCTCGTCGAGCAGGTCGCCGGTCGCCCGGCCGTGCAGCGCGCTGACCGCGACGGGCGTGCCCAGACCGAGGCTCATGAAGTCCCAGATGGCGTTCTCGCGGTTGGCGTCGTCCACCTTGTTGACCACGACCAGGACCGGCGTGTCGATCTTCTGGAGACGCCGGGCGATCTGGCGTTCCTCGTCCATCACGCCGGTGTTGGCGTCCACCACGAAGAGCACGACGCTCGCCTCCTCCATGGCCTTCTCGCTCTGTCGGCTGACCTTCTCGTCGAGCGCCGAGCCGCCGGGCATCCACCCCCCGGTGTCGATCAGCGTGAACTGGCGACCGAGCCAGTCGGCCTCGACCTCCTTGCGGTCCCGGGTGACGCCGGGCTTCTCCTCGACGATGGCGAGACGACGCCCGACGATCCGGTTGAACAGGGTCGACTTGCCCACGTTGGGTCGTCCGACGACGGCGACGGTGGGACGCCCGGAGGCGGTCAGGGGCGTGGTGGTCATGCGGCGACTTTCATGCGTTCGAGGAGGTGCGCCGTCAGGCGTGCCGACCCAAGAGGTCGTGGACTGTTCGACCGGAGCGGAGCGAGGATCGAACGAACCGTTCGTCGCGCGCCGCTCGGACCGTACAAGCGAATCACAGGACGGATCGCAGCGCGATGCCGTCGGTGGCGATGATCTCGACCGGCCGGGGCAGGTCGTCGGGGCTGGTGCCGTCGAGGAAGCGCCCCTGGGTGAGGCACACGTCGGGCAGCAGGTAGCGGTGGCCCTCGGGCTCGTCGGCGAGCACGCGGGCGACATCGGCGCCGACCATCAGCCCGGCGACACCGGTGTTGCCGCCGAAGAACTCGTTGGGCACCTCGATGACCCGCACGTCGTCGCGACCGACGTCGGCGACGAGGGGCCGAAGCACCCGGGCGCCGTAGGGACCGGTGAGGATGCCCACCGGTGCCGAGCGACTCGGGCGGAGCGCCACGGGGCTCGAACCCGCCGCCAGGTCCGGGCCGCACGCCGCTCCGGCGGAGCGGGGCGAGCGGTAGCCGTCGGCGGGGGCGCCGTCGACCCAGGCGAAGAACCCGGGGCGCGGGCCCACGCCCTCGGCCGCCTGGCCGGTG
Source organism: uncultured Rhabdothermincola sp. (assembly GCA_964525005.1). Lineage (GTDB taxonomy): Bacteria > Actinomycetota > Acidimicrobiia > Acidimicrobiales > Acidimicrobilacustridaceae > CAZALT01. The sequence goes on from CAZGEF010000014.1 coordinate 28,713, forward strand.
AACTCCAGCTCGAAGCTGCGGGCCATCCCGACGCCGTCCTCGTGCATGGGGAACTCGCCGTACACCTCGGCGGGTGGGAACGGCCGATCGGCCAGGAGGTAGTACTCGTCCGAGGCGTACACCAGCCGGTGGCCGATGGTGGACCGGAAGATCTCCTGCCACTCCTCCACCAGGTCGACGACGTGCCGGGCCTCGGCCCGGGTGTGCGGACGCATGGCGGCCTCGGTGTTGTAGCGCGACACGCCGAGCGGCACGACGCAGACCGACGCCAGGTCGGGGAACCGCTCGAGGATGCCCGCCAGCGTGTCGTCGAGGATGGCGCCGTCGTTGCGGTCGGGGCACACGACCAGTTGCCCGTGGATCTCGATGTCGTGGTCGAGCAGCGCCCGCAGCCAGCGAAGGCTGGGACCGCCCCGGCGGTTGCGCAGCATGAGGTCGCGCACCTCGGGGTCGGTGGCGTGGATGCTCACGTTGATGGGTGAGAGCCGCTCGGTGACGACCCGCTCGAGGTCGAGCTCGGTGAATCGGGTGAGGGTGGTGAAGTTCCCGTAGAGGAACGACAGGCGGTAGTCGTCGTCCTTGAGGTAGAGGCTCTTGCGGAGCCCCGGGGGCAGTTGGTAGATGAAGCAGAACTCGCAGTGGTTGTCGCACGTGCGGAGCTGGTCGAACAGCGCCGAGTGCACCTCGGCGCCGAGCGGCTCGCCCGCGGCCTTCTCGATGTCGAGCTCGAGGAGCAGGCCGCCCCGGTCGACCACGACGGCGAGCTCGGGCTCGTCGGTGAGGACCTGGTAGCGGATGATATCGCGGGGCGCCTCGCCGTTGAGCGCGACGATCTCGTCGCCGGGCAGCAGCCCGGCCGCCTCGGCCGGCGAATCCGGCACGATCGAGAGGACTCGGGGGGCGGACATGAGGGGTCCACGCTACCGGCTGGACCACTCCGGCCCCCGATCCACGGTTCCGGCCGGCCCGGTCGTGGGAGCGCCGCCGATAAGGTCGGGACCGTGACCGTGACCGATCAGGAGCCCATCACGGGGGTCGACCAGGTGCTGCTCGCTGCCCCGCGCGGCTTCTGCGCCGGCGTCGAGATGGCCATCAAGGCCCTCGCCTGGATGGTCCGGGCCTTCGAGCCACCGGTGTACTGCTACCACGAGATCGTGCACAACCAGTCGGTCGTGGAGCGCTTCGAGGACCTCGGCGTCGTCTTCGTCGACGACATCGCCGAGGTGCCCGAAGGCAGGCCCATCATGCTGTCGGCCCACGGATCGGCCCCCGACGTGGTGGCCGCGGCCCGCGAGGCGGGCGGCTACGTGGTCGACGCCGTCTGCCCCCTGGTCACCAAGGTCCACCACGAGGTCAAGGTGCGCGCCGGCAAGGGCTACCAGATCGTCTACATCGGCCACGAGGGCCACGAGGAGGCCGTCGGCACCATGGCGGTGGCCCCCGAGGCCATCCACCGGGTCGAGACCGTCGACGAGGTCCGAGCACTCCCCTCCTTCGACCAGCCCGTGGCGCTCCTCGCCCAGACCACGCTCAGCCATCGCGACTGGTCCTCGGTGGCCGATGCCACCAAGGATCGCTTCCCCGAGCTGTGGATGCCGGGGCGATCCGACCTCTGCTTCGCGACCACCAACCGCCAGTCGGCGCTGCTCGAGATCGCACCTCGCTCCGACGCCATCGTGGTGATCGGCTCCTCGAACTCCTCGAACACCCGGGCGCTCGAGAGCCTGGCGCGGGCCGCGGGGTGCGAGCGGGTCTACCGCATCAACGGACCCGACGAGCTCCCCGACGACCTGCACGGCATCGTCGGCGTCACGGCCGGAGCATCCGCCCCCGACGAGGTCGTCGACGCCGTGCTCGCCAGGCTGGCCCCGACCGAGGGCATCGAAGAGGTTCGCTTCACCGACGAGGACGAGTACTTCCCCCCGCCCCGCAACCTCCGGGACCTCCTCGCCGCCATCGACCTGTTCGCCACCCTTGCCGTCGGCGGCGACATCGGGGACCGCCCCGCGGTCAACGACCGAGCAGTCAGCGCCAGCACCACCCTCAGCTCGCTGTAGCGCGCGGGTGGCCCCTATTGCCCGGGAGCGGAGGTGGCCAGCCCGTTGTGCCGACAGGCGTCGGTGAGCCGGTCGTCGTAGGTGAGGACCAGGTCGACGTCGAGCAGGATGGCAGTGGCGAGGTGGATCGCGTCGAGGGTTCGGAGCACCGGCGGGGCAACTCGGCGCGCCAGGCTGATGACATCGTCGGTGAGGGGGCGCTCGGCCACGCCGGACAGTGCCACGTCGATCGCCTCGGCGATGTGCTCGTCGCCGTGGATGCCGCGACCGGCCAACGTGCGCAGGGCACGGCTGACCTCGACCCAAGCCAGCGACGAGGCGACGATGGCAGCATCGCCGGCAACGTGCTCGTCGAACGTCGCTTCGAGGGCATCGGACTCCGCTTCCGCGACCGCTCGTTTGATCAGCGCGCTGCTGTCGGCGTAGATCCGCATTCAGATCCGGTCGTCTCGGTCGAGCAGATCCGCACTGGTCGTACCGTCCGGCAAGACGAGACGATCCATCGCCTTCCGGTAGGGGATGCGGGGCCGGCGGACCCCGCCTGTGGCGATCAGGACGTCCAGCTCGCCATGTTCGACGCTCGACGCGGACAGGCCGAGGTACCGGTCGATGGCGTCGCGGATCACGTCCTGTTGGGAGCGTCCGATGCGTTGCGCTTCACGCCGGACCGCCTCCTCGGCATCCGGTCGGAGTCGAAGGTTGGTAGCCACGACGAGATGGTACCAGATCGGTATCATCGTCGGTACATAATCGCGTCGGTGACGCTGGCCCGTGTACGAAGCCGCCCTACCAGAGAACTCGGGCGAACGGAGTGGAGCGAAGCAGAACGAGTGAGCCCGAAACCCTCAGTATCCGTCGGGGTGGCCGGCGATCTCTCGGGCCTCGTCGAAGGCGAGCTGGATCTCCTCGCGGACCTGCTCGGTGAGCTCGCGGATGGCTCGGCGCGAGACGCGGCCGCTCTCGGTGCGGGGCGGCGGGTAGATCGGTGGGCGGACGACGACCACGATCTTCACCGGGCGCACCATCTTGGCGCCCTTGGGCATGGCGCCCTCGGTGCCGGCCAGGCCCATCGGCACGACCGGTGCCCCGGTGCGGCAGGCCAGGAACGCCGGGCCGTCCTTCATGTTCTCCGGCTCGACGACCGCTCCGAACTGGCGGGTGCCCTCGGGGAACATGACGAGCGGTTCGCCCCGCTCGAGCACCGCCTGCGCGGCGCGCATCGCCTCGCGGTCCGCCGCGCCGCGCGACACCGGGAACCCCCCCAGGGTCGTGAGGTACCAGCCGCCGAACTTCGACTTCCACAGCGACTCCTTGCCCATGTAGCGGATCCGTCGCTTCGTGACCATCGCGAGCAGCGGGGTGTCCAGGTTGGAGCGGTGCGACGGCGAGAGGATGCAGGCGCCATCGCGCGGGATGTTCGCCGAGCCGTAGACCTTGGTGCGGAACACGCCCTTGGCGATGCCGACGACGACCCCGCGCATGAAGAAGTAGGCGACCCGCTGCGTCCGCGACATCACCTCGCCCCGCTCGTGGCCTTCGGGGATGTGGAGGTCGTCAGCCACCGAGCTCGCCCATCACCACACCGACGATGTCGTCGACCGACAGATCGGTGGTGTCGACGACGAAGGCGTCGTCGGCCTCGCGCAGCGGATCGTGCTCGCGCCCCTGGTCGAGGGCGTCGCGGTGGGCGAGGTCGGCGGCGACCGTCTCGTAGGACAGGTCGGTCACCTCCTTGGAGCGCCGGGCGGCCCGGGTCTCGGGGCTGGCGTCGAGGTACACCTTCAGCGCGGCGTCCGGGAACACGACGGTGCCGATGTCGCGGCCCTCCATGATCCCACCGCCCTTGCGGGCCGCCCAGCTCCGCTGCCGGTCGCGCATCTCGGCCCGCACGCCGGGGTTCGCCGCCACGACGCTCACCGCCCGGGTGACCTCGGGTCCGCGGATCTCGATGGTGGCGTCGACGCCGTCGACGAGCACCGTGCCGTCTGGGTCCATCTCGAGCTCGAACTCGCGGGCGAGGCGGGCAACGGGCTCGCTCTCGCTCGGATCGATGCCCCGGCGGATGGCGGCGAAGGCTACCGACCGGTACATGGCGCCGGTGTCGAGGTAGGGCAGGCCCAGGCGGGCGGAGAGGGCCTTGGCCACCGTCGACTTGCCCGAACCCGCGGGGCCGTCGATGGCGATCACCCGGATCGGCGTCTCGCTTGACCCGTCCTCATCGGCCGGGGTGGGTTCGATGTCGTTGTCCGTCACGAGGTCTCCGTCACGTCGGTGTGCACAGATGTCGGGAGCCCTGCGGTCGCACCGGCCGACGGGGCCGTTCACGAGCGCCGCAGCGTCTCCAGGGTCGCAAAGTAGTTCGGGAACGTCTTGGCGACGCAGCCGGGGTCCGCGATCTCGATGCCCGGGGCGCGCAGCCCGAGCAGGGCGAAGCTCATGGCCATGCGGTGGTCGTCGTAGGTGTGCACGACCGCTGGCCGCGGTTCGCCCGGGTGGATCACGAACCCGTCGTCGATCTCCTCGGCCCGGATCCCGCAGCGCACCAGCTCGGCAACGACGGCGGCGACGCGGTCCGTCTCCTTGGCCCGGATGAAGCCGATGCCCCGAACGGTGGTGGGCCCGTCGGCGAACACGGCCACGGCGGCAAGGGTCTGCGCCGTGTCGGAGATCTCGGCGAAGTCGACATCGATCCCCCGCAGCGTCCCTGTGCCCCGGACCTCGATGGCGTGCGGCTCCCGAACCACGTCGGCACCCATGACCTCGAGGGCATCGGCGAAGCGGACGTCGCCCTGGGCCGAGGCCGAACCGAGGCCCTCGATCCGCACCCGACCGCCGGTGATGGCCGCGGCGGCGAGGAAGTACGATGCCGCGCTCGCGTCGGGCTCGATGGCCAGCTCCGTGCCCGCGTAGCCGGTGCCCGCGATCTCGAAGCGGTCCCCCGGCCGTCGGGCCACCTGGGCGCCGAACGCCTCCATCACGTCGATGGTCATCTCGACGTACGGACGAGATACCAGTGAGCCGTCGATGCCGACGTGGAGCCCGCCCGGGAGGCAGGGACCCGCCAGCAGGAGCCCGGAGAGGAACTGGCTCGACACGTCGCCCCGCACCCGCACGGTCGAGTCGTGCCGGGCACCGCCGCGGACGACGACCGGCAGGTGGTCGCGCTCCCCCAGCTCGGTGACCTCGGCGCCCAGGGAGCGCACGGCGCGGATGCCGTCGCCCATCGGACGCGCCCGCAGGGGTCGCGCGCCGTCGAGGGTCGCCGGGCCGGAGCCGATGGCCAACGCCGGGAGCAGGAACCGCGACGTCGTCCCGCTCAGTCGGGCGTCGACGGCGATCCCGCCGCGCCACGCACGCCCACCGAGGCCTTCGACCGTCGCATCGACACCGTTCGCACCGAACGACACCTGCGCACCGAGCGCCCGCACCGCGTCGACCATCGCGTCGGTGTCATCGGCCCGGAGCAGTCCGGTCAGCCGACTCTCGCCCACGGCGAGCCCGGCGGCGAGCAGCGCTCGGTTGGTGATGCTCTTCGAGCCCGGCACGACGACGGTCGCGTCGGGCGGGTGGTCGAGCGGCTGGACCGCGTACGGCGCGTCGTGCGACGGATCCGACGGGAAGCTCATCGCAGCGGGTGCACCGACGGGTGGAACCCGCTCGCCCCGAGCCCATCGGCGAGCGTCGTCGCCTGCTCCACGTCGACCAGCAGGATCAGGATGCCCTGCGGGCCCTCGGTCGAGTGGGCGATCTCGATGTCGGAGATGCCCACACCCAGGCGGGCGGCGATGGTGACGATCTCGGCGAGCACCCCGGTGCGATCGGGGATCGGCACCCGGACCTCGGCGAGCTCGTCGGGGCGGACCTGCCGGGCGGGCAGGGCCAGGCGGGCCTTGCGCGCCTGCTCGAGCCCGGCGACCAACCCGTCGCGGTCGGATGTGGCGACGATGTCGCGCACGTCGGCCAGCGCGTCGATCAGGTGGTCGAGCTCCTCGATGATGGCGGTCCGGTTCTCGGCACAGATGTCGGGCCAGATGCCGGGATGACCCGCCGCGATCCGGGTCATGTCGCGGAACCCACCGGCGGCGAGCCGGAGCAGGACCCGTTGCTCGCTCGACCGCTCATCGGCCTGGCGCATCAGCGTGGTGGCCACGAGGTGCGGGACGTGGGAGACGAGCGCGACCAGCGAGTCGTGCTCGTCGGGCGCGAGGCCGACCACCTCGGCCCCGAGCGACGCCACCACGTCGCGCACGGCCGTGAAGTGTGCGACATCGGTGTCGGGGACGGGCGTGAGCACCCAGGTGGCGCCGTCGAACAGGTCGGGCCGCGCGCCGGCCACGCCGTCGAGCTCCGAGCCCGCCATGGGGTGCCCACCCACGTAGCGGGAGGTGGACATGAGCCCGCGCAGCGGCGCCTTCACGCTGCCGACGTCGGTGACCAGGCCTGCCGTGTGGTCGAGCGCGGCGCGGACCTCGTCGGCGATGGCACCCACGGGGGTGGCGACGAAGGTGATCTCGGCGTCGGGGTCCGATCCGACGGCGTCGAGCGCGCCCCGCTCGAGCGCGGCCAGCTCCGAGGCGGGATCGCGATCGCTCCCGGTGACGTACCAGCCCTGGTCGCGCAGCGCGAGCCCGATGGACGCCCCGATGAGGCCGGTGCCGACGATCGCGGCGCGGCGCGGCGGATCGGTCGCGTGGTTGCCCGACACCACGGGATCAGATGGGAAGGTCGTCGCGCAGGTTGCGCGCACCCTCGAGGTAGACGTGGTGCAGCGCGGCGCGCGGGACCTCGGAATTGAGGTGGATGAGCACCCGTACGCACCGCTCGGTCGCGTTGGCGATGTCGAGCTCGCGCGCGCACAGGAGGGGCACATCGCCCAGACCGAACTTGCGGGCCGCGGCCGCGGGGAAGCAGGCGTGGATGTCGTCGGTCGCGGTGAAGATGACGCTGATGAGGTCGTCCTTGTCGATGTCGTTGCGGTCGAAGATCGCCTCGAGCAGGTCGATGACCCGTTCGTAGATGTGCTCCTCGGTGTCGACATCGACCGTGGTGGCGCCGCGCAGCGCTCGAACCGTCACGGGCCGATCCTACCGTCGCCCGCCAGGTCCAGGATCGGGGGACCGGGAACCTGACTGGGGTTCGGACCGACGCCGATCGGCTGCGGTCCGGTTGGCCCGCTTCGGTCCGGTCTTGTCCTCACCACCGGTGCCCTCACCACCGGTGTGCTCGGCGGCGGCGGCCAGCTCGAGGGCTCGCACCTCGGCGGCGTCGAGCACCCGCCACGATCCGGGCTTCAGGCTTCGGTCCGACAGCGGCCCGATCCGGGTCCGCACGAGCCGGACCACGGGATGGCCGACCACGTCGCACATGCGCCGGACCTGACGGTTGCGGCCCTCGTGGATCGTGAGGCGGAGCAGGTGCGGCGCGACGAGCACGGCCCGGGCCGGGGCCGTGACGCCGTCGTCGAGCTCGACGCCTTCGCGGAGCCGGCGCAGCGTGCGGCGCGTGGGCTCGCCCTCGACGTGGGCGAGGTACTCCTTCTCGACGCCGAACCGTGGGTGGGTCAGGTGGTGGCTGAGGGCACCGTCGTTGGTGAGCAGGAGGAGGCCTTCGGTGTCGAGGTCGAGCCGACCCACGGGGAACACCCGGGGATCGTCGGGCACGAGCGACACGACCGTGGGGCGCCCCTGTGGGTCGTCCGCCGACGTGACCACACCGGCCGGCTTGTTCAGCAGGTAGTGGACCAGTCCGGGCAGCACGGAGACGGGCACACCGTCGACCTCGACCAGGTCGTGGTCGACGTCGACCCGACGACCGAGCACGGCGACCGCGCCGTTGACGCGCACCCGGCCGGCGTCGATGAGGTCCTCGCTCACCCGGCGGCTCCCGAAGCCCAGCCGCGCCAGGACCTTCTGGAGGCGCTCGCCCTCACCGGCGGGCAGGCGTGTATGCGACGATGGATCGCTCATGCGCTCATCGAGCGTCGGGGTCGCCCGAGGGGACCGCGGAACCCGGCGCGCCGTCGACGGTCGAGTCGTCACCCGGCGCGCCGTCACCCGCCGCGTCCTCACGCTCTCGCTCCTCGGCACCTTCCGCGGCATCGACCCGCAGGCCGTGCTCGAGGGCCTCGACGACGTCGGGTCCGGGCACGAAGTCGGCGATGGGTGGCAGGTCGTCGACCGAAGCGAGGCCGAGCTTCTCGAGGAACAGCGGCGTCGTGCCGAACAGCACCGGCTGACCCGGCCCGGGGTCCCGCCCGACCTCGCCGATGTAGCCCCGCTGCTCGAGCGTGCGGACCACCCCGTCGACGCTGACGCCGCGGATGGCGCTCACCTGGGCCCGCGAGATCGGCTGCTTGTAGGCGATGATCGCGAGCGTCTCGAGGGCGGCCGCCGACAACCGGCTGGTCTGGCCCTCGAGCACGAAGCGCTCCACGTAGCCGGCCCGGTCGGGGTGGCTCTGATAGCGCCACCCGCCGGCGATCTCGACGAGGACGAACCCGCGTCCGCCCTGCTGGTACGAGGCGGCGAGGTCGCGGAGCAGCAGCTCGATCTCGTCCTGCGAGGTCTCGGTCACCTGTGCGAGCAGCTGGGCAGGAACGGGTTGGTCGGCCACCATCAAGATGGCTTCCACCGCGCTTCGGGTTTCTTCGAGCATCAGCCCTCGTAGTCGTCGATGGCGGCGAGATCATCGGTGCCGAGTCGGTCCCGACCGACCCAGACGATCTCGATCTCGCCGAAGGAACGGGGTTGGTCGAGATCGACCAACCCCTGCTTGAACAGTTCGAGCACCGCCAGGAACCGCACCACGACCTCGATGCGGTCCACCAGCGACTCGGTGAGCCGCCGGAACGACACCCGACCGGCGCGGGGCAGCTCGTCGATGAGCTCGACGAGCGCGTCGGCGACGCTGGCCCGGATGGCGCTGACGTGGCCGAGGTCGACCACCGGCTGCGGCTTGGGGGTCATGGCCCGGACGTACGCGGCGTGGAGGTCCGTCGCCTCGATGCCGGCCAGCAGGTCGGGGGTGAGCGTCAGGAACCGGTCCTCGAGGCCCGCGGTGCGAGCGAAGGACCGTGAGGCCACCTCGGCCATGCCCCCGAGCAGCTGGGCCGCGTCCTTGAAGGTCTTGCAGTCGAGGAGCCGGGTGAGGAGCAGGTCGCGCTCGTCCCACAGCGCCAGCTCGTCGTCGAGGTCGATCTCGGAGTCCTCGGGGAGCAGGCGGCGGGCCTTGAGCTCGACGAGCGTCGAGGCGATCAGGAGGAACTCGGTCGCCAGGTCGAGATCGAGCTGCTCGAGCCGCGCGATCTCTTGGAGGTAGGCGTCGACGATGCCGGCCAACGAGACCTCGTAGAGGTCGACCTGCTCCCGCAGGATCAGGTGCAGCAACAGATCGAACGGCCCGTCGAAGACGGGCGTCTGCACCTCGACGGCCATCCGGCGAGCTTAGAGGGCGCGCCCGCTATCGCCGCGAAGCGGGGCGCGGCGATACCGAGTGGCCGAAACCGGGTGCCGTCGCACAACACCCGACCTCCTAGGATCGGGCCCATGACCCGCGTCTTCTCTGGCATCCAGCCGACTGGTGATGTCCAACTCGGAAACCTCCTCGGAGCGCTCCGCCATTGGGTCAGCGCACAGCACGACGCCGACTCGCTCTACTGCGTCGTCGACCTCCATGCCCTCACGGTCCAACAGGACCCCGTGCAGCTGAGGACCAGGACGCGCGGCGTGGCCCAGCTCCTTCTCGCCGTCGGCATCGACCCCGAGGTCTCCACGCTGTTCGTGCAGTCGCACGTCCCCGCGCACACCGAGCTGTCGTGGATCCTCGAATGCACCGCATCGTTCGGCGAGCTGCGGCGCATGACGCAGTTCAAGGACAAGTCCGAAGGCGCCGACTTCGTCTCCGCCGGGTTGTTCACCTACCCGGCCCTCATGGCGGCCGACATCCTGCTCTACGACACGGACTCGGTCCCCGTCGGCGACGATCAACGCCAGCACCTCGAGCTCTCCCGCGACCTCGCCATCCGGTTCAACCACCGCTACGGCGACACGTTCGTGGTACCCGAAGCGACCATCCCCGCGGTGGGCGCCCGGGTCATGGACCTGCAGTCCCCCACGAACAAGATGTCGAAGTCGGCCGACTCGCCCCAAGGCACGATCCTCGTGCTCGAGGATCTCGATGCCGTGGCCAAGAAGATCAAGCGCGCCGTCACCGACACCGACAGCGACGTGCGCTACGACCCCGAGACCAAGCCGGGCGTGTCGAACCTGCTGTCGATCCTCGCGGCGACCACCTCGGGTGAGCCCGCCGAGCTGGCCGAGGGCTACTCGCAGTACGGCCCCCTCAAGGCCGACACCGCCGAGGCGGTCGTCGAGTTCCTCCGTCCCATCCAGGACCGCTATCGCGAGCTCGATGCCGATCCCGACGAGGTCGCTCGGGTGCTGGCGCTCGGCGCGAACAGAGCCTCCTCGATGGGCGCGGCGACTCTGGAGCGGGCGAGGAACCACCTCGGCTTGCTTCCCCGGACCTGATCTGAACACTCAGCACCTGAAGCGTGACACGATCGATCCCACGGCGTGAGCCAGTCGACAGCCATCCCACCGGCACCGGCGAACCCGCCGCCTGAACTGCCCTACTCGTAGGGCTCCGTGATGAGACGAAGCTGGCTGACCGCGTCGAGAACCTCCGCCGTCTCCGCATCGGTCAAGCTCCGACCAACGAGCCCGGCCGAGTTGACGAACTCCAGCCGGTTCGACTCGGACTCAAGCTCAGCGAGCCACTCCTGATCAGCTTCCTCGTAGAGCAGCCCGATCAGGGACTCCACCTCGCTGATCAACCGGTGAAGACCCGAGCCGCCAGCCTCATACGCATCCAGGCACCCCACGGAGCCGAGCGACATGCCGCTGGCCGATCTCCGAGATCATCATCGAGCCCATCCTCCTCAGCCACGACACCGCCGCTGGACCCCAAGCCGGCTGAGCCGATGTCAGTACCTGACCAGCATCGGAAGAAGTTCGTCGAGGCCCTCGGCAACCTGCTCACGCTCTTCGTCGGTCAACTCGACGCGGCCGCTCTCGATCCAGGAAGCGTTGACGTACTCAAGCTGCCACCACGCCGATCGCAGTTCTTCAACCCACTCCGGGTCGGCGACACCTTGCAGAGCGCTGATCCGACTCTTGAGCTCCCACACCAACCGGTCGAGCGGCAGGCGACCATCACGGTAAGAGCGAGCGACTGCTCGCATACCCTCGACAAGTGACTGCACCTGATCCGCAGACTCCGTCATCGAATCTTCAGTTGGCCCGAACTCACCGTCACAACTCGGCCGTTCTCGACGATCACCGTCACGTTGTAGGCCGAGCTGTAATAGACGACGCGACCGCTGGCCCCGGTCGTCGACTGGCCGAAGCGGATGGCGTCCTCGACGACACTCGGCGTGAAGCCCTCGCTCATCATCTCGTCGAGAGCATGCCCGCCGTACTGGCGACCACCGATCGTCCCTGGAGCGTTCGTGCCACGAGGTACATCCATCGGACTGCCACGACGACCCACAGGAAGACGAGCGAGGTCGTCTGCCGCGCTTGGGGTATAGGTCAGCACCTCTAAGCCCGAGAACGCGCGGCGAACCCAACCGCTCTCAGCATCCAGGCCGGACGACCTCTCATCGTCGGAAGGGACAGGCGGCGGACGCGCGAAGTCATCGCCGTAGTCATAGGCGGAGACTGACGCAGCGTTGTCAGGCAGTGAGGCCAAGCTGATGCCTGGACTGGTGGCAGCTTGTGCCACTGAGAGCGAGCCGAACGCCCACGCACCAGCCGCTACCAGGATGATGAGGACGAAGCTGAGCCCTCGTAGGAGCTGATGCCCAAGGCGAACTGCTGACCGAATCATGGGACGTACCGAAGACGCCCTTCGCTGAAGTATCGAACCTTCGCGTCGGACACCTCCGCTTCGATCGCACGAACAAGCAGAAGCCCCTCTTCGTCTAGCGCCTCGATCAGTTCAGCCGTCGGGCTCGACCCACGCTCGGCCTCGTCAAGCGGGATGATGGCCTTGTATCTGCGGTTCCAGTCGCGAATGCGATCGCCGAGGCTCTCCGTCAGCCCGACCTCCTCGGGGACCACGGTTCCAACGAAATCGTCGCGAAGCGCGGACTGCGTGTAGTCGGCGGAAAGAGTCAGGTACCGCATCAGCCCCCCACGAAGGTTCTGTGAAAGATCGTGCCTGTGTCGGGGTTGAGCGCTATCTCGAAGAAGCCGTCCTTCCCGTTGATGGAGCCAGGTGTCCGGTAGAGCAGCGACCCGTCCGCCTGCCTCACCGGCGTCGATCGGAGGATGACATCGTCATACGAGTAGGGAAAGTTGTGACCGACTGGGTCTTGAAGCCCTCGAGCCCTAATCCGCGGGTGATAGCTGTACCCGTGGGTGAAGGCGTCATCAGCCGCTCCTGCCACACGTGGGGTATACGTCAGCGACGAGAGTGCCGTTGGCGCACGACCGGCAAACACCGCTGACGGGGCGATGCCCTCCTCACCTCCAACGATCTGGGCGGACAAGCCCGTAGCGGAGGGCGCCGCCTCGTAGGTCTCGGCGCGCTCGATGACGGATGTGTCATAGACGTAGCCAACCGCAAGCTGCTCGATCGGACCAAGCCGATAGTGCACCGAGTGCCCCAGAAGTGCGGCTGCAGCCGTGGTCACGATCAGAACCACGACGGCCAGTCTCGTGGCGCGGGTGCTGGAGCGGGTCACTCCTCCGCGTCTCCGTCAACGTCGGGGGCTTGAGCAGTTCGGACGCAGCTGAGCCAGTCTGACCACGCTGCTGGATCAAGCGGTTCACCGTCGGACTCGATCGTGATGTCGGCGATCAGCGTCTCCATGTCGTTGCCCGCACGGGCGTAGAACTGCTCAAGAAACAGCCTCATCGCGATGAATGCCTCTCGATCCGTAAGTCGCATCTCTGTCACCTCGGAACCGCGTTGATGCCGCCATTGGTGATCTCCGCCCCGTTGCGAACCTCGACCCATACTTGTCGTCCATCCGGCAGGGTCTGTCGATAGACCGAAATGCTCCCTCCGGGGCCACGGGTTCCCACAAGGTTCTCCGGCCTCACAGCGCCTTGGAGCAGCGAACGGTTCGCAGCCGTGTCTCGGGCGAGATGTCCCGAGCGTCGCGGAATATGTGCGAGGTGTCGGAACGGAATCTCAACCCGCCTGCCAGGTCATCTGCGGCGCCTGCCCCCCTTGGGGTATAGGTCGACAGCGCGGGAGTCGTAGCTGCACCCTCGGCCGCGCTGGCTGGCACTGCCACAGCGCCATCACCAG
>CAZGEF010000015.1:0-40483 GCA_964525005.1 uncultured Rhabdothermincola sp.
TCAGAGGCTGGTAAACCAACCAACCGAGTCTCCACCAGACCCAGGGCGGTTCACGAACATGTGAACCGCAGCACCTGGCACGTACGGTCACCTTCGACCGCGGTTCGGAATGGTCCGACTGGAAATCCTTCGCCGACTACCACAACCTCGACGTCTGGTTCTGCGAGCCCCACAGCCCGTGGCAACGCGGCCAGATCGAGAACCAGAACCGGCAATGGCGCTGGTCGTACCCGAGAGGAACCGACCTCTCGATCGTCACCCAAGACCACATCAACGGTGTCGCCGCCCTCATCAACGGCCAACGCCGCCGTCTCCTCGACTACCAGAGCCCCACCAGCCTCTACCATGACCTCACCGTGCACTGATCACTGGAACTGGCCGTCGCCCCATCGAACGAGCGGACCGATCGCGCTCGATCCGATCCATACGGCATCACCCGCTTCTGCGACCTGTCCCGGGTGCGCCGCGAGGCCACCGCTCGCGCTCGACAGGAGGGGCCGCTGCAGCTTGTCGCCAACGACCTCCTCGACGTAGGCGCTTTCGACGAGTTGGAGGTCCCGGTCGAACACGCCGATCGACGAGCTGTCTTGCACCCAGAACCTGCCGGCAGCCCGGCTAACTAACGCCTTTGGATGGCCCGTTCATCTCAGTACCCACCTGGGCTGAGGAGGTTGCCGTTCCCATCGATGTACTGCATGGGAGGCATTTCGGCGCCAGTCTGCGGCGACCCGGTCGAGGTGACCATACGGCAGACCAGGTGGGCACCGGTAGCGGCAACAGAAATGTACGAGACGAACTTGGCTGCGAGCTTGAGGCCTACAACGGAGGATTGCTTGGCGATTTGGCCGAGCCCTCGCCAGCGACGATCTGGGGGACGTCTCCAACCGTCTCGGGGATGTAGGAGAAGAACTTGTAGACGGGCCGCAGGTCAGCGCACGCTGACTTCAAGTCGTCTCCCAGGTTCTGTTGCCAGGTTTGTGACTTGGTTCCCCAGAAAGAGTTCCAGACGCTGGAGGCCTTGCTGCATTGAGACTCGACAACATCTCTGATGTAGATGTCGGACCCATAGCGATAGGCATAGCCGGAGCCGTGGACACGACCTTTCAGGTAGTCCCACAGACCTGAATGACAGGCCGGCCACGACCAGTTGCCGCTGCTGCCCATCCACACGGTGACCACGCTCGAGGAGGTCGCCAAGGACGTCGAGGTGCTCACAGTGCCCCTCGCCTGAACGCCGGTCGTCGAGTCGCCACATGCCACGCCCACCGCCGCGAGCCCGACGCAAGCGATCATCCAGCGCCACCACGCGGGCGTTGAACCAGCGGGCCAGCCGCCTTCATCAGCCATGGTCACTCGGGTCTTCCGGAATCGGACCCCTCATCGGAGCGCACACCAGACCAGACCGAGACCACAGGCACGTTCAGCACCGAGGCGAGCGCGCCCGCCACACCATCACGGCCACGATGGTCTGCATAGATACCGGTGAGCACCTGACCCGGCCAGATTCCCCCACCAGGTTTCCGCGCACCCGAACGAAGCGTCAGGGCAACCGGACCCCACGGCGGCACCCTCACGTTTACGATGTCATCGATCGGTACGACGCTTCGCCGAAACGCCAGCGAGGAAGCGACCACCCGGCGATCGAGGTCGACATCCACGCGTGCGCGTAGACCTTCCAAGATGACCACCACCGCTGGAATCGCGAACACGGCCATGGCCGGTGAGTTCACAAGCCCGAGCCCCACAGACAAGACGACACCCGCGAGTCCTACCGCGACGAACAACGCTCGTTGGAGCACCGACGGCCGAAACGTCGACACCCCCGAGGGCGCGGCGTTGGCGCCGGTCACGATCTGTCGATCCCAGCGGTGAAGGCGCCGCCTGCACAGCCCATAAGCGCTTCCCAGGCGTCACCGAACCCCGACCGGCTCGCGATCGACGTGTTGGCTCCACCCAACGCGCACTGGATGACCTTCTCCCACATAGCGGACACCCTGACGAGCGGAGCCGTCGATCCGCCCGCTGTGCCAACAGCTGCGCTGCCCGCCGCGAAGATGCACCCGATCGACATCGAAGTGATCTGAGGTTCGAACCCGTCGGCAACGACGCTACCGCCCATTCCGGCCACGCAACCCAACGCCAGACGACCTGAAGCAGCTCCCGCTCCCGCCATGCAGTTGCCGACGGCAGACGCGTTAACGCTGTCGACGTCATCGCCTCCGGTCCACGCACCGGTGATCGCTCCAACACCGCACCCACCCCAGGACGGGTTGCCGCCAGCGACGGCCGCGACGATGGTCGCCGCACCGAAGAGGGTCCAACCGCCCTTGACGAGGACCGCGCCGTGATCACAGAAGAACTGCACCCTCGCCGTAGAGCAGTCCGGTACCCAGTTCCCACAAGCCCACGGTTGATACGACGGCGAGCTCTTCCAGTCCCATGCCTGTCCGCCGTTCTTCACACACTGGTTCAGCGTGCTGAGCCGCTGCGTGCACCGGCTCGGATTCGTGACGCTCGCCTGCAGATCGCTCGCAGCCGCTCCCGGGTCACGACCGAAGAACGCCGTCTCACCAACAACCAACGCCGCACACGCTTCCTGATGACCATCCGTGGGTCGTAGACCGAGCGGGTCGACCTTGTTCAGCGGATCATTATCCGCGTAGTGGTAGGGGTTGGCGACGGTGGGGGTGCCGTTGAGGCCGTCGAGGGGGTCTTTGGTGGTGAAGGTGGCGGTGGTGGGGTCGTAGTTGCGGTTGCGGAGGTAGTAGTCGCCTTGGTAGGTGAGGGGGAACTCACCGCGGTAGCTTTCGATGCGGCCGGGGTCACCGATGTTGTTGCCGTAGGGGTCATAGAGGGTGGAGTCGGTGGCGAAGTCTTCGCCGGTCTGGTCGGTGATCGAGCCGAGGTGGTCGTAGCCGTAGACGACGATGGTGGCGGTGTAGTCGCCGCCGCCGAGGCCGATGAGTCCGTTGCCCCAGTCGAAACGGTACGAGGCCTGGTCGGTGCCGAGCATCGACACTCGCGGGAGCGGGTCACGGCCGGAGTAGTCGAAGTAGATGTTGCCCGACGGGTAACCGAGCGGGTCGTAGACCACCGTGGTGTTGTTCATGGTCGTGGCCCGACCCCGCGGGTCGTACTCGTTGACCGTCACGGTGGTGCCGTCGTCTTCGCGGAGACGACGCCCGGCCTGGTCGTAGACGAACGTGATGGCCGGATCGGTGTTGTCGGGCACCGCCGAAACCAACTCGAGACCAACATTGTGACTGTAGGTGGTGGTCACCACGGTCGAGCCGTCATCGACGGCCTCGCTGAGGCGTTCACCACGGTTGCCGTAGCTGTAGACCCACGACTCAGGATCATCGGGCTGCGGGCTGGACACGTGAGCCGACAACAACTGACCGGCCCCGTCATAGCCGTAGGTGGTGTGGCGGTCTGTGCTGGTGCAGGGCTCGGCGTCGGTGTTGAGGCAATCCCACGCCAATCGACCAGTGCGGTCCCAACCGGTCTCCCACCGCTTCGCCATGCCTGCCAGCACCCCGTTCGGGTCGACCAGGTTCTGCTCGAAGCTCACCAGACGTCCTGTTGCCGGGTCGTAGTCCCATGCTCGACGCCCACCCAACCCGCCGCCCGACAGGTCAGCAGGCCCACCCAGGATCGCTTCTTCGACCAGACGACCATCAGGGTCATACCGATACGCGGCAAGCGGCAAGCTCACCGCAACAGGCACCTCGGTGACCGGATCGACGATCTCGACCCCAAGAGTCACCTCATCGACCAGTACGTCCACCCCGTAGTGGTAGCCGAAACTCGCCCCGTTCGGCTGCACCGCGCTGGTCTGACGACCCCCCACATCCCACCCGTAGGTGGCTTCGAGCCCTGACGGGTAGGTGACTTTGGTGATGTTGCCGGCCGGGTTGTAGGAGAACTCGACACGGTCATCAGCCAACAACATCGACGCGCTGTCATAGCTCTCACCACGAGCCATGGTGCGGTTACCGACCTGATCGTAGGTGTAGGACGTCACATAGCTCTCAGCCACCGTGTCGGTCGCGTCGACACGAAACGCCCAACTCCCACCCAGACGACCCGACGGATAGCTCGCCGACATCTCGACCCGACGCGACGACCCCGACAGATCCCCCAGATCCGAGGTCGAACCCGTCGAAGTGGTCCGCGCCAACAGCACCCCGTCAGCAATCCACGACCCGTACTCGCTCACCCGCCCCAACTGGTCCGTGTACGACGCCTCACGACCCGCACCATCCCACGACCAGCCCTCCACGACCGGATCACCGCTGTCATCGAAGCTCGTACGACTGGTCCGATGACCTTCACCGTCATAGCCGTACACGGTCGTACCGACCGTCGCCGAGGCCGGTACCGCGACGCACGGATCACCCGGGCCCGTCGGCATGGCCCGCGGGTCGACCACCGTCGCAACCGCACCCGACGGCAAGTACCCATACGCGGTCACGTTGCCTGCTGGGTCCATCGACCGCGACAACTCCCCACGCGCCGTGAAACACGACACCGACGTGACCGTCCCCACCCCAGGATCCGACGGATCCGGCACCGTCACCGAAACCTGACGACCCATCACGTCATAGGCGAAACCCGTCACGAAGCTCGGGTCGAACGCGCTGTCGGCCGGGGCCGTTGCGTACTGGACCGGGCTCTGGGACCACCCAACCCGACCCGCGCTGTCATAACCCGTCGCCGAGATCGCCCACCGGCCCGTGTCGCCCGGATCATCACCGCAGCCGCTCACGATGTCGAGGTTCGACCGGGACCGCACTACGCGCCCCAACCCGTCGTAGTCGGTCCCCACGAAGCCATAGGTGCCCGTGGTGTGATCCACCAAGGTCTTCACACACACCGTGCGCCCCGCCGGGCTGTACGCGTACTCCGTGGTCGCTTCGACACCCGTCCCCAGGTCCGGGCGCGCCAACGCCGTCAACGAGACCAGCCCGTTGGGCAGGTACTCGGTACGCACCAACCGCTCCACCGCGCTACCACCACCAGTCACCTCCAACACCGCACGACCCACCCGGTCATAGGACGTCTCGGTCACCACCGACCCCGCATCATCAGGCGCCTCGGTCGAGGACGTGACCCGACCGAGCTTGTCGTAGGTCGTCACCGCCGCCTGCGACGGATCGAACGCGTCGAGACCCCGCGCCGTGTGGGTCACGTTGCCGTTGTCGTCATAGCCGTACGACGTCGACACTCCCGTCGGATCGGTCACCCGTTCGAGACGCCCCAACGGGCCGTAGACATAGGTGGTCGTGTTCCACGTGACACCCCCATCGGGTGACGTGCGCGACTCGATCAGATCCCCCGACCGGTCCAACACCGACTGCGACACCCGATCCACCACCCCGTCACCCGGCGCGATCGTGGTCTCGACCCGACACGGCACCCCGGCCGCCCCGCAACCGGCCGTGGCACCGTGGTCGACGGTGATCACCGTCTCGTTGCCCAACTCGTCGACCGTGGTCGAGCCCCCCGGTCACCGGCTCGTACCCGTAGGTCACGAACGTGGCATCGGGCTTGGTCTCCTTCACCAGCCGTCCCGCACCCGTGTACTCGTACGACCACGTCGGGCCCGACGGCTGCTGAGCCGGATCACGACGCCACGACAGCCGCCCCGCACCGTCATAACCGAAACTCGTCACCAGCGGCGACCCACTCGTGCAACCCACCGACTGCTCCTCGACCCGGCCCGCCCCGTCATAGGACAAGCACGTCCGTATCCCGTCCGCGTCCTCGGACCACTGAACCCGCTCATCGACCACCTCATAGCTCGTCGTGATCGCATCAGCCGTGCCGTAGCCCACCGTCACCGACGACGGCGTCAACTCCGCGCCGTCGTAGCCGAACCGGGTCACCTCACCCTCGCCGTTGACATGCTCCAACACCCGCGGATCACCCAAACCCACATAGGAGTACGACTCCACCGACCACCCATCAGACCCACCAGGCGCTGGGAACGGCGAACCCGCACCCCCCGTCCGCGCCGGCAGCGCACCAGTGGTCGGATCCGGCGACACCCGCTGGATCAACCGCCCCTCACCATCGAACGTGTACCCGAAGGCTGCACCCAGGCGGTCACCGAACTCCTGGAGCTGCGCATCGTCGTTCCACGACTTGGACGCGCTCTTCGCGTAGTCATCGGTGACCTCGACCAGACGACCCGACAGATCGTGCACGTAGACGATCTGATCGCCGCTCGCCGCGTTGGTCACCGTCGTCGTCGAAGTCACGTCGTCGTAGAAGAACGTCAGCAGGTCACCGTCCTCGTTGATTTGCTCGACCACCCGACCGTCAGCGTCGTAGGTGTTGGCCACCAGCAGACGGCCCCCACCGGTATCGCCCGCCGTCCGGATCCGCTTCTCGATCACCAACGACGACACCGGGTCCACCACGTACAACGTCTCAGCCCACGACGACTCCGACGACGTATGCGGATCGCTCACCGTCTCGAGCGCACCACCGTCGTACGTGTAGTCCACGATGCGCCCATCGGACGACACCGCTTGATCGACCCGACCATCGCTGTTCGCATCGGTCAGCTCCACCCACGGTCCACGGTTGCTCGTCACCACCACCGACGCGGCACCCGACCAGGCCAAGCTGATCGAGTCACCCACGTAGCCCGAACTCAGCGGGTCCACACACCAGTCCGGCCCTGCGGTCTGCCAGTCGGAACGACCCTCGCAGTGCGCGATCAACCTCCCGTCCGTGTCGAAGTCGAGCCGCTCACCGGTCCAGTACTGCAACCCGAACCTATCCCCCACGCTGTCATAGACCAGATCGGCTTGCAGCTCGTTCGGACGACGCCACTGCTGCGGCGAAGACCCCGGAACCGGGTTGAACCACAACTCCCGGCCATCAGCAGCGACGAAGCCCACCGAGCCCTCATCACGCACCAACCGCGCCGACACCGACGACGACCAACCCCGACCGAACATCGACGCGGTCTCGTCCGCCGAGTTGTACGTCGAGCCCAACGACACCCCGAACACGCCGTCGAACGGCAGGTCCACACGCTCATCGAGGAAGTTCCCCAGATACGCGTTCACCGGATCGCCCACCATCCCCGACTTGACCAACGCCCCCAGCAGCATCCGCTTGAAGAAGCTCATCCGCACGCCCGACGCCAGGTAGTGCGACGCCACCTGCGACCCGCTCAAGCCATAGCCGTAGTACGCGACCTCATCGAGCTGGCCCCGAAACACCGCCGACGCGTCGCCATCACGCCCAACACCGACATACATGTGACCGAAGCGCACCGCCGCGCTGACCGCCCGGGTCGCGACCTGCACACCATCGACGAACATGCGCAACGTCGTACCGCTCTTGGCATGCACCACCTGATGCCACTGGTCGTCGTCATAGCTGAGCACGGACTCCAGGTTCTGCCCGGTTCCGCTACCACCCGCCGCGACATAGGCGAGCAGCTTCCCGTTCGCCCTCACTAAGATCCCTTGCCCATAGGTCCGGGTGCGGAAGATATACCGATTGTCACCACCCTGACCAGGTGCGATCTTGAACCAGGCCTCCACCGAGAAGTCCGGCGTGCTCAACTCAGGCTGCACCCCCACCCGGAAATTCGAACTTGTCGCATTCCCAGCCAACGCGAACGGCCCCGGTACCTGGACAGGCGATGTCGGCAACATGTTGCCCGCCGAGCCCGAATCCGACGAGTCCTCCATCCGCCAGTACGACACCGGCCCATCGGCGGCCACCGCATCCTCATACGCGTTCCCCGACGTCGCGGCGGCTGGAGCGGAGACGAACGGAGCCGCCACCAGCGAGCCGACGGCCACCACGAACACCAACACGGCACCGAACGCCCTCGCCGACCTACACCGACCAACCGAGCCGAACCGATCCATCTCAGCCTCCACCGAATCCCCTGTCACCACGCCAGATCCCAACGGACCCTAGACAACCCACCACGATCCGACAAGCATGAGAGTGCTGAGTCCACCGACCGCGACCTGCTGGCGATCCAAGGCCCGACGCCACCCAACCTGCTAGGAAAGCGCCGTGCGGAGCTTGAACGTGATCACCTGGAAGCGACGGGCAAACAACTCCCGCTTGGCCCCACCCGGCGTCATGATCCCTGCCTGCCTGCCTGCCTGCCTGCCTGCTCGTGCTCGTCACCGCGTCGCTGCTCACGGCATGCACGGGCGACGACCGTCCACAGGGCGGCGGCGAACCCACCTCGGTCACGGCCCAAGACCGCACCACCGGCACCTTCGCCCCCGACGAGGCGCGCGACGCCCTCGACCGCCAAGGCATCGATCCCGACCACCTCGCCTGTGCCCAGGTCCGCCTCGACCCCGCGCACGACATCGACCCCGAGACCGTCGAGCGGCTCCGCGCCCACTGCGACGCCACCGAGCAGTTCGCCGGCGCGCTCGCCGACAACCTCGGCGATCTCACCGACGAGCAGCGCCAGTGCCTCACCACCGCACTCCTCGCCCTCGAGCCCGACGCCATCACCAGCCTGTATGCCTCGGGCCTCGACCCCTCCCCCGACAACCCGCCCGACCCCGCCGTCCCCGATGCCATCGCCTCGTGCGGCATCCCCCTCACCCGGTGACGATGCCGACCGTCCGAGAGATCAGGGCCGTCCGAGAGATCAGGGCTTGGTGAGCAGGTCCCCGGAAGCGAGCTGAGGTTCGAGCCACGTGAGGATGTCCCACGAGGCCTGCTTGGTGAAGTGGACCCCGTCCGGCCGCAGGCCACGGTCGAGCTGACCGCCGTCCCAGGTGTTCTCGAGGAACACCGGTAGCTCCAGCACCACCATCGCCGGGTTCGTGTCGGCGGTCTCCCGGATGATCTCGTTCCACCGGTCCACGTACGTCGGATCGGCCTCGGCATAGGGACCCGGCTTCATCATCATCTTCGAGTCGTACTGGGGGTCGAGCAGCGGGCAGGTGAGCCACACCACCTTCGCTCCCTTGCTCGACAGCGACGCCACCGTGTTGTCGATCGACATGGCGAGCCAGGTGTCGAGCTCCGGGTCGCCTGGTCGCCGCCAGGTGGTGTCACCCGGGATCTGGCGCTCACCGACGTCGAAGAGGCACGAGAGCACCACGACGTAGGGGATGGCTCCCGGTTCGCCCAGCTCGTCGGGGAGTCCCTCGAGCCGCGAGTCACAGTTCGGCAGCGTGGCCCGGCGGTCGTTGATCGCCCCGACCTTGCCCGCCACCCCGATGCTGCATCCCACACCCCCGCCGTTCGCCACCACGAGGCCCGCATGCGTCTGGGACCACTCGTCGAAGCCTCCGGCCAGGGTCTGCGCGATGGAGTCGCCGAACACCAGGACCGGCACCGGCTGCGGCGGGGCCGGCGACGTCGACTCGACCTCGGCGGGATCGACGTCGGTCGGTCCCGCCGTCGACGGCGGAACGATGCGCTGGAGGTTCTCCGTTCCGGCGTTCGCATCGAAGGCCAGCTGGGTCTTGTCGACCGCGATGTCCGAGGTGGTGGCGATCGTGGCCGCCACGATGACGGCGATCGCCAGCGGCGCCGCCACGAGCGGTCGCCACCCCCCGAGCATCCGGCGTTCGCGGATCGGTGCCTCGATCAGGCGCAGCGACAGCTCGGCCAGCACGAAGGTGACGGCCAGCTTCAGGATGAACGCGACGTACTCGTTCCAGCCGTCGAGCACCCGGTCGAGCCACAGGAAGATCGGCCAGTGGAACAGGTACGCCCCGTAGGAGATCCGACCCAACCAGCGCAGCACCGGCGTCGACAGCACGTCGCGGACGACGCCGCGGTGCACCGCGGCGAACACGAGGCAGCACGACAGCAGGGCGTAGACCGCGAAACCGCCCTGGTAGAGCCATCCGTCGGACTGCTCGGCGGCGTGCCACAGCCACACCACGACGGCCAACGCGACGATACCGAGGATCGCTCCCGCGTTGCGCACCCGCCAGGGGACGCGGCGCCGGTCGGCAACGACGATGGCCAACACCGCACCCACGAGCAGCTCGGCCGCCCGCGTGTCGGTCCCGTAGTACACCCGGCTCGTGTCACCCGGGTCGAACAACAGGGCCATCTCCACCGTGGACAGGACGGCGAGACCACCGAGGATCCAGGCGAGCGCGCCCCGACGAGCCGCCAGACGGACGACGAGGAAGCTCATCAGCAACGGGAACAGCACGTAGAACTGCTCCTCGATGGCCAGCGACCAGAAGTGCAGCACCGGCGACGGCGCCGTGAACAGCGCCTCGTAGGACTGGCCGGTGAAGACGAAGTGCCAGTTGGCGACATAGGCCAGCGCCGAGATGACGTCGCCGCGCAACGTCTCGAGTTGGCTCGCCGAGGCGATGAAGGGGGCGAACAGCAGCACCACGGCAGCGAGGCACACCAGCGACGCCGGCATGAGCCGACGGAACCGCCGCCCCCAGAACCTGCGCAGCGAGATCGTGCCGGTGGACCGGTGCTCGAGGAGCAGCAGCGACGTGATCAGGTACCCGGACAGGGTGAAGAACGTCGACACGCCGAGGAACCCCCCGGTTGCCCAGGAGAAGCCACCGTGGAACACCAGCACCGCCGCCACGGCGAGGCCGCGCAGACCTTCGAGTCCGGGCTGGAACCTCATCGAACGCCGGGAAGGCTCGAAGTCCGGGGGCGCGGCCCGACGATGGTCCGGTTCCCCCCAATCGAGCTGGAGCCGGTCGACCGAACGATCAGCACCGGCAGACACGGCCGGGGAGGATACCAGCGCCCTGACCGTGCCCTCGGTCACTCACCCACCCCGAGCGGACCTGAACGTACGCGACCGACCGGAGTGGACGGGACCGCGAGGACTCGCCCGAGCCGGCCCGGTCAGACCCCGGCGTCTCGTCGGTCCGCCGGGGCTACCGGTCGTCGCAACCGCGGGACGCCGGCCAGCACCACGGCGGCAGGAACGGCCAGCAGGGGGTTGAGCGGGATGTGGAACCGGGTGTCGCCGAAGGTCCACCACGTGGCGGTGACCATGGCCAGCATGGTCAGCACATAGGTCCAACGCCGGGGCCGTCGACGCCCCACCATCACCGCCACACCGACTGCGCTGAGCGCCACGGTCCCGAAGAAGTAGGCGTCGGACACCGTGGCCAGCACCTCGACCTGGCGTGGCCGCAGCCACGGGTCCTCGCCGAACGACGTCGACTCGTCCAACGGGTTCTGGTCGTCGACGAAGGTGTAGTAGGTGCGCCACCACACCAGCGACGGCTGCTCGAGCGGGTTGGCCGCCATCCAGGACAACGCCCGGGATGTCGTCTCCGCGTTGCGCACTACGTCGCCGCCGTCCTGGGGGAAGGGTGGCAGCCCCTCGAAGCAGGACTCGGGCAGCGCGAACCCACCCGTCGCTCCCTCGTGGTTGCCGATGCAGAGGTTGTCGCCCGTGTTGGTCGAGATCGGGACGAAGGCGTCCATGGCTACGAGGTTGCGTGCCGTCCACGGAAGGACGATGGCCGCGACCCCGAGGACGAGCAGGCCCACACGTTCGACGGTCGCCCGCCGCGAGGTGCTGACCAGCCACATCCCCAGGGCGAAGGCGACCAGGACCGGCAGGGCGACGGGACGGATCAGCACGCAGAACCCCGCGAGCATCCCGACCGCGACGATGCGGTTCTGTCCGGGAGCGTGGACCCGCCACGGGTTCCACAGCAAGACGAGCAGGGTCACCATGAGGAAGAAGTTGAAGGTCGTCTCGCTGAGCAGGAGCGAGGTGTGCAGGATGAGGCTCGGGAAAGCCGCCACCACGGTCGCGGCGAGCGCACCCACCCACGGGCCGAAGACGCGCCGGCCGAGCAGGCCGACCACCAGGATCGTGGCCGTGCCGAACACGAGGTTCATGACCGAGCCCGCCATGGGCAGGTTGTCGGGTATCGGGGTGTGCAGGACCACGGTGAACACCGCACCCAGCAGCAGCGGGTAACCCGGTGGGTAGTAGGCCGTGGGTAGGCCGGACTCGCCCACGTAGCCGTAGCCGTCCGCGAGGTTCGTCGCGAGGTGCTCGTAGAAGAGCGGGTCGTGGTACCCGACCGGCTGGCGGGTGGCGTACAGCACCCAAAGGAGCCGCACCAAGAAGCCGACGACGACGGCGGCGGTGAGCACCTGCCAGGCCCGCTCGGTCCGAAGGCCGGTGCGGACCAGGGACCACTGCCGTGATCCGGTCGAGGTCGCATCGCCGCCGGACATGCGACCTCGGTCTACCGTCGGTCGCTCCGGCTGTCAATCACCTGCCCGCTGTCGCGGCGATGTCCGATGCTGGCAAGCTGGGCGGTCCGAAGGGCCCAGGACGGCGTCGCATGCACCCGACGACGCGAACGTGGAGGAGGTGACGGTGACGACGCAGAACCCCGACCTGTCACCGCTGCTCCGCCTCCTGCACGAGGACGGCGTCGCCCCCGTCACCACGTCTCCCGGCCACGGCTCCACCAGTCCGGGCTCAGCAGGTCCGGGCTCAACAGGTCCGGGCTCAACAGGTCCGGGCTCGGCCGGGCCCTCAGCTCCCACCAAGGCGGCCGCCGGACCTCACGCGACCGGTACGCGCCGGTCGATGAGGTTCCAGCCCGGTCTCGAAGGCCTGCGTGGCCTCGCCGTCGCCGGGGTCCTCGTGTTCCACGGGGGCTTCGAGTGGGCAACGGGCGGCTTCCTCGGCGTGTCGACGTTCTTCACGCTGTCCGGGTTCCTCATCACCACGCTGCTGCTCCTCGAGCACCAGTCGACCGGCACGATCTCGCTGCGCAAGTTCTGGGGCCGACGGTTCCGTCGGCTCATGCCGGCGTCGCTGCTGCTCCTCGTCGGCGTCGTGCTGCTCTTCGCCCCCTTCGTCGCGTCGTCCAGCCAGCTCGACTCGCTCCCGGGCGACGTCTACTCGGCCCTGGCCTACATCGCGAACTGGCACTTCATCTTCACCGGCCAGTCCTACGAGCAGCTGTTCAGCGCCCCGTCACCGCTGCTGCACTTCTGGTCGCTGGCCATCGAGGAGCAGTTCTACGTCGTCTTCCCCCTGCTGATCACCTTCCTCGTGGCGCGCTGGGCGGTGCGGCGCAACGCGCTCGCCTGGATCCTCGGTGGCCTCGCGGTGGCATCCACCGCCGAGATGGCGCTGCTGTACACGCCCGGCGACACCTCCCGCGTGTACTACGGCACCGACACCCGCGCCGCCGAGCTCCTGCTCGGTGCGGTGCTGGCGGTCGTGCTCGTCGATCGCGGCCTGCTCCCCCGCACGCTCCGCTCCATCTGCATCGCGGCAGGGGGCGCCGCGCTGGTCGTCGTGCTGTGGCTGTGGCACGCCGCCGGCCAGACCGACAGCTGGCTCTACCGCGGCGGGTTCGCGGCCTACACCCTGTGCTCGTGCGCGGTGATCGTCGCCGCCACCCAACCCGGCCTGGTCAAGAACGTGCTGGCCACGCCGGTGCTGCGCTGGCTGGGCCGCATCTCCTACGGCGCCTACCTCATCCACTGGCCGGTGTTCCTCTGGCTCGACCAGGCCCTGCCCGACGGGAACCGGTACGTCGCGTTCGCCGCCAAGCTGGCCGTCACCTTCGTGCTCGCCGAGCTCTCGTTGCGGCTACTCGAGACGCCGGTGCGCGAGAAGAAGGTCTTCACGCAGTGGCAGCCGCTGGTCGCGGCACCGCTGGCGATCGCCCTGATCGTGGGTGCCACCGTCGTCGTCACCTCCCAGCCCCGCGACCTCAGCAACGAGATCAGCTTCTCGGGGGCGCCCGCCGCCCCCTCAGATGCGTTGACCGCGGCGGACGCCCCGACCACGACCACGACGCTGCTGGAACCAGGATCTGCCATCGACCCGCCGCCACCGATGCCGGCGCTGCTCCCCCACGCCACCGGCCTCGACCTGCACGTCATGCTCGAGGGCGACTCGGGCATCTTCACCCTCGGGGGGTTCCCACCGTACGGGCTCATGGGCTGGGCTGAGGACACGCAGCTCATGCGCGTGTCCAACTACGGCAAGCTGGGCTGCGGCATCGCCCGGGGCGGCATGCAGGTGTACCGCGGCGTCACCGAGCCTGCTGGTGCGGACTGCGCCAACTGGGAGGACCGATTCGGCTTCGACCTCGACGGCATCAACCCCAAGACCGGCGAGCCCATCCCCCGTGCCACAACGCCCCAGGTCGTGGTCGCCATGGTCGGCACCTGGGACGTGCTGGACCGCAAGCTCGCCGGCCACGACGACTGGATCGCCATCGGCGACCCGGCCTACGACGCCTTCTTCGCCCGCGAGCTCTCCCTGGCCATGGACGAGCTGACGTCGCGGGGTTCGGTCGTCATCTGGATGACCCACCCTCAGATCCGCACCGGGATCAAGGAGAAGCTGCCCGGCGTCCAGCCCGAGAGCGACCCCCGGCGCATGCAGCGGCTCAACCAGATCGTCGAGGAGGTGGCCGAGACCCGGCCCCACGTGCGTGTGATCGATCTCGCGGGCCACATGGCAGACCGTCCGCAGGGCGAGCTCGACCTCACCGAACGCGACGACGGCATCCACTGGACCAACGAGGCCAGCCGCAACCTCGCCGACTGGCTGGGTCCCCAGATCGTCGAGACCTACGACGCGGCGTGGAACGAGATCACTGCCGCTCAGTCCGCCGACACGTCCTCCTCGACGGCGACAGGCGGCGGCTGAGAGCCCCGTTCGGCGCGCCATCGCCGCCCGCGGTCGGCGGCGGCCACGAGGGCGAACGCGGCCAGGATGCACAGGGAGGGTTCGGCCGACGCCCGGAAGCGGGTCGTCGCGTAGAAGGCCACGCTGGCCACGATCACCACGACGACCGGGGCGACGACGACGGCCAGGTGCAGCCGCGCCTTGCGGGCGAGGACACCTCCCGCGACGGCGAGCGGCGCGACGAGCCAGTACGTCCACACGCCGAGCCGTGAGAGCGGTCGCTCGACGTGGTCGACCCAGATGTCGACATCGGCCTGGTGGAACGGCGCGTACAGGCCGGTGATGCGCCCCAGGCGCGCCGCGAGGACCACGGGAAGGCGGTCGGCGTGGGCGCGCATGTAGGCCAACCCCTCACGCCGCAGCACCCCGTCGGCCTCGGCGCCCTGGCGCAGCGGATCGATGCCCTCACGTTCGAGCACCGTCGATCCGCACGAGTAGTCCCAGTAGCCGAGGTACGGCTGGCGGTACACCGAATCGCAGTTCGCCACGGCCAGGGTGCCTCCGGCGTTGGTGGTGAACAGCACCGGCTCGTCGAACCTGCTCAGGTTGTAGAGCGGCCACGGCGCGATGACCGCGACGGCGACCGAGCCGCCCACCAGCAGGGCGGCCACGCGGTGCGGACGTGCCGCTCGGTTCGCCGCTCCTCCGCGCTCGTCTCCTCCGCGCACGTCTCCGCCCGAGCACCACGGGCGGGCGAGGGCGATCAGCGGGACCAGGATCACGGCGAGCAGCAGCAGCTCGGACCGCGCCAGCGACGCGAGGCCGAGTGCTACCGCCAACACCGCCATACGGCCGGCCGAGGGGGCCTCGAGGTACCAGAGGGCCGCGACGAGCACGGCGAGCACCGTCACGACGACCATCGTCTCCGACATCACCGTCCCGTCGTAGCGCCACGTGTTGGGGTAGACCGCGACCAACACGGCGGCGACGAGCCCGACCCGGCGGCCCGTCGCCACCGGGTCCGCCATCGGGGCGCCGACGACCCGATCGGCACGTGCGCGCGATCCCGACGCCTGCGTTCCGAACGCGCGCCCGGCCACAGCCGCGAGCGGGATGGCCACCGCGCCGAGCAGCGCGGAGGCGAGGAGGTGGGCCTTCACGGTGGTGGCGCCCACGAGGGAGAACGCTGCCAAGTACACGATGTAGAGCGGTGGGTGATCCGCGCCCGGTACGTCGATGCCGGCGAGGTTGCCATACGGATGCTCGAAGCCGTGGCCGTCCGCCAGGAGGTTCGCCGCCTGGTGGTAGTAGAGGGCGTCGCCGGCGAGGTGTTCGCCCGTCCGCCAGAACCACACGTAGGCCACGCGCAGCGCCAGCCCGGCCACGGTGATGATCAAGACCGCGATCCACCACCGTCGGTGGGTCCGGGTGTGCGTTTCGTCGGAGGTCGGCATCGGCGTCGGACCCACCCGGAGCGGTCACGGATCCGCCCGAGATCGCCCCTCCGGAGGGGTGCGTGTCACTATAGTGACCTCGCTTTCCAAGCCTCCCAGATCCGGACTTCATGCCTTCCTCATCCTCTGCATCTGCTCCCACCGCGTCGACCGCGACCAGCGGAGCGCCCGCCGACGAACGCGACCCCGACGGCGACATCGTCATCATCGGCGCAGGCCCCGCCGGTCTCACGGCCGCCTACGAGCTGTCCAAGCGCAACCGCACCGCCACCATCTACGAAGGCGACTCCGTCGTCGGCGGCATCAGCCGCACCGCCGAGCGCGACGGCTGGAAGTTCGACATCGGTGGCCACCGCTTCTTCACCAAGGTCAAGCCCGTCGAGGACCTGTGGCACGAGATCCTCTCGCCCGACGAGTTCCTCACCCGTCCTCGCATGAGCCGCATCTACTACGAGGGCAAGTACTACGACTACCCCATCAAGGTGATGAACGCCCTCAAGAACCTGGGCATCATCGAAGCGATCCGATGCGTGGCCTCCTACCTGTGGGTGCGGGTCCGGCCACCCAAGAACAAGAACACCCTCGAGGGCTACATCGTCTCCAACTACGGACGACGGCTCTACCACCACTTCTTCAAGACCTACAACTACAAGGTGTGGGGTGTCGAGGCGACCGAGCTCTCGGCGGACTGGGGTGCGCAGCGCATCAAGGGCATGTCGCTGTGGGCCGCGGTCTGGGAGCCCGTTCGCTCGAAGTTCGTCGGGCGACGGGGCGACAAGTCCAAGCAGGTCACCAGCCTCATCGAAGAGTTCGAGTACCCCAAGTACGGCCCCGGCATGATGTGGGAGCGCTGCACCGAGCTGGTCGAGGCCGCCGGATCCGACGTCGTGATGCAGACCAAGGTCGTCCGGGTCGCCCACGAGGGTGGCCGGGCCACCAGCGTCACCATCGAGCACGACGGCGCCACCCGCGACGTGCCCGCCGACGAGGTCATCTCGTCCATGCCCTTCCCCCGCCTGCTCCAGGTCATGGACCCGCCGCCTCCCGAAGAGGTGCTGACCGCGGCCAAGAACCTGACGTTCCGCGACTTCCTCACGGTGGCACTCGTGGTGCCCGAGTCGGCGGGCTTCCCCGACAACTGGATCTACATCCACTCGCCCGAGGTCGAGGTCGGCCGCATCCAGAACTTCGGTGTGTGGTCTCCCTACCTCGTCAAGGACGGCCGGACCTGCCTCGGCCTCGAGTACTTCGTGTTCGAGGGCGACGAGCTGTGGACCGCCGCCGACGAGGATCTCATCGAGCGCGGCAAGCGCGAGCTCCAGATCCTCGGCCTCGTCGACCCGTCGCTGGTCGAGTCGGGCTACGTCGTGCGCATGCCGAAGGCGTACCCGTTCTACGACGACCACTACCAGGACAACGTGCAGGTCCTGCGCGACTGGCTGTCGGTCCACGCGCCCAACGTGCACCCGGTCGGCCGCAACGGCATGCACAAGTACAACAACCAGGACCACTCGATGCTCACGGCCATGCTCACGGTCGAGAACATCGCCGACGGCGCCACCCACGACATCTGGGAGGTCAACGTCGACGACGAGTACCACGAAGAGGGCTCCAGCAGCTCCCGCGACGCCGCCGGCCCGAGCGGGACGGGTCGCGACGCCCCGGTCATCGCTCGGTCGGCCTACGGCGACGACCACCCGGTCAACAAGTCGGCGTCCTGACCCGGCTCTCCGGCGACGTCGACGGACCCATGACCCCCACCCCGCGGTCCTCGACGGTGGCGCGCCTCACCGAGCTCGCCACGATCTCGGGTCTGCGGCGCGTCCACCTGCTCGCGTGGCGCGACCTCGCCGACGTCGAGGCGGGCGGGTCGGAGCTCCACGCGGCCACCGTCGCCCGCATCTGGGCCGAGGCGGGCATCGAGGTCACCATGCGCGCCTCCTACGCGCAGGGCCACCCGCCTGAAGGCACGCGCGACGGCTACCGGGTGATCCGCCGGCGCGGGCGCTACATGGTCTTCCCCGCTGCGGTCGTCGCTGAGCTGCGGGGCCTGCACGGTCCCCGTGACGGCCTCGTCGAGATCTGGAACGGCGTGCCCTTCCTCAGCCCCGTGTGGGCCCGTGGTCCCAAGATCACCCTCGTGCACCACGTGCACCGAGAGATGTGGCGCATGGTGCTCGACGAGAAGCTCGCCAAGCTCGGCGAGACGCTCGAATCACGCATCCTGCCGCCGCTCTACCGCCGCACGCCCATCGTGACGCTGTCCGAGTCGTCGCGCCAGGAGCTCGTCACGCACATGCGCTTCAAGCCCGAACAGGTCCGCGTCGTGCCCCCGGGGATCGACGAGGGCTTCCGACCGGGCCGCAAGAAGAGCGCCAAACCCCTCGTCGTGTCCGTCGGTCGCCTCATGCCGTCCAAGCGCTTCGACGACCTCATCCGCATCGCTGCCGAGGTGAAGCAGACGGTGCCCGACCTCCAGCTCGTCATCGTCGGCGAAGGCTACGAGCGGCCCGAGCTCGAGTCGCTCGTCGAATCCCTCGATGCCTCTGCGTGGGTCACCCTCGCGGGGCGGGTCAGCGACACCGAGCTGCTCCGCCTGTACCGGCAGGCGTGGGCCGTCGCCAGCGCGTCGATCGCCGAGGGGTGGGGCATGACCCTCACCGAGGCGGCGGCCTGCGGCACCCCCGCCGTGGCGACTCGCATCGCCGGTCATGCCGACTCGGTGGCCGAAGGTCGCAGCGGGCTCCTGGCGTCGTCGCACCGCGAGTTCGTGGCCAACCTGCACGCGATCCTCACCGATGCCGACCTCCGCGCCGGTCTCACCGCGGGAGCGAAGGAGTTCGCCTCCACCTTCACGTGGGACGCGACGGCGCTCGGCGTATTCGAGCCGCTCGCCGAGGTCGCCCTGCGGCGACGGCGCGGAGCGGCGCGTTCGTGAGCCGCGCCGCCACCGCGTCGGCCACAACCGGACGCGCCGGCGGCGGCCGGCCGGGCAGCACGGCCGCTCCCCCCGGGCGGTTCGGTAGCTGGTCGGGACGCCTCGTCGTCGCCATCCCCGCCCTGCTGGCCTACATCCCGCTGCTGCTCACGGCTCCCGGCGAGGTCGGCGCCGACACCAAGACCTACCTGTACCTCGATCCGGGCAAGCTCCTGCGCGACGCACCCTACGTGTGGGACAGCCAGGTCGGCCTCGGCACGGTCACGCACCAGAACATCGGGTACCTGTGGCCGATGGGGCCCTTCTACTGGGTGATGGACGCCGTCGGCATCCCCGACTGGGTCGCCCAGCGGCTCTGGCTCGGGTCGCTCCTGTTCGCGGCGGCGCTCGGGGTGCGCTACCTCCTTCGCACCATCGATCCGCTCGGCCTCGCCACGCGCCCGGGTGCCGTGCTGGTGGCGTGCCTCGCCTACATGTTGAGCCCCTACCTGCTCGACTACTCGGCCCGGATCTCGGTGCTGCTGCTGCCGTGGGCGGCGTTGCCCTGGCTCATAGCGGTCACCGCGCGCTCGTTGCGCCCCACCACGAGCCGGTTGGCCCGATGGCGCGGTCCCGCGCTCTTCGCCCTGATCGTGCAGACCATCGGCGGCATCAACGCGACCGCGCTGATCATGGTGGGCTTCGGCCCGTTGCTGTGGGTGGTCTACGCCGTGTGGTTCTCCCGCGAGGTGCCGCTGCGCCGTGTCCTCGGCGCGTGCGTACGCATCGGTCTGCTCACCGTCGTCACGTCGCTGTGGTGGGTCGCCGGGCTCTGGGCCGAGGGCAAGTACGGCCTGCCCGTCATCCGGTACACCGAGACCTACAAGACCGTCGCGAGCGTGTCGTCGCCGCCCGAGGTCCTGCGCGGCCTCGGCTACTGGTTCTTCTACGGGCGCGACAAGCTCGGACCGTGGGTCGAGCCGGGTGTCACCTACACCGAGAACGTCCCGGTCATCGTCGTCAGCTACCTGCTGCCGGTCCTGGCGCTCGTCAGCGCCGCGCTGCTGCGGTGGCGCCAGCGCCTGTTCTTCGTGCTGCTGCTGGTCATCGGCGCGTTCCTGGCCATCGCCAGCCACCCGTTCGAGACGCCGTCGCTGGTGGGATCGGTGTTCAAGGCGTTCACGCGGACCGACGCCGGGCTCTCGCTGCGGTCCACGCCGCGCGCCGGGCCGCTCGTCATCTTGGCGACCGCCGTCCTGCTCGGCGCCGGCGTCAGCGCGCTCGGTCGGCGTCTCCCCCGCCTCGGCCTGCCCGCGGCGGGGCTGGTGTGCCTGCTCATCGTGGCCAACCTCCCGACGCTGTGGACCGGCGACATGGTCGCGTCCAACCTCAAGCGCGACGAGGACATCCCGCAGTACTGGCAGGACGCCGCGGCCTACCTCGATGCCCAGGGCCACGACACCCGCATCCTCGAGGTGCCCGGCACCGACTTCGCCAGCTACCGGTGGGGCAACACCGTCGACCCGATCACGCCGGGGCTCACCGACCGCGCCTACGTCGCCCGTGAGCTCTTCATCTGGGGATCCCCCGCGTCGGGCAACCTGCTCAACGCCTTCGACCGGCGCTTCCACGAGGACACGATGGACGAGATCGCCATCTCGCCGATGGCCCAGGTGATGGCGGCGGGCGATCTCGTGCTGCGGGCCGACCTCCAGTACGAGCGGTTCCGCACCGCGCGCCCGCCCGACATGTGGGCTCTCCTGAACGCGGCCCCCGGGCTCGACGACCCCATCGGATTCGGTCCCACCACCCCCAACGTCGCCATCCCGTCGTTGCCCTTGATCGACGAGATCACCCTCGCCCACGGCTACCCCACGGAGGATCCTCCCGCGGTCGCCGTGTTCGGCGTCGACCCCACCATCCCGATCGTGCGGGCCCACGCGGCTTCCCGACCCCTCCTGGTCGCCGGCGACGGCGACGGCATCGTCGATGCCGCATCCATCGGCATCCGGGACCCGCACCAGGCGAGCTTCTACTCGGCGTCGTATCCCGACGCATCGAGCGACGCGACCTTCGACGCCATCTACGGGCAGGATGCGGTGCTGCTCGTCACCGACACGAACCGCAAGCGGGCGCGCCGCTGGGGCACCCTGCGCGAGACCACGGGCTACACCGAGCGGGCCGGGGAGAAGCCCCTGCGGTGGGACCCCAACGACCAGCGCCTGGAGCTGTTCCCCGGGGCGGGCGACGACGCCTACACGGTCACCGAGCAGATCGGCGGCGCGACCGTCACGGCCACCAGCTTCGGCAACCAGGTGACCTACACGCCCAACGACCGCGCCGCCAACGCCCTCGACGGCGACCCGTTCACGTCGTGGCGGGCAGGCGACGGCGCGGATGCACGGGGCGAGACGCTCTACATCGACCTCGACGAGCCGGTCGTCACCGACCACATCTCGCTGCTCCAACCGCAGGCGGGTATCCGCAACCGGTGGATCACCACGGCGCGGATCACCATCACCGCTCCCGACGGCTCGAAGACGACCCACGACGTCACGCTCACCGACGAATCGATCGGTGGCGGTGGTGGCGGTGATGATGGAGGCGACGAGACCGGACAGGTCGTGTCGTTCGACCGCCAGGAGATCGCCGAGGTGTCGATCGAGGTGACCGGCACCGATGCGGGCTCCCGCCGGCGCTACGAGAGCCTGAGCGGCGTCGGCTTCGCCGAGGTCGGCATCGGTGGGGTCCAGGTCGAGGAGCTGGTCCGCCCACCCCGTGACCTGCTCGGCCGCGCCGGGTCCTCGTCGGGCGACCACGACCTCTCGCTGCTCTTCACCCGCCTGCGGTCGAACCCGCTCGAGCCGGTCCGCAGCGACGAGGAGCTGTCGATCCGACGCATCGTGGACCTGCCCACGGCCCGCACCTTCGCGGTCTCCGGACAGGCCCGCCTGTCGACCTACGTCGACGACACCGTCCTGGTGACGCTGCTGAGCGGAGGGACCGTCACCGGGCCCGTCGCACAGGCGTCCACGAGGCTGCCGGGCAGCGCGGCCGACGGGGCCCGATCGGCGATCGACGGCGACCCCTCCACCGCCTGGACCACCCCGTTCACCGGTGCCGAGGGTGCGACCATCACGGTCACCAACCCGGCGCCGGCCACGATCGACCACCTCGACCTCGAGATCGTCACCGATGGGCGCCACTCGGTCCCCCGCTCCCTCGAGCTCGTCGTCGACGGCGACCCGGCGACCGCCGTCCCGCTCGACGTGAGCCAGCTGTCTGTCGATGCGACCGATTCGGGACGATCGACGTTGCGCGTCGATCTCGCCCAGCCGGTCACCGGCTCGCAGTTCTCGTTCACGATCAC
Organism: uncultured Rhabdothermincola sp.; assembly: GCA_964525005.1. GTDB lineage: Bacteria > Actinomycetota > Acidimicrobiia > Acidimicrobiales > Acidimicrobilacustridaceae > CAZALT01. The sequence goes on from CAZGEF010000015.1 coordinate 22,377, forward strand.
CGAGGTCACCCCGGCCCAGACCATCGACTGGTACTCGACGAGGTCGATCGACTTCCCCGTGGGGATCGCCGAGCTCGGCATCGCTGGAGTGCAGGCCCAACCCCTTCCCGCCACGTTCGACTCGGGTTGCCGAAGCGACCTCCTCACGGTCGACGGCGACGGCGTCCCGCTGCGGGTCACCGGCACGACCGAGGCCGCCCTCCACCGCCAGGCCCTCGACGTCGAGCTGTGCGGGTCCTCCACATCGGGTGTCCCGCTCGGCGCCGGCGACCACGTCTTCCGCACGGCGGTGGGCCGCGACCTGGGCATCGACGTCGACCGGTTGCTGATCGGCTCCGCGGCGGGCGGCACCGCCCTGACCGCCGCGGGTCGGGCGGCCACCTCGACGCCGAGCGGTCCCCCGATCGTGGTGGACAACGCCGGGCGGGTGTCCTACGACGTGACCGTGGACGCCCGGGGAGAGCCCTTCTGGCTCGCCCTCGGCCAGTCCGACAGCCTCGGGTGGACGGCGACCGTCGACGGCGACGACCTCGGGCCATCCCAGCTCATCGACGGCTACGGCAACGGCTGGCTGGTCACCCCCGCGACCGATGGGCCGCTCCGGATCCACATCGAGTGGACCCCGCAGCGGGTGGTGTGGGTCGGCATCGCGATCTCCGTCGTGGCCGTGCTCGCCTGCCTCGCGGTCATCGCGGCCGGAACCCGGCGACGACACGAGGTCCCAGCCGGTGGTGTCGCGGCCGGTGGTGTCGCGGTCGACGACGCCGAACCTTCCCTGGTGCTCCCCTTCGCCGAGCGCTCCCAGGTGCCGCCTCGCGCCACGGTGGCGGTGGCATCCGTGCTCGGCCTGTTCGCCCTCCTCACCACGCCGTTCACCTCGTGGTACCCGGCGCTCTCGCTCGTCGTGGTCGGTGCGGTCCTCGCCGCCTACCGCAGTGCGAGGGGTCGGGGTTGGCTCGGTCTCGCCGCCGCCACCGCGCTGGGTCTCGCCGCCGCCTACATCGTCGCCTACCAGACCTTCCGGCCGATCTCGTCCGACTTCGACTGGGCGATGCAGTTCGCCCCCGTCGACTTCCTGGGCCTGATGACGCTCTACCTCCTGGCGGCCGAAGGCCTCCGGGGCCACTTCGCCCGACCGGCCGAATCGGCGCGAGCCACCGAACCCCGATCCCCCGATGCCGGGAACGCCGATGCCGTCGAACCCACCACGTGACGCCCGTGACCCCGGGCTCGCGGCCGACTCCGACCCGACCGTCGCGGGTGACCTGACCGCCGATCACCGAGAGCGGGCGATCCTCGCTATCGGCGCGGTCGCGGTCGCCGCGTTCATCGGCCGCGTCGTCTACGTGGTGGCCGTCACCCGCCACGGGGACCTCGGCACCGAGGGCGACGCGTTCTCCTACCACGTGGTCGCCCGCAACCTCGCCGACGGCACCTGGTTCGTCGACCCGTTCACGGGCCGGGCCATCGCCGATCACCCGCCGATGACGGTGCTGGTGCTCGCTCCCATCGCCCGGTTGTTCGACAGCATCGTGGCCGAACGGTTGGCCATGGCGATCATCGGCAGCGTCGCGGTCGTCGTGATCGGGCTGGTCGGGCGCCGCGTCGCGGGTCGCCGCGCCGGGATCGCCGCCGCGGTCGTCGCCGCGCTCAACCCGAACCTCTGGGTCAACGACGGCTTGCTGATGAGCGAGTCCGTCTCGGCGCTGCTCATCGCCCTCCTGCTGCTGTGCGGGCTGTGGCTCGCACGCGAACCCGGCGCCCGGCGGGCAGCCGCGGCCGGCGCGCTGTGCGGTGCCGCCGTGCTCACCCGAGCCGAGACCGTGCTGTTCCTCCCCCTGATGGTCGCCCCCGTCATCGTCGTGCGATCGTCAGCAGGCCTGGCCCGCCGGGTCGGCGTGACGGCGCTGAGCTTCGGCGTGGCCGCCGCGGTCGTGGCCCCCTGGGCCCTGTGGAGCTCGAGTCGCTTCGCCGAGCCCGTGACCGTGTCCACCAACGACGGGACCGTGCTCGCCGGAGCGAACTGCCCCGCCACCTACGGCGGTGACGGACTCGGGAGCTGGCAGATCGACTGCGTGGCGGCGGTCGACGTGACCGGCCTCGACGCGGCGCAGGCCGCTCGGGTCCAGCGCCAGGCGGGTCTGGACCACGTGCGCGACAACCTCGCCCGCGTCCCGATCGTGGTCGTCGCCCGCGAGGCCCGGTCCGTCGGTCTCCTGCACCCCGCGCAGATGGCCCACGACAACCAGTTCGAAGGCCGCAGACCGTGGGCGACGTGGGCGTGCTTCGCGGCCTTCTGGCTGCTCGTCGTGCCGTCGATCGCCGGCGCTCGCACCCTCCGGCGCCGCGGCGTCACCCTCATCCCGTTCGCCGCGTGCCTCCTCACCTCGGTCGCGGTCATCGCCGCCACCCACGGCACGCCCCGTCTCCACCTCCCGCTCGACGTCGCCATGTGCGTCCTCACCGGTGTCGCGGTCGCGTCCTGGCTGTCCCGATCGAGCCGACACGACGCTCCGTACCCGACCGGCGCCACGCGCGATCTACGATCTTGCCCGCCATGACGCCTCACGCACCCACTCCTTGCCTCAGCGTCGTCATCCCCTGCTACAACGAGGAGACGACGATCCTCGAGGTCCTCGACCAGGTCCTCGCCTCGCCGTACACCCGCGAGGTCCTCGTCGTCGACGACGGCTCCACCGACGGCACCCGCAAGCTGCTCGCCGCGACCGACCACCCCTCGGTCCGCGTCCTGCTCCAGGACCGCAACCAGGGAAAGGGCGCCGCGCTGCGGCGAGGCTTCGCCGAGACGACCTCCGAGTTCGTGGTGGTGCAGGACGCCGACCTCGAGTACGACCCGAGGGACTACGGCGACCTGCTCGAGCCCTTGCTCGAAGGCAAGGCCGACGTCGTCTACGGATCTCGCTTCCTGGGTGGCCGCCCTCACCGGGTCCTCTACTTCTGGCACTCGGTGGGCAACAAGGTCCTGACGATGACGTCGAACATGTTCACCAACCTCAACCTCACGGACATGGAGACCTGCTACAAGGTGTTCCGACGCGAGGTCCTCGACAGCTTCACCCTCGAGGAGAACCGGTTCGGCATCGAGCCCGAGATGACCGCCAAGATCGCGGCCCAGCGCTGGCGGGTCTACGAGATCGGGATCTCGTACCAGGGCCGCACCTACGAAGAGGGCAAGAAGATCGGCTGGAAGGACGGCATCCGGGCCTTCTACTGCATCGTGCGGTACTCACGCCTCGGCCGACGATGGCGATGAGCCGTCCCGTCGTCCTGGTCCACGGCTTCGCCACCTCTTCGATCCGCACCTGGTCGGACAACGGCTGGGTCGACCTCATCGGCGACCTCGGCCGCGAGGTGCACGCCCCCGACCTGCTCGGCCACGGCGACGCGCCCAAGCCGCATGACCCCGAGGCCTACGACGCGATGCACCGGCTGGTGCTCGACGGGCTGCCCGACGAGCCGGTCGACGCCGTCGGGTTCTCGCTCGGTAGCCGCCTCCTGCTCATGGCGGCCGCCGAGGCGCCCGAGCGCTTCAACTCGTTGATCCTCACCGCGACGGGCAAGGACGTCCTCCACACCCAGGACGCGATACCGCAGATCGCCGATGCCCTCCTCACCGGCGAGGGCGACACCGAGAACCCGGTCGTGGCGTACTTCCAGCATCTGGCCCAGGCCCCGGGGGTCGATCGGGCGGCGCTCGCCGCCGTGCTGCGCCGTCCCAGCAACGTGGCGCTCACGCCCGACCTGCTGGCGCGGGTGTCGGTTCCGGTCACCATCGTCGTCGGCGACCGGGACTTCGCGGGGCCGGGCGAACCCCTGGCCGAGCTCCTGCCGCGCGCCACGGTCATCACGGTGCGCGGTGTGGACCACTTCTCGACTCCGAAGAGCTTCGAGGTCATCGACACCGTCCTGCGACTGCTCGACGCACCCATCGCGGCCTGATCCGCCCGTGGCCGACGACTACATCCTCGGGGTCGACCTCGACGGCGTGTGCGGCGACCACACCGCGGCGTTCCGCCAGGTGGTGGCGCTCGAACGCCGGATCGATCCGGCTGGTCTCCCACCCCAGACGAGCTGGGACTTCGCCGAGTGGGACATCGACGAACCCGAGTTCGAACGGCTCCACCGCGCGGCGATCCTCGACCACCGCTTCTTCCGCTCGATGCCCGTGGTCGACGGATGCGCCGACACGTTGTGGCGGCTGTCCGACGCCGGCGTGTGGATCCGACTCATCACGCACCGGCTGTACACGAACTGGGGTCACGCGGTCGCGGTCGCCGACACGGTCTCGTGGCTCGACGACCACGGCATCCCCTACCGCGACCTCTGCTTCCTCGGCCACAAGCCCCAGGTCGAGGCCCATGCCTACATCGACGACGCAGCGCACAACGTCGACGCGCTGCGCCAGGACCCCGACGCCCTCGTGATCGTGTTCGACCAGCCGCACAACCGCCACGTGGCGGGCCCCCGAGCTCGCAGCTGGGCCGAGGTCGAGGATCTCGTGCTCGCCGACATGGCGGCTCGGGGCTTCACGGTGCAGGGCCAGCTCGACCTCCCGGCCGATGCCCCGTGGCGGGTGCAGGCACGCGTCAGGCCCCGCCCGAGCGGCGAGGAGCGGACCAGCCGCCCGAGCGGCGAAGAGCGGGCCAGGGACCGCTGATGCGGGCGTGGCGCGTGCACCACCACGGCACGCCGGTCGACGTGCTGCGCCTCGACGAGGTCGAGGCACCCGAGGCCGGTCCGGGTCACGTCGTGGTGCAGGTGCGAGCGTGCGCCCTCAACTTCGCCGACGACCTCCTGTGCCGCGGGACCTACCAGGAACGGCCCCCGCTTCCCCTCACGCCGGGACTCGAGGTGGCGGGCATCGTCGTCGACGCCGGCGCCGAGAGCGGCTTCGCCGTCGGCGACCGCGTGGCAGGCTCCACGAGCCTCCCCGACGGCGGCCTCGCCGACCGGTGTCGTGCCCACCGCGAGGACGTGTTCGGGCTGCCCGACCACGTCTCCGACGTCGACGCCGCCGCGATGCACGTCACGTACCAGTCGGCGTGGTTCGGTCTCCACCGTCGGACACGGCTGCGTCCCGGCGAGACGCTGCTGGTCCACGCGGGCGCGGGCGGCGTCGGCTCGGCTGCCGTCCAGCTCGGGGTCGTGTCGGGGGCCCGGGTGATCGCGACGGCAGGCGGGCCGGACAAGGTCGACGTGTGCCGCCGGCTCGGGGCCGAGGTGGTGCTCGACCACCACGAGGACGACGTGGTCGAACGGGTCCGGGAGGCCACGGGGGGACGGGGCGCCGACGTCGTGTTCGACCTGGTCGGCGGGGCGACGTTCGACCTCTCCCGTCGGTGCGTGGCATGGGAGGGGCGCATCCTGGTGATCGGCGCGGCTGCGGGGCGCTACGCGGAGGCCCCGACCAACCACGTGCTGGTGAAGAACTACAGCGTGATCGGCCTCAACTGGGGTGGCTACCGGCGCCGCCGCCCGGACCTCGTGCGGGAGGTGCACGACGACCTGATGCGTCTGCTCGGCGAGGGTGCCGTCGCGCCGCTCGTGTCACGCACGGTTCCCCTCGAGGCCGCACCCTCGGCGCTGACCCACCTGGTGGAGGGCCACACGGTGGGCAAGGTCGTCGTCGTCCCCTGATGGGAGTCGACCGCAGGCTCGGCGGTCAGGCCGAGTGATCAGGCCGGGGCGAGGACGGCACCGATCTCGGTGGCACGACGCCGGAGGAACACCATGCGGTCCTCGTAGACCAACGGCAGCATCTCGATGTAGAAGCCGAACACCATGCCGCGCAGCACCCGGGCGAAGATGACCAGGTCTCCCTCGATCTCGGGCACGATCGCCGAGATCCAGCGTCGCAGCGCACCCTCGAACAGCTCGATGAGCCCGGCCGCCGATCCGAGCGCGGCGATCTCGCCCCGCAGGCTCTCGCCCAGCAGGAGCCGCCACATGTCGTCCTGGGTGGACATCTGGTCCCAGATCCACACGACGAGGGCGGCGATCCGCTCCTCGACGGGGAGCACGAGGTCGATCTCGGGCACCTGATCGACGAGCTCCTCGTAGCTCTGGTGCGCGATGACCTCCTGGAGGAGGTCGGCCTTCGACGGGAAGTAGTGGTACAGGGTCGCCACGTTGACGCCGAGCTCACCCGCCAGGGCGCGCATGCTCATCGCATGCACGCCACCGGCGGCCATGAGCCGAAGCGCCGCTTCGAGGATGCGAGCGCGCTGGTCCGTCGGTTCAACGTTGGCCACGCTCGATTCTTGCAGGTATGGGCTAGTCGGCAAGAACCGGGGTGAACACCGCCGGGATCTTCTCGATCGCGAGCACCAGCGTGTGGTCCGCGCGGGTGAGCTCGTCGGGCTCGACCGCCCGGATGTCGGCGAGGCGGCTGAACAGCTCCTGGAACACCAGCTTGACCTCGAGTCGGGCCAGGTTGGCACCCAGGCAGAAGTGCGAACCGGCGCCGAACGCCAGGTGGTTGTTCGGTGAACGATCGACCTGGAGCTCGTCGGGAGCATCGAACACGCGCTCGTCGCGGTTGGCCGACTGGTACAGCAGGAGGAGCTTGTCGCCCTCCTTGATCTGCTTGCCGTGCAGCTCGTGGTCCTCGGTCGAGGTGCGGATGAACGAGAGCACGGGCGTGACGTAGCGGATGATCTCCTCGGTGGCGCAGTCCCACAGCTCGGGGTCGGCCAGGAGCTTCTCGCGCTGCTCCGGGAACTGGCTGAAGGCCAGGAGCCCCCCGGCGATGGCGTTGCGGGTGGTCTCGTTCCCGGCAACCACCAGGATGCACAGGAACATCAGCAGCTCGTCGCTGGTGAGGCCCTCGCCTTCGACCGCCGTGGCGTCGCCGGCGTTGAGCGCACCCTCGTCGAAGGCGCCGGTGAGGATGCTGATGAGGTCTTCGCGGGGATCCTGCCGCCGCTCCTCGATGAGCGGCACGAGGTACTCGACGTACTCGCCGAACGCGGTCGCCGCCCCGATGAGCCGGGGGTCGTCGGGATCGACGGTGCCGTCACCGGCCATCATCAGGTCGGACCAGCGGTACAGCTCCTTGGTGCCGATCTCGTCGAGCCCCATGAGCTCGGCGATGACGATGAGCGGCACGTGGATGGCGAAGTCCTCGACGAACTCGATCTCGCCCCGGCGCTCGACCTCGTCGATGAGCTGATGGGTGAGCTCGGTGATGCGGGGCGCGAGGCGGGCGACCTGCCGCGGGGTGAAGCCCTTGTTGATGAGGCGGCGCTGCCGGGTGTGCTCGGGATCGTCCATCGAGATGATCGACATCGGCGCGGCGACGGCGGGTCGCACGCCGAACTTGTTGCAGTACCGCGCGGCGTTGCGGGAGATGGTGTTGACATCCTCGTGGCGCGAGATGACCCACAGCTGGTTCTTCTCGTCCCAGTAGCACGGGTCGTTGTCGCGCAGCCACTTGTAGGTCTCGTACGGGTCGTCGTAGAGGCGCCCGTCGAGGATGTCGATCTGAGGGGTCCCGGTGCTTTCGAGGAGATCGGTCATGGGGAGAGCATGCCACCAAACGCTCGTTTGGTCAAACGGTCGTTTGGGAGATCCGTCCGCCGCTCCCGCCCGTCGATCGCGTGCAGGGGCCGACATGGAGGGTGGGAATGTCTGGCACGCACACGTGGTTGGCAGTCGTGTAATCCCGTAATCAGCGCCAGAACCCCTGCTTCGAGGAGCACCCCATGGCCGACTCCCCCCACACCCCGAACGACCTCGAGCCGCAGGCCGACCCGATGCAGGGCGACCTGCCGACGCGTGCGCTACCGGTCCTCCCGCTCGGCAGCGACGTGGTGCTGCCCGGCATGGTGGTCACCGTCACCATCGACTCCGACGAGGCACGCGCCGCGCTCACCGCCCTCGGCGAAGGCCGCCAGATCCTGCTGGTGCCGCGCATCGACGGCCGCTACGTGCGCGTCGGGGTGCTGGCCCACATCGAGGACCGGGGGACGCTGCCGAACGGCAGCGATGCCCTGGTCGTGCGCGCCGTGCAGCGGACCCGACTCGGCGTGGGGGTCGTGGGCACCGGTGATGCGCTCTGGCTCGAGCACGACCCGGTCGACGATCCGGCCGTGGCCACCGACCGCGCCGTCGAGCTGGCCAAGGAGTACCGGGCCATCGCCCGGAACCTCGCGAGCAAGGTCGGCGGTCGCGGCATCGAGGTCTTCCTGCGCGACATCGACAGCCCGGGCGCGCTCGCCGACACCGTTGGCTGGGTCCCCGACCTGGGCGCCGAGCAGAAGCTGGAGCTGCTCGAGACCACCGACGTCGAGGCGCGCATCGCCAAGGCGGCCGGCTGGTTGAAGGACCTCCTCGCGGAACGAGAGCTGTCGGACAAGATCCGCTCCGAGGTCTCCGACGGCATGGAGAAGCAGCAGCGCGAGTTCCTGCTCCGCCAGCAGCTGGCCGCCATCCGCCGCGAGCTCGGCGAGAGCGACGACGAGGACCTCGTCGAGCAGTACCGCGCCCGCATCGCCGACCGCGACCTGCCCACCGATGTCGCGGTCGCCGTCGAGCGCGAGCTGGCCAAGCTCGAGCGCACGCCCGAGCAGGCCGCCGAGCACGGGTGGATCCGCACCTGGCTCGACGTGGTGCTCGAGCTCCCGTGGGAGAACACGTCCGAGGACCTCCTCGACCTGGCCCGCACCCGCGAGGTGCTCGATGCGGACCACACCGGCCTGGACGAGGTCAAGACCCGCATCGTGGAATCGCTCGCCGTCCGCAAGCTGCGCGCCGAGCGCGCCGCCGACGATCACCACGGCACCGAAGATGGTGACCCGTCCGACTCGCGGGGCGGACGGTCGGGCACCGGGGGCACGATCCTGGCCCTCGTGGGCCCGCCCGGCGTGGGTAAGACGTCGCTCGGCGAGTCGATCGCCCGCTCGCTGGGACGGAGGTTCGTCCGGGTCGCCCTCGGTGGCGTCCGCGACGAGGCCGAGATCCGCGGCCACCGTCGCACCTACGTGGGTGCCCAGCCCGGTCGCATCGTTCGGGCGCTCACCGAGGCGGGCACGTCGAACCCCGTGTTCCTGCTCGACGAGATCGACAAGGTCGGCAGCGACTGGCGGGGCGACCCCTCCTCCGCGCTGCTCGAGGTGTTGGATCCCGCCCAGAACCACGCGTTCCGCGACCACTACCTCGAGGTCGACCTCGACCTGTCCGACGTCCTGTTCATCGCGACGGCCAACGTGCTCGACACGATCCCGGGTCCCCTGCTGGACCGGATGGAGGTCATCTCGGTCGACGGCTACACCGACGACGAGAAGGTCGCCATCGCCCGGGACCACCTGCTCGGTCGCCAGATCGCGGCCAACGGCCTGCGCGACGACGAGGTCACCCTCGACGACGCGGTGCTCTCCACCCTCGTGGAGGACTACACCCGCGAAGCCGGTGTGCGGAACCTCGAGCGCCAGCTGGGCAAGGTGCTGCGCAAGGCCGCAACCGAGATCGCGACCCGCCCGAGCGGCGGAGAGCGGACAACCCGCCCGAGCGGCGGAGAGCGGACAACCCGCCCGAGCGGCGGAGAGCGGAGCTCCGACGAGTCGGTGGTCCCCATCGACATCGATGCCACCCGGCTGCGCGACGCGCTCGGTCGGCCCCGGTTCGTGCGAGACGAGGCCAGCAGGACACCGACCGTCGGTGTCGTCAACGGTCTCGCCGTCACCGGCGCCGGTGGCGACGTCCTGCTCGTCGAGGCAACCTCCATGGCGGGTGAGGCCGGACTCACCCTCACGGGCCAACTGGGCGACGTCATGAGCGAATCCGGTCAGATCGCCCTCAGCTACATCCGGTCGCGGGCCGACGGGCTCGGCATCGAACCCGAGGCGCTCACCCGGCACCTGCACGTCCACTTCCCCGCGGGTGCCGTCCCCAAGGACGGGCCGTCGGCCGGCGTGACCATGACGACGGCGCTGGTCAGCCTGCTGACCGGTGCGCCGGTGCGCAGCGATGTCGCCATGACCGGTGAGATCAGCCTGCAGGGCAACGTGCTGCCGATCGGAGGCGTGAAGCAGAAGCTGCTCGCCGCCCACCGCGCCGGCATGACCGAGGTGGTCATCCCGGCCCGCAACGAGCCCGACCTGGACGACGTGCCCGACGCCGTCCGCGACGGGCTCACCATCCACCTGGCGACGACGATCGACGACGTGCTGCCGGTCGCCCTCGCCACCGCGGCGTAGCCACGGCAACCGGCTCGCTGTCGGGCTCGGTGGCGGTCCGTGCCCGGACCGCCACCGAGCCACCGACCGGTACCGTTGCCGGCATGGGAGGGTTCGGAGATCTCGTCGGTGCGGTCGCCGTCACCGCGCTTGGCTGCCTCCCGCTGGGCCTGTCGATGTGGGCGCTGCTCGACTGCGCCCGCCGTCCCGGTTGGGCCTGGGCGCTGTCGGGCCGACGTCAGGCCGCGTGGATGGCCGCCATCCTGTTCGGCATCCTCATGGTGATCGTCGGCATCGGGATCTCAGCCTGGTACCTGCTCAAGGTGCGACCCGAGATCGCGGCAGCCGAGGACGGTCGCATCCCCGGCCTGGACTGATCGAGCGATCAGGGCAGCAGGTCGGGCGGCGGTGGACCGAAGCGGCCCCGGACGAAGTCGACCAGACCCCGCCAGCGGCCGCGCGCGTCGAACAGCAACGGGCGTGACGCCGGGTCCACCACGCCGCGCACGAGCTGGGCCACGGCGATCAGGAACCGGATCGTGGCGTGGTACCGCCCCGCATGGTCGCGCACGAGCAGCAGCGTGTTGCGATGCATGAGGTAGTCGACCACCGGGCTGCCCGACCGCATGGACGGGTTCGTGACGCCGACGCCGCGCACAAGACCCACCTGCCACCCCGCAGCGCGCGCTCTCGCGCCCAGATCGGCCTCCTCGCAATAGGCGAAGTACCGCTCGTCGAAGAGCCCGACCTCCTCGACGCAGGCACGCCGCTGGAGCATCAGGGTGCCGTGCGGGTAGTCGACCTCCTCCCAGCCGGCGCCTCCCCCGCCAGGAACGGTCATGCCGCCGAAGTAGGGGTCGTGCACCGGGACGTGGCCGTCGCCGACGTCGGCGCAGGCCAGCCCGGCCCGCGGCTGCTCCTCGGCGACCGAGATGAGCCGCTTCAGCGTGTCGTCGTCGGGGAGTGCGTCGTGGGGCACGACGACGGCCCACTCACCCGTCCCGCGGGCGAGCCACCGTCGCAGGCCGGTGTTGGCCGCGGGACCGAACCCGGTGTTGGCCCCCACCTCGACGAGCTCGGCGGGCACCGGGGAGCCCGCCACGACGGCACGCAGACGCACGAGCGACGACGCCGTCGATCCGTTGTCGACGACGGTGGCGAGCACCGGCACCCCTTGGTGGCTCAGTCGCTCGAGGGTGACGGCGCAACGCTCGGGTTGGTTCCAGTGCACGACGACGACCGACACGAGATCGTCGCCGACCGGTCCCCCGTCGTCGAGGCACGGCCGCACATCGAGGGGGTCGTCAGCACCGGGCACCGGCGAACGCTAGCAAGGAGTGCCGCGTGCCTTCGACAGCAGGCCTGCCGGTCAGGTCAGGTCACGTCGTTTTCGGTCAGGTCGGTTCGGTCAGGCGCCGGCCGACGCCCTGATCAGGGCGTGCTGCACCAGCTCGAGCAGCGCGGACTTGGTCTGGGCGCGGTCACGGGCGTCGGTGGTGATCATGGGCACGTCGGCCGGCACGGCCAGCGCCTCACGCACGTCTTCGAGGGCGTGGAACTGCTTGCCGTGGAAGAGGTTGACCCCGACGATGAACGGCACGCCGTTGGTCTCCATGTAGTCGACCGCAGGGAAGCAGTCCGCGAGCCGGTTGGTGTCGACCAGCACGACCGCTCCGATGGCCCCGCGGACCAAGTCGTCCCACATGAACTTGAAGCGGTCCTGACCCGGGGTGCCGAACAGGTAGAGGATGAGGTCCTCGCCCAGGGTGATGCGACCGAAGTCCATCGCCACCGTGGTCGACGTCTTTCCGGTGTTGACACCACCGGTCTCGTCGATGCCCTCGGCGACCTTGGTCATCGCCGCTTCGGTCGTGAGCGGGGCGATCTCGGAGATCGACCCCACGAAGGTCGTTTTTCCGACGGCGAAACCGCCGGCGACGATGATCTTGACGGGAAGCGGAGCGCTCTCCGATTCCGCTTCACCCGAGGCATCTGCCTCAGAGCGCTTGAAGGCCATCGAGCACCCTTTCGAGAAGTTTGAGGTCAGGACGTTCGCCGGTGGCGGCGTGTTGTGGCTTGAAGCTCATGAGGAAGCCCTCTTCGCTCATGTCGCCCACCAGCACCCGGGCCACGCCGAGCGGGAGGTGGAGATGAGCCGAGACCTCGGCGACCGACAGCGGCGCGGAGCACAGCTCGACGATCTGCTTGCGCTCGAGGGCCAGGCGGGGCGCGGCGGACACGCCCTGGGCGGTGACCTTGACGAGGGTCTCGAGAGGGAGATCGGCGTTCGACCGTGTCCGTCCACCGGTCAACACGTACGACCGTACGCGGAAGCCGGGGATGTCGTCGTCGTCGCCGGTGGGGCTCATCGCGGCAGCGCGCTCTGCAATTCGGCGCGGATCTCGGGGGTGAGCACGGCGCCCGCCTTCTCGACGAGCACGGCCATCTCGTAGCCGACGAGGCCGACGTCGCACTCGGCCGAGGCGACACAGGCGAGGCAGGAACCGTCGCTGATGCCGGTCACGAAGAGGAAGGCGTTCTCCATCTCGATGATGACCTCGTTGACCGCACCACCACCGAAGCGACCGGCCGCCCCGTAGGCCAGACCGATCAGCCCGGAGGACACGGCCGCGAAGCGGTCGGCCCCGTCGCGGTCGAGGCCCGAGGAGGTCGCGATCGGCAAGCCGTCCGACGACACCACGACCGCCTCGTTCACGCCGGGCACACGCTCAGCGAAGTTCTGCACGAGCCAGTTGAGGTTTCTGGCTTCGGAGCTCAGTTCCATGGTTGTGTCATTCCTCCGAGTGGGCGAGCTGGTCGACTACTGCGAATCGGTGGTGGTATCCGAATCGGCACCACCGCGGCCTTTATTGAGGCCTGAGCGATACCGAGACAACATCTTTCGAACTTCTTCGGGCGAACGAGTGGACGAGTTGGTCGGACGACTCGCCGTCACCGCAGACTCCGCTTGGGTCCCAGCAGCTTCGCGCTTGCGGGGGGTGCGACGCACGAGACCCGCCGCGGTGAGCGGTTTCGCGTCGTCGACCGAGAGCTCCGGTGCCGCGGCCTCCACCGGCTCCGGAGCCGGTGCCTCGACCACCTCCGGCACCTCGACCACCTCGGGCACGTCCGTGGGATCGTCGTCGGCGCGACGCCCAGCGCCGACGGCGTCGTCATCGGCGTCGGGACGGCCACCGAACGCGCCGGGGACGTCATCGTCCGCGACGAGCGGCGTGGACGCCCGATCGTCTCCCGACGGCTCGACGGGACCGGGTGCCAGCTCGTCGCTGACCAGCGACTGGAGGCCCCGGTCGAACTCGTCGTCGGCGGGCGTCGCCTCGCTGACCAACTCGTCGAGCAGGTCGTCGCCGAGGGGTTCGCCGTCGAGCTCGAGGGTGTCGTCGGCGCCGAACGGATCGCGGTCGGTCGCGTCCTCGGTCACCTCACCGACTGGTTCGGCAGGGGACTCGGCCACCTCGACCGGCGCATCCCCGGCGTCGTCGGTCACGTCGATGGCGATGTCGCCGTCGCCGCGGACGACGGTGTCGGCGACCAACGTCGCCTCGACGACGTCGTCGCCCAGGTCGCCGTCGGCGTAGCTGACGAGGTCTGCCGGCAGGGTGACCAGCGCGGTGACCCCACCCGATGGCGAGGCGGTGAGCTTCACCGACACGCCGAAGCGCTGCGAGAGTCGGCCGATCACGATGAAGCCCAGGGAGCGGGAGAGGGCCAGGCCGACGAGCGGGGGCCGCGCCAGCTGGCTGTTCGCCTCGGCGATCTGGTCGGCGGTCATGCCGATGCCCTGGTCCGACACCGACAGGATGTAGCCCTCGGCACCGGCGCGATGACCCACGATCTCGACGGTCGTGTCGGGCGGCGAGAAGTGGGTGGCGTTCTCCATGAGCTCGGAGAGCAGGTGGGCGAGGTCGACCGCGACGTTGCCCCCGACCGAGGCCTCGTCGAGCGCCAAGAGCTGGATGCGGGCGAAGTCCTCGACCTCGCCGATGGCCACGCGGACCACGTCGGCGAGGGCGACCGGGCGACCCCGGCGGCGGGGCGGCTCGGCGCCGGCCAGCACGAGCAGCGACTCGGCGTTGCGGCGCATACGGGTGGCGAGGTGGTCGAGCTTGAAGAGGTTGTCGAGCTGGTCGGGGTCCTCTTCGTTGGCCTCGAGCTGATCGATGAACTCGATCTGGCGGTCGAGGAGGGTCTGGTTGCGGCGGGCCAGGTTGATGAAGATGTCGCCGATGCCCTTGCGGAGCAGGACCGACTGCTCCTCGGCCACCTCGACGGTCACCTGCTGGATCGAGTTGAAGGCGTCGGCCAGCTGGCCGATCTCGTCCTTGGAGTTGATGTCGATCGGGGTGAGCTGGGCCGACAGCGACTCGCCGGTCGCGTCCTCCTCCGGGTTCCGGAGCCGTTCCACCAGGGCTGGGAGCCGTTCGGTCGACAGCGTGTAGGCCGCCGATGTGAGCTTCTTGAGTGGGCCGGTCGTGGCCCGAGCCACTGATGCGGTGATGAGGCCGGCGATCAGGATGGCGATGATGGTGAGGAGGGCATAGAGGATGGCGCCCTGGCGGGCGTCAGTGGCCTTGTCGGCGGCAACGGCCTGCACCGAGTCGGTGCCCGACGCCAGCATCTTCTCCTGCGCCTGGTAGAGCCGGTCGATGCGGTTCGCCGATGCGGTGAGCCAGGCGGCGGGATCGATGTTCTCGCTCCCCGGGGCGGTGCCGCTCATGTCGTTGCGGCCGATGCCGTTCTCGAAGGCGTTGGCCTTGAGCTGGTCGAACTCGGAGCCGGCGTCGGCGGCGCGGTAGGTCTGCTTCTGCTCACCGCTGGCCGTGCTGAGGAAGAGCGCCTCGGCCTGGTCCTTGTCGACGTTGGCGGCGAGGGCATCGGCGTAGACCTTGCAGGCGTCGCCGGCGCCGGCGGGGTCGTCGCCGCACTCACCCTTGTCGGTCGTGGGGTCGGCGCCCTTGGGCAGCACCGAGGCGTAGTAGCGGATCTCGACCGCGATGGTCAGGATCGAGGCCACTCGGGACTCGTTCTGGGTGACGATGGCGAGGTTCGAGACCGTCTGGAGGCCTCGGGCGAGCTCGGGGTCATCCACCGAGTAGGCGACCCGCAAGTTGACGTCGAGCAGCGCCGCGGTGGTGTTCTGGTAGGGATCGACCTGGCCGAGGGCGTCGGTCTGGACGCTGTCCACCGAACGGCGGTTGGTGTCGAGGCGCTGCAGGCGGTTGTCGGCCTGCTTGACCGACTCGGCGACGGCGTCGTCGTCGCGACCGGGCTGGACCGACTCGAGCGACGACGCGTAGGCGGCGAGGGCGGCATCGGTCTTCTGGCGTTGCGCGTCGAGCTCGGCCTTGCCCCGCTTCTTGTCGGTGGAGGTGTACACCGACGAGTAGAGGCCTTCGAGCTGCAGCTCCTTGACCAGGAGTGCGCTGGCCTCGGTGAACTCGGTCAGCTCGCTGACGCGCTCGGCGTCGGACGCCTCGTTCATCCGCTGGTTCACGCCGACGACCGCCAGCAGGAGCAGGACGAGCACGGGCGCCACCAGGATGGCGACGAGCTTGGTCCCGACCTTCAAGTTCTTCAGCATCGCGAGCCTCGAGTGTGTCGATCCACCACGGCGGGTTCATCCTTCCGAACGCAACAGCCAACGCCCGTGCGCCGAATCTGATCCCTATCGACCAGATGGGCGTGTTCTTGAGCTGTGCGTCCAACGATTGATCACCGGAGGAGCAGAACCATGTTCAACGGTTCCTTCCCCCCTGCTGAACATCGACCGAATTCTGGCCGCCTAGAGCAAAAGGGCGGTGGATGGGCTGCATGGCCTATGCCGATCTCACGCTGCGTCGCCCCAGGTCACACGTATGGTCACCTCCCGCCGCGCCGCGTCTCCGGTCCGGCGCGAACCCACCGGCTAGGTTCGCGCCCGCATGCAAGCACCCGGCCGCCGTTCCCGCGCCGCGATCTGCCCCCGGAAGCGGTCGTGACCGCACGGGCCGCACTCACCGGCACCCTGCGCGATCTGCCCCTCGCCGACCTGCTGGCATGGGTCGGCAGGGCCGATCCTCGCGGCGTCGTCTCGCTCTCGGGCGGCGCCGCCGGGACCATCGTGCTCGTCGAGGGCCGCATCGCGCTGGCCACCGCCGCCGACGGTCCCACCCTGGCCCAGATGGTCATCGGCTCAGCCGCCATCACCAGCGACGGGTGGGACACCGCCCAGGTCGCGGTGCGCTCGGGCCGCGACCTCGCCGACGCGCTCCTCGATGCCGGAGCCGACGAGGCGCGCCTCGTGGGCGCGCTGCGCGAGCAGACCGTCGGCGCCCTGTTCGAGTTCCTCGTGCCGGGCGAGACCGCCTTCGCCTACCACGCGGGTGAGTCCCACGCCCTCGGCGGCCGGTTCGCGTTCGAGCCCGCCGAGGTCATCGCCGAGGCCCAGGCCCGGGTCGGCGCGTGGAAGGTCATCGCCGAGGCCATCCCGTCGGTGTCGGTGGTGATGCACCTCGCCCGTCAACTCGACACGCCCTCGATCGCCATCACGGCGGAGGACTGGCGCATCCTGGCGCTCGTCGACGGCCGCTCGAGCGTCGCCGACATCATCAGCAAGCTCGGCATGAGCGCGTTCGCGGTCTGCGGCGTGCTGCATCGGCTGATGATGGCCGGTGCCGTCGAGGCCGGCGGTTGAGCCGCCGGTTCATGCACCGCTTCTTGAACCGGGCATCGCCACCAGGACCCCGCGACCGGCCCCGAAGGAGCACCGGAGGGGTGAGCATCACCGCGGCCGACAGATGCCGCGCGCTAGGGTCGCGCTGGCTTTTGCCCATCAGTACAAGGAGACAGGCGTGAGCGATACATCCCAAGGCCCCGGCTGGTGGCAGGCTTCCGACGGCAAGTGGTACCCCCCTGAGCAGGCACCGGGCTACCAGCCTCCGGCGGCGGCGCCCGTCGGTGGCGGTGGCGCACCCGTGGCTGGTGGCGGCACCGGGAGCTTCGACGTGGGCGCCGCCTTCACGTGGACCTGGACCAAGTTCCAGGCGAACATGCAGCCGCTGCTCATCCTGGGCGCGGTCGTCGCCGGCCTGCCCTTCCTCATCAACCTCGTGGCCCTGTTCACGAACAGCTTCGCCATCGACATGGCCCTACTCGTGCTGGCGCTCGCCCTCGGGTTCATCCTGCCCTTGCTGCTCACCCAGAACGCGCTCAAGATCGTCAACGGTCAGACCATCGACACCAGCCAGCTGTTCGCCCTCGAGGGCAACATCGGTGGGTACGTGATCGGCGCCATCCTCTTCACGATCCTCGCCGTCATCGGCTTCTGCTTCCTCTGCGTCGGCTACATCGTGGTGTGGCTGATCTTCGGGCTCTGGAACTTCGTCGTGGTCGACCGCAACGTCGGCGGCGTCGAGGGCCTCACGGCCTCGAAGGACCTCACCCTCGGCCCAGGAATCGGCAACACGTTCCTGCCGATGCTCGTCTACATGCTGATCGCCTCGGTCGGTTCGGGCATCTGGGGTGGTGCCGGCGCCGGCACGTTCGTGTCGCTCATCGGCGTGTTCACCCTGCCCTTCGCCTACCTGTTCGGCTCCTACGTCTACAAGACCCTGAGCGGCCAGCCCATCGCCGCCTGATCCTCCAGATTTCGGTAGTCACGAAGGCCCCGGCTCACGCCGGGGCCTTCGTCGTTCTCGGTCTCGTTCCCGACCCCGGACGGCATCGCCCCTTGCCGGGGTCAGCGCAGCGACATCGCGGTGGGCTCGATGGGCGCCGGCAGGTCCGTGGTACCCATGAGGTGGCGATCGACCGCCGCGGCGCAGGCCCGACCCTCGGCGATGGCCCACACGATGAGGCTCTGGCCGCGGCCCATGTCGCCGGCCACGAACACCCCCGGGACCGTGCTGGCCC
>CAZGEF010000016.1:0-39338 GCA_964525005.1 uncultured Rhabdothermincola sp.
CCTCGACCGTGTCGAGGATGTCGTAGTCGTGTCGTGCCTGTCGGTTGGTGGCCACCACCTTGTTGGCGGCCGGCACCTTGTTCGTGGGAGGAGCCATAGGGACCTGCGACCCTACCGGCGGGACCGACACGACACGATCGAGATGTCGAGACCGGCGAGATGTCGAGACCGGCGAGATGTCGAGACCGGCGAGATGTCGAGACCGGCGAGATGGCAACCTGCGAGTGCAGGGCTCGGCGAGATGGCAACCTGACGCCTCCGCCACGCTGAGCCCCGCCATCGGAGCACGACATGAACGATCTCGACCCGCCGCCCTTCGGCGCACCTGCGTACGGCTCCACCGTCGACGAACCACGACCCGGGTTCCTCGCCGTCATCGGCCTGCTGGTCGTCGCGGCGTGCGTCGCCACGGTCGGGCTGGTGTTCGTCGATCCGGCACCGTCCGACGACGACCTCCGGGCGGGCGACGGCACCACGACGCACCACCAGGTCACGATCGACGGCCGCACCCGCACCTACGTCCGCTTCGAACCCGACGGGCTGCCCGGCTCACCGGTCCCGCTCGTCATCGGCCTCCACGGGGTCTCGGGCAGCGGCGAGCAGTTCCGGATCGAGACCGGTCTCGACGATGTCGCCGAGCTCAACCGTGCCGTGGTCGTGTACCCCGACGGCATCGACGAGCTGCCGAACCCGACGGGAGACCCCGCCACCACATCGACGGTCAGCCCCGCCCAGCTCAGCACGTGGAACGCCGGCAACTGCTGCGGCGCGGCGCAGGGCGAGGGCGTCGACGACGTGGCCTTCATAGCTGCGGTCGTCGACGCCGAGGAGCAGGCCCGCCCGATCGACACGACCCGCGTGTTCGTCATCGGCCACTCGAACGGCGGGATGATGGCCTACCGCCTGGCCTGCGAGCTCAGCGACCGTATCGCCGGCATCGGCGTGCTCAGCGGAACGCTCGGCCTCGATGCCTGCCACCCGGCCCAGCCCGTCTCGGTGATCCACATCCACGGGGCCGCCGACACGATCGTGCCGCCGGCGGGTCAGTCGATGGGCGGAGGGATCTACGGCACCACCTTCCGTCCGGCCCGTCTCGCCGCGCTCGATCTGGCGGAGGCCGATGGATGCCCGAGCGAGCCCGTGCGTCTCGACGACGTCGACGACGTCATCGAGACGTGGATGCCGTGTGACGGCGGTGTCGAGGTGCAGTTGACGATCCGTGCCGGCGAGACGCACGACTACCCCGGTCTGGGCGTCGTCGACGAGGTGTACCTCTTCCTTCACGACCACCCGCGAGGACGGGACTGAGATCGTGACGACCGTCGATGACCTCGGAGATCGTGCTCGCCGCCGTCCAGGGCAGGTGAGATCTGACGTCGGCTCATCGTCGGTGGGGCCGTTGGCTACTCGAGGGTCCGCTTCTGGGGGTGGAGGGTCTCGCCGGCGGCCAGCATGGCGACGAGGGACTCGATGCGCCGTGTCCGGGTCTCGGCCCGCTTGGCGTCCTCGACCCGATGGATCACCGCGAACCGGTTCTGGCTGGTGAGGATCTCGAACATCGCGGCTGCTCTCGGGTTCGCCGCGATGGCCGCGGCGAGATCGTCGGGTGGCCGGCGGGTCGCGGGTCCGGCGTAGGCCTTCTCCCAGCGGCCGTCGGCCTTGGCACGGTCGACCTCGGCGATGCCGGCCGGGTGCATGCGGCCCTCCCTGGTCAGCCGCTCGATGTAGCCGACGTTGCGCTCGGACCACGCGCTGCGGGCGCGGCGCGGGGTGAAGCGCTGCCGGTAGGTCACGTCGTCATGGGCACGTCGGATTCCGTCGATCCACCCGAAGCACAACGCGTCGTCGAGTGCGTCGGCGATCTGGAGGGACGTGGGGTCGGCGACGCCCTTCTTCGCGATGCAGAGCCACACGCCGGACGAGTCGGCGTGGTTCGCTTCGAGCCACGCCCTCCACGCGGCCGCATCGGGCACCAGCAGCTCCGGGACCTCGTCGACGCCAGCCATCGGCGCAGCATACGCGCGGCCTGCCGCGTGGCTCCTCTGCGAACTGGCTGGTCAAGTCCGTCGGATACGACGGGGTTTCCCTGCCGGTTCGGCACGTCGGGCGGCACGTCGGGCGGCACATCGGGTGGACACCGCGCCCGAGAGCGCAGACACCGCCGGGGTCAGGGGCTTGGCCGGGCTGGTCCAGACGTACATCGTCGGGTCTTGGCCTTCGGGAACCGTGACGCGTGGCATACCGGTCACCGTCCCCTGACACCTCCGTCAGTGGGATGTACCCGCCGCGTCCGGATCCGTGCCGGCGTCGGACGCCATCGTGCCGTGACGGCGACCGGCGAAGCTCGGATGCAGGGGCGAGGCGACGGCGCCGCGGGGCATGGTCAGGCGGTTGAGCGCAGGCGCTAACGTCGGCGGTCGTGCTGGAGCTCACACGCGATGTCCACCTCGGCATGCTGGCCCACGCCGTGCGGGGGCTTCCCGACGAGGCGTGCGGGCTCTTCGCCGGCGACTCGGACACGGGGGAGGCCACGGTCTTCTACCCGTGCCGCAACGTGGCCGAGTCGGCCGTGCTCTACACCGTCGACCCGAAGGACCACCTCCGCGCCGACCGCGACGCCGAGGACCGCGGCCTCGAGATCATCGGGGTGATGCACAGCCACACCCACACCGACGCCTACCCGTCGCCCACCGACGTCGATGCGGCCATAGACCCGAGCTGGCACTACCTCATCGTGTCGCTGCGCCAGACCGATCCTGTGGTGCGCTCGTACGCGATCGTCGACGGCGCGATCCGCGAAGAGGCTGTGACGGTCGCCGACCGGTAGAATCTCGACAACTCCGGTCGACATTTGCGAGGCTGCTGGCTCGCCCCTCCCGATACGGCCGGATGTCAACCCGTCGACGTGGTCACCGGGGCGGCCCCCGGGACCCAGGAGCTCTCCCATGGTGATCCACAACTCGATCCTCGACGCCATCGGTAACACGCCGATGATCGACGTGAGCAACCTGAGCCCCAACCCGAACGTGCGGATCCTGGGCAAGCTCGAGGGGCAGAACCCGGCCGGCTCGGTCAAGGACCGCATCGCCCTGAAGATGATCGAGGAGGCCGAGGCCGACGGCACGCTCACGCCGGGCAAGACGATCATCGAGCCCAGCTCGGGCAACACCGGCATCGCCATGGCGATGATCGCCCGGCTCAAGGGCTACCCGATCAAGATCGTCCTCCCGGAGAACGTCTCCATCGAGCGCCGCCAGCTCCTCGAGGTCTTCGGCGCCGAGATCATCCCGTCGCCGGGCAGCGAGGGCTCGAACGGGGCCGTTCGTCGTGCCCTCGCCCTGGCTGATGCCAACCCCGACTGGGCCTTCCTCTACCAGTACGCGAACGAGGCCAACCCCCGTGCCCACTACGAAGGGACCGGCCCCGAGATCTATCGAGACGTGCCCGACATCACGCACTTCGTCGCCGGCTTGGGGACCAGCGGCACGCTCATGGGCGTCGGCACGTTCCTCAAGGAGCAGAACCCCGACATCAAGGTCTACGCCGTGGAGCCCCCGCTCGGTGAGCTGGTCGAAGGACTGCGCAACCTCGACGAGGGCTACATCCCGCCGGTGTACGAGAAGTGGGGCGGGCAGGACCTGCTCGACGGCAAGCGCATCGTGCGGCCGATGGAGTCCGTCGTGTGGACCCGCAAGCTCGTCGACGAGTGCGGGGTGTTCGCCGGCATCTCGTCGGGCGCGGCGCTGGCCGGGGCGATCAAGGTGGCGGAGAAGATCGAGTCCGGGGCGATCGTGTTCGTCGTGTGCGACGCAGGCTGGAAGTACCTCAGCACCGGTGCCTACACCGAGGACCTCGACGAGGTCGCCGAGAAGATCGGCTCCATCATCGTCTTCTAGGTTTCGGCCGACGGGATCTCGCTGCGCTCGAGCGCTCCGACCCGAGTTCTCTTTGTCGGCTCGCGGCGCTCGCTCTCTTGTTGGCCCCGTCGGAACAAGCTCGTCGTGGGACGGCGGGGCCAAGCCCCTGCACCCCGCTGCGGGGCTCCGCCCCGAACCCCGCCGAGGGCCGCCACCCCCGGACCCCCGCTCCTCGCGTGCGGTCTTGGACCTTCGCGTGGGGCCGTTGCCCTCAGGTGCCTGTTTGCTTGCTCTGGGCCATCGGCTGGTGGTTCTGCGGCTAGGTTCTCCGGCCGTGCTCCTCACCCTGATCTTCGGCGTCATCGGCATCGTGCTCATCATCGGGATCGAGACCCAGCCCCGGTTCAAGAACAATCCGATGTTGCGCATCGGGGCCGACTTCTTCGGTGCCGCCCTGGTGCTCATCGCCCTCAGCATCTTCCTCTCGACCCGCTGACCGCGGGCTGGTCGCGGTCGGCTCGCTGACCGGGCTCCGCCTGCTGTCGACCCGCACACCGGGACCCGCTGTCGACCCTCCGGCAGCGAGCCGGTTCGCGCCGCACCTGTCGTCGTGGCGCACGTGCCGCCTGGTCAGGGCAGACTGCACGGCGTGCAGGACCGCTACGAGATCGAATCGCTGATCCTCCGCTACGCGGACCTGATCGATGCCGGGGACTTCGCCGGGGTCGGACGGTTGTTCACCCACGGGGCGATCGCGTTGGGCGACGGCACGGTCATCGCCGCCGGGGCCGACGCGGTCGAGCAGCTGTACGCGAGCACCACCCGGCGCTACCCCGACGACGGCACGCCGCACTCGGCCCACCTCGTGTCGAACCTTCTCGTGCACGTCGCCGACGATGGCAGGTCGGCCAGCGCCGACTCCCGGTTCCTCGTCGTCCAGGCGCTGCCGGATCTCCCGCTCCAGCCGATCGCCACCGGGCGCTACCACGACACCTTCGAGCGCACCGATGACGGCTGGCGTTGGGCCCAGCGGGTCATGACCCCGACCATGTTCGGCGACGTCTCGCAGCACCTCCTCATCGACACGCCCGATGCATCGGCCGATCCGGCCTCCGGCTGACCACGCCGACTTGCTCACCCCGAAGTTGCTCACCCCGAAGCCGAACTGGCAGGGAGCGTTCGTCGTATACGACGGGTTCGGCCTGCCAGTTCGGCTCTGAGGAGGGGGCCCGAAGCCGAAACTGGCAGGGAGCGTTCGTCGTTTACGACGGGTTTGCCCTGCCAGTTCGGCTCTGAGAGGGGGAGCATCGGCGCCGGGTGGTCGATGCCCGTGCGGGGTCGGTACGAGTTGGGCTGTCGGGCGCGTAGCGTGGCCCGCCGTGGACGATCGGCCCATCGGGATGTTCGACAGCGGGTTCGGTGGCCTGACGGTCGCCCGCGCCGTCATCGACCTCCTGCCGCACGAGGATCTCGTGTACCTCGGCGACACCGGACGCTACCCATACGGTCCCCGTCCGCTCGACGAGGTGCGCCGCTTCGCCCACCAGATCACCGGGTGGCTCGTGGAGGAGCACGACGTCAAGCTGGTCATCGTCGCCTGCAACACCGCGACCGCCGCCGCCCTCGACGACCTCCGGTCCGCCTTCGCCGTCCCGGTCGTCGGCGTGATCGAACCGGGTGTCGACTCGCTCATCGCCGCGACCCGAACCGGCCGGGTGGGGGTCGTCGGCACGGTCGGCACCATCGCCTCGGGGGCCTACCAGCGTGAGGTCGAGCGTCGCCACCGTGGTGTCGCGCTCACCTGCGGAGCCTGCCCCGGCTTCGTCGAGTTCGTCGAGCGCGGTGAGACCGATTCCGAGCAGGTCCACGTCCTGGCCGAACGGCTCCTCGACCCTCTTCGCCAGTCGCACGTCGACACCCTGCTCCTGGGCTGCACCCACTACCCCTTCCTCGCCCGTACCATCAGCGACGTGATGGGGCGAGATGTGGTGCTGGTCTCCT
Source organism: uncultured Rhabdothermincola sp. (assembly GCA_964525005.1). Taxonomy (GTDB): domain Bacteria; phylum Actinomycetota; class Acidimicrobiia; order Acidimicrobiales; family Acidimicrobilacustridaceae; genus CAZALT01. The sequence continues at coordinate 5,859 of CAZGEF010000016.1, forward strand.
CGGCCGACGAGACCGCGTTCGACGTGGTCGATCAGATCGCCGCGCTCGGCGTCACCGCCGACGTCGCCCACGTCGCCCGTCGCCGCTGGTACTCGTCGGGCGACGTCGACTGGTTCCGCCAGCTCGGCGCCCGGCTGCTGGGTCCCGAGCTGGACCACGTCGAAGCGGTCACCTGGCCATGACCTCATCCGATCCCGCCCGTGCCGGCGATCCCGGTCCGGCCGACGCGCACCGCGGGGCCGACGGGGACGACCTGACCGCGGCAGGTGAGCTCGCCGTGACCATCCTCGGATGCTCGGGCAGCTACGCGTCGGCCGACGTGCCGTGCAGCGGGTACCTCGTCGAAGGCGCCGGACGACGCGTCGTGGTCGACCTGGGGCCGGGAACGCTCGGCAACCTCCAGCACCACGCCGCGCTCACCGACCTCGACGCCGTCGTGCTCAGCCACAGCCATCCCGACCACTGGGTCGACCTCACCGGGCTGCGTACGGCGCGGCGCTACACCTACGAGCTCGACGGCCTGCCGGTCTACGGCACGGCCGAGACCCGCGACCTCGCGTCGAGCCTGTGCAGCGGGCTCGAGCCCACCTTCGACTGGCACGTCACGACCGACGGCTCCACCTTCGGCGTCGGCGACCTCCGGTTCACCCTCTCGGCGACACCGCACTACGTCGAGACCACGGCCATCCGCGTCGACGATCCCACGTCCGGACGGTCGCTCGCCTACTCGGCCGACACCGGCCCCGGCTGGTCGTTCGCATCGCTCGGCGACGGCATCGACCTGGCGATCTGCGAAGCGACCTACGCCAGCGACGAGGACGCCGACGGCATCTTGCACCTGAGCGCGGGTCAGGCCGGCGCCATGGCGCGAGAAGCCGGCGTCGGGCGCCTCGTGCTCACCCACCTGTATCCCCTGACCGACGCGAACGCGGCACGAGCCGCCGGCTCCGCCGCGTTCGGCGCCCCCGTATCCCTAGCCAAGACCCATGAGAGGTATCCCGCGTGAGACCAGACGGACGTGCCCCCGACGAGTTGCGACCGATCCAGGTCCAGCGCGACTTCACCGACCAGGCGGCGGGCTCGGTGCTCATCACCGCCGGCCGCACCATCGTGCTGTGCACCGCGCACGTCGAAGAGGACGTGCCGCGCTGGATGCGCGGCACGGGCAAGGGGTGGGTGACCGCCGAGTACTCGATGCTCCCCGGCAGCTCCGCCGAGCGCATCCGCCGTGAGGCGACCAAGGGCAAGCAGTCCGGACGGACCCAGGAGATCCAGCGCCTCATCGGCCGCTCCCTGCGCGCCGTGTGCGACATGAAGGCGCTGGGCGAGCGCCAGGTCACCGTCGACTGCGACGTGCTCCAGGCCGACGGCGGCACCCGGATCGCGTCGATCAACGGGGGCTACCTGGCGCTGCAGGACGCGCTCAGCCGCCTGGTCGTCGAGGGCAAGCTGAAGAAGAACCCGCTGCACGACGAGTGCGCCGCGGTCTCGGTGGGCATCGTCGACGGCGCGACCGTCCTCGACCTGCCCTACGTCGAGGACTCGGCGGCCGACGTGGACATGAACGTGGTCATGACCGGCTCGGGCAACTTCGTCGAGATCCAGGGCACCGCCGAAGGGGTCACGTTCAGCCGGGGTGAGCTCGACGACCTGCTGGGCCTGGCCGAGAAGGGCATCGGCGAGATCGTCGCGATCCAACGGTCGTTCGCGTCGACCCCGCCCGACCAGCGTCCCGTCGATCGCCCCTGACCATGGAGCTCGTCGTCGCCAGCGCGAACCTGGACAAGGTGGCGGAGATCGCCGCGGTCCTCACCGATCTCGGCATCGTCGTCACGCCCCGGCCGCCGAGCGTGGCCGACGTCGTCGAGGATGCCGACAGCCTCGAGGGCAACGCGCGACTCAAGGCGGTCGCCGTCGCCGCGGCGACGGGCAAACCCGCGGTCGCCGACGACACAGGCCTCGAGGTCGATGCCCTCGGGGGTGCCCCCGGCGTGTACTCGGCGCGCTACGCGGGTGAGGCCGCGACCTATGCCGACAACGTGAGCAGGCTCCTGCGCGAGCTCGACGCGGCGGGCGCGGTCGCCCCCTCGGCCCGGCGGGCCCGGTTCCGCACCTGTGCGCTGGTCGCCTTCCCCGATGGCGACGAGGTCGTGGCGTTCGGGAAGGTCGAGGGGTACATCACGGCCGCACCGGTGGGCGAGGGGGGTTTCGGCTACGACCCGGTCTTCGTCCCCGACGACGGCCACGACGCGGACGGGGGCACCGTCGGCGATGGACGCACCTTCGCCGAGATGACCGCGGCCGACAAGCAGGCCATCGGCCATCGGGGTCGGGCGCTGCGCAACCTCGCCGCTGCGCTGCGGGGCCGCACCGAGGCCGGGCCGGTCTCGTGAGCGACGTGGACCCGACCCGTCGCGGGCCGTTCCACGCCTCGCTTCCCGGCGGTGCGCCGCCGCCTGGTGCGGACGGTGACGGCGATCCGGGTTCGCCGTGGGTCGGACCGGGGGGAGGAGATCCCACCCCGGAGGAACCGGTCGGCTCGGCGTGGCCGCAGACGTGGCCCGCCGCCCCGCCGCCCACATACGCCGCGGCGGACTGGGGCCTGCCGCCGATGCCGCCGTCACCACCGCCTCGGACGGGCTTGCTCCCGACACTGCCCCCAGCGCCTCCTGAGGTCCGGTGGGGCATCGGCGACTTCTTCTACGGCGTCCTCGTGTGGCTCGGCTCGTCGATCGTCGTCACGGTGGTGCTGTTGCTCACCGGCGTCCTCGACGTCGACACCACCTCCGGCGAGGTCGGTGAGATGGGCCTGGCCGCGCTCGGCGCCTCGATGGCGGCCGGGTGGATCGGGCTCATCGGCTGGCCGGTCATCGCCACGTCCTTCAAGGGCCTGCACAGCTTGTCGAAGGACTTCGGGTTGGCCATCACGGTGGGCGACGTCGGTTGGGGCATCCTCGCCGGGGTGGCCGCGCTCGCGGTGAGCGTCGTCGGAGGCCTGATGTGGATGGCGATCAGCGATGCCGACCAGCCCTCGAACGGCGACTTCCTTCCCACGTCGGATCCCACGTTCGGCACCGCGGTGGTGCTCCTCCTGCTCGTCGCGGTCGTCACCCCGATCGCCGAGGAGCTCTTCTTCCGGGGGCTGTTCCTCCGTGCGCTGACCAAGCGGTGGAACACGCTGGTCGGGATGTCGGTATCGTCCCTGGTCTTCGGCGTGTTCCACATCACGGCGTTCTCCCTGTCGGGTCTCTTCATCATCTTGGTGACCGCCGGGTACGGGTTCGTGCTCGCCGTGGTGACCGTGTTCCGGAACTTCCGCATCGGACCGGCGATCGTCGCCCACATGGTGATCAACGGGACGGCCGTCCTCGGCGCGCTGGCGGTCGCCCGGTGACCGAGCGCGACGCCGGTGACGACGTGACAGCCGGTGACGACGTGACAGCCGGTGACGACGTGTCAGCCGGTGGCGACACGACGGCCGTGTCGAACCAACCGAGGTTCCGCCTGCTGTACCGCCGGCGCATGACGGTCTGGTTCCTCTTCCGGGGGGCCTCGTCGACCTTCCGGCGGCGCTTCTGGCGCATCTGGGGGGTCGCCGCCGTCGTGGCGACGACGGCATCGCTGGCGGACACGGGCATCGACTGGCTCTCGGAGGAGTACGTCGACCACGCGCCGCTGACCATCGGCGTGCTGCTGGTGCTGTCCTCGGTCCTGCTCACCGGAGCGAACAGCTTCGGTGCGGTGTTCCTGTCCGGCGTGCTGGACAAGACGGTGGGCGAGCACCAGCACGGTCATCGCGAGATGCGCCTGGGCGAGGTGCTCCGCACCCTGCCGTACGGGACCCTGATCCTGGCCGACATCCTGGTGGTGGTCTCCCGTGCCGTGGGCTTCGCCCTGTTGGTCGTCCCAGGGCTGATCGTCATGACGCTGACCGCGATCACCGGACCGATCATCATCATCGAGCAGCGCAAGGCATGGAGCGCGATCAGGCGGAGCGCGCAGCTGGTCAGGCCGTACTTCTGGCTCGCCTTCACCGTGGTCACGATCCCGTTGTGCATCGAGATCGGGGTCGAGGAGGGTCTCGAACACCTCGAGGTCTTCCACACCCTGTTCGGCCACACGGTGCTCGGCCTCGGGATCGAGGTGCCGCTCATGACCTGGGTCGCGCTCGTCGAGGTCACGCTCGCCTACCACCTCGTCGAGCGTGATCGTCCCGGCTCGATCTCCGAGTCCCACCACTGACCACGGTCTGTCGAGGTCCTGTCGCGCCAGGGGCCTGGTCGGGGCGTGGTCGGGGCGTGGCGTGTGCGAAGCTGGCGCCATGACGACCGTCCTCGTGTGCACCGATGGCTCCGACACCGCCCTGCACGCCGCCCGGTCCGGGCTCGAGATCCTCGCCCGGCACGATCGGGTGGTCGTGCTCTCCGTCGTGGCGCCGCCCGACGCGTCGCTGATCGCGGGAGCCTCCGGGTTCGCCGGCGGGGTCATGACCGCCGAGCAGTACGACGAGATGCAGGTCGCGGCCGAGGGCGCAGGCCAGGGGTTGGCGCGTGAGCTCGCCGATCACCTCACCGAGTTGGGCGTCGTCGGTGTCGAGTCCATGATCGCGGTCGGCGATGCCGGCACCGCGGTGTGCGAGGTCGCCGAGGAGACCGGTGCGGCAGCCATCGTCATGGGTTCACGGGGCCGTAGCGGCATCAAGCGTGCGGTGCTGGGCTCGGTGTCGGACCACGTGGTGCGCAACGCCCCGTGCCCCGTCGTCATCGTCGGCCCCCACGAGGCCGACTGACGGCCTCGCCACCCAGCGGACCGGTCGACGAGTCGCCGGGGCCGTCGTGGCCTTCCGAGGCCGGCTGCGGCTGTTGTGCGGGCGGGGGGACTCGAACCCCCATGTCCTCTCGGACACTGGGACCTAAACCCAGCGCGTCTGCCAGTTCCGCCACGCCCGCGTGGCCGACCCACGGTAACGGCCCGGACGCAGCGACCGGTCACCGGGACTCGACAGCGTGCCCGCGACGCGCCCCACGGCGGGTTGTGACGGATTGGGTTGTGACGGGTCGGGCGATCGGCCCGCTAGCCTGCCCACCCGGGCCGTTGGCCCGTCGGTTCGAGGGCGCCGTTGCCCACGACGCCACCCAACCCAGACGAAGGGATTTCGATGGATCAGCTTCCCCAGGCCCACCTGTCGCAAGCCGTGCAGGCATCGCAGGCCCCCGGTGCCGATCCCAGCCAGGACATCTTCCGGATGCTGCTGCGCGAGCGCGTCGTCGTGCTCGGCAGCGACGTCAACGACACGGTCGCCAACCAGCTGATCGCCCAGCTCCTGTACCTCGAGGGTCAGGACCCCGGCAAGGACATCTGGCTCTACATCAACTCGCCGGGGGGTGTGGTCACCGCCGGCATGGCCATCTACGACACGATGCAGTTCATCGAGTCCGACGTGGCCACGGTGTGCATGGGTCTCGCCGCGTCCATGGGCCAGTTCCTGTTGTGCGCCGGTGCTGCCGGCAAGCGCTACAGCCTCCCGCACGCCCGGATCATGATGCACCAGCCCCTGGGAGGGCTACAGGGCCAGGCGGCCGACATCGCCATCCAGGCCGAGCAGATGGCGTACACCAAGCGGCTGCTGGCCGAGCGCATCGCCCACCACACCGGTCAGGACGTCGGCCAGATCGAGGCCGACTCCGAGCGCGACCGCTGGTTCACGGCGGAGGGCGCCAAGGACTACGGCCTCATCGACCACGTCATCGCCCACCGCGGCGACATCCCGCGCGCCTGAACGAGTTGGCCTCGCCGACCAACGTTCAAGGCGTGGTCATGTTGCTCGGGTTCAGCTCGATCTGGCACGTCGCCGACACGTAGCGCTGCACCGCCTCGCCTGCGGGCTCCGCCGCGGTGAGCTGCGCCTGGTCGGCGCGCAAGGCCTCGCTCAGCGCCTGGGTCGGATCGGTGGCCTCGGCGACGGCGTCGTCGAGGCGCTGCACCACCAGGGCGAGCACCTCGACGTCCCCTCGGATCTCCTCGGGGGCGACCTCGGTGGCGTCCTGCAGCGCGTCGCTCTGCGCCGCGATCTGCTCCGGGTCGGCGAGGGCGAGGGCGTCGTCGAGGTCCTGGGCCCTCGACATCGCCGAGCAGAACGCTTCGGGCGAGCGCTCCGGTGGCCGGTTGATCCAGAGCCACACACCGACACCGGTCACGATGAGCACGGCGACCACGAGCGCGCCGATGACGATGCGCCGGAGCATCAGGTCTGTGCGGCCTCGGCGCGGCTGCGGAGGTCGGTGACGGCGTGCTCGAGGCCCTCGGGGTCGCCGAAGAGCGCCGAGCCGGCGATGAGCACGTTGGCGCCCGCGGCCGCGGCACCGGCGATGCTGTCGGGCGCGATCCCTCCATCGCACTCCACGTCGACGTCGAGGTCACGTTCGACGATGACCCGGCGCAGGTGGCGAACCTTGGGCTCCATCGTCGCGATGTACTTCTGACCACCGAAACCGGGGTTCACCGTCATGACGAGGACCATGGAGACGAGATCGAGCACCCACTCGGCTTCTTGGGGCGGCGTGGCCGGGTTGAGGGCGACAGCCGCCTTGGCCCCGAGCTCGTTGATCTGGCCGAGCGTGCGGTGCAGGTGCTCGCACGCCTCGGCGTGGACGATGACCATGCCGCAGCCCGCCTCGACGATGGCGGGGATGAGCCAGCCCGGTTCGTGCACCATGAGGTGCGCCTCGAACGGGGTCTCGACGTGGGGCCGGGCCGAGGCGATCACGTCGGCGCCGAAGGTGAGGTTCGGCACGAAGCAGCCGTCCATGACGTCCCACTGGATGCGATCGACACCCGCCTTCTCGAGGGCCTGGCACTCCTCGCCCAGACGGGAGAAGTCGGCGGGGAGCACGGACGGGACGATCTCGATCGGCCGCGGCGCGGCAACGGGTTCAGCGGTGGGGCCCATGGATGCGACCATAGCGGTCGTGGATGGATCCGAGGACGCCCCGGCCGAGCCGTCACCGGTCCGGGGCGACGACGCAGCGCGACCGCGTCGAGCGCCGGCCGGTGCGGTCGAGGTGGTCGACGTCGAACGCCCTGCGGCCGGCGGCGACGGACTTGCCCACCTCGCCGACGGACGGGTGGTGTTCGTCACCGGTGCCCTGCCCGGTGAGCGCGTCGAGGCCCGGATCGACCGGTCCAAGCGCGACGTCGCCCATGCAGGTCTGCTCGATGTCGTTCGCCCCGCACCCGACCGGGTGGAGCCCCGGTGCCCGAACGTGGCGCGAGGCTGCGGGGGCTGCGATCTGGCCTACCTCCGTCCCGGGGCCCAGCCGGCCTTCAAGCAGGCGGTCGTGGTCGACGCGCTCCGCCGCCTGGGCAAGATCGATGAGCCGAGCGTGGACGTCGGGCCGAAGCTGCCCACGAGCGGGTTCCGCACGACGCTGCGCGTGGCGTCGACCGGGGGGCGTGCCGGGTTCCGACGACGGGCCAGCCACGCGGTGGTCCCGGTGGACGAGTGCCTCGTCGCGCACCCGGCGCTCGAGGGTCTCCTTGGTGCCCTCCACCTGGGCGACGCCCGCGAAGCGGTGCTGCGGGTGGGTTCGGCCGACGGGCGGCTCCTGCTGATCGTGGACCCGTCGGCGGACGGGGTTCGGGTGCCGGACGACGTCGTGGTCGTGGGGGTCGACGACCTGGACCGGGGCGTCGTGGCGTCGGTCGACGAGCTGGTGCACGGCGAGCGGTTGCGGGTGTCGGCACGGTCGTTCTTCCAGACTCGGCCCGACGGTGCCGAGCTGCTCGTCACGACGGTGTTCGACGCCATCGGCACCCACCTCGGCACCGCCGGCATCGGTCGGCTGGTCGACGCCTACGGAGGGGTGGGCCTCTTCAGCGCCACGGCGACGGGGGAGGCAGGACGACAGGGCTTCGGAGGAGCGGAGGAGGCGGTGTGCGTCGAGGTGAACTCGTCTTCGGTCGCCGATGCCCGTCACAACCTCGCGGCTCGTCCCGCCGTGGTCGACGAGTGCGATGTCGACAGCTGGGCGGCACCGGATGCCGACGTCGTCATCGCCGATCCCTCCCGCAAGGGGCTCGGCGTCGCAGGGGTGGCATCCCTCGCGGCGGCCGGTGCCGATCTCGTCGTCCTCGTCAGCTGCGACGCGGCACCCTTGGGGCGCGATGCCCGTCTGCTCGAGGGGGCGGGCTATCGGCACGGGCGCTCGACGCTGGTCGACCTGTTCCCCCAGACCCACCACGTCGAGGTCGTGTCGACCTTCACCCGCCGTTGACCGCGTCGTGCCAGGTCCCGGTCAGGTGAGCGCCAGCTGCTGGCGGGCGAGGAACGCGGCGAGCGCCTGGCGGCTCAGCTGATCGGAGGTCCCGAAGGTGCGGTTCGCGTTGCCGTCGGCGATGCCCGACATCGCCAGCCACTCGATGGAGGTGGCGAACACGTGTCCCGGCGGGACGTCCACGAAGGTCGGGTACGTCGGTGGGGTCGGGACGGGAGCGCCCACCGAGCGGTGGAGCATGGCGGCGAACGCCTCGCGTGACACGGGACCGACCGGTCGGAACGTCCCGTCGCCGTAGCCCGTGATGATGCCGTTCGCGGCGGCCCACTCGATGGCCGTGCGGAAGGGTGCGCCGGCACCGACGTCGCGGAACGTCGGCGTGGTGGCCAGCGCGACGCTCGGTGAGCCCGCGATGCGGTGCAGCATGGCGACCACCGCCTGACGGGTCACGTTCGACGTCGGGCGGAACGTCGCGTCGGCGTAGCCCGTGGTGATGTCGGCCGAGGCCAGCCAGTCGACCGCCTCGGAGAAGAGGCCCCCGGGGGCGACGTCGGGGAACGCGGGCCGGGGAGCGGGAGGACCGACCGCGATGGTCACGACCCGGCAGCCGAGCGGGAAGCGGACCGACGTGGCGCTGTCGAGCACGGCGGTGCACACGGTGTGCGGTCCACGGGGGAGCGCGGGCAGGGCCACGTCGAAGCCGTGCCAGGTCCCCAGAACGGGGATCGAGTCGAAGACGTCGGGCCGGTCGACGTCTGCTGCGCCTCGGAAGGCGGGAACCCCGCCGACCCGGACCTCGACGTCTACGGGATCGGACGTGTCCGGGTCGAAGGCCCACCCGGTGAGCCGCACATCGGATCCGGCAGGCTCGACGGCTTCGAGTCGACCCACCGGGGGGAGCTCGACCGCCAGGGCGTCCGCGACCTGCACCAGCGGAGTGATCCTCCCGTTCGCGTTGTCGGTGACGGGTAGGCCGGATCGCTCGAGGGCGAGCTCCATGAGCGCGGGGGACAGGGCACCCCGCGCCTGGGCGACGAGGGCGATGGCGCCGGCGACGTGTGGTGCCGCCATGGAGGTTCCGCTGACCGCGCCGTAGCCGGGCACCATCGACGTTCCGCTGAAGGTGAACCGAGACGAGGTGACGGCGTCGCCGGGGGCCAGGAGGTCGAGCGCGGCCGAGGAGTTCGAGAACCCGGTGACCGCGCCGCCGTCGGTGGTGGCGCCGACCGCGATCACCGACGAGATGCATGCCGGGCTGCCGATCCGGGCCTTGTCGTAGTCATTGCCTGATGCGGCCACGACGGTGATCCCTCGGGCGCGCAGCGCGTCGATCTGGACCTTGAGCAGTGCGTCGCCCGCCCGGTCGTCGCACGGCCCGCTGCTGAGGTCGCCGCTGAGGCTCATGTTCAGCGCGACGATGGGCTGCGCCGGGTCCTGTTGCTGCACCACCCAGTCCATCGCTTCGATCAGGTCGGAGTCGCGTGCGACCACACGACCGTCGATGGATCGGCTGAAGACCTGCGCCGCGACGATGTCCGCGTCGGGGGCGACGCCCGACGGCGCGGAACCGGGCCCGTCGTGACCAGCGAGGATCCCGGTGACGTGGGTGCCGTGCCAGCAGATGGTCCGGCTGCTGAGGTGGTCGTCGCAGGGTGCTGCGGCGCCGGCTCCCGTGGCGTGGTGGGGGTCGGCGCCGGGGCAGTGGCCCGAGCCCCACCAGTCGGACGGCTCCCCGGAGAAGCACGCCTCGGCGACGATGCGGTCGGCGAGGAAGGGATGCGAGGCCAGGACCCCGGTGTCGAGCACCGCGATGCGGGTACCGGCACCCGTCGCGCCCTGGCTCCATGCCAGGGGAACCTGCACGGTGTCGACGGTGGTGGCGAGCTCGAGCGTGTGCTCGCGATCTTCGCTGATCGACATGATGCCGGGGGCCTCACGGAGTTGGGCGAGCCCGTCGGCGTCGACGGCGAGCGCCACGAGCGGGACCACGGCATCGACATCGGTGACGTCGGTCGGGAGGTCTCGTGCGGCATGGATCGCCTCGTGCTCGCCGGCGAAGCGGGCGAGGACCGAGACCGAGCCGTCGGGGTCGTCGCGCACCTTGGACTCGACGTTCGGGTCGACGAGGGGGGTCGCCCCCGGCCGAGCATCGGACCGACCGTCAGCGGGTGTGCCGGGGGCTGCCACCGATACGGTGGTCGTCGCCGAGGCGGTGGCGGTCAGCGTGCTCGACGACACGGCGACGAGCACGGACAGGGCCACCCCGGCGATCGCCGTCCTGCTGGTCATCGCGTCGTCGGGCGCTGGCAACGGTGCACGGCGAAGACGCTACTTCCCGGCCGGCTCCGTGCCTCTGCACCCTCGGTCCGTCGCCGCGGTCTCCGGTCTAGGCGACAGGCTGTTGGAGGGCGGCGAGCAAGCTGTCGACGGAGATGCCGCGACGACCCGCCTCGGCCATCAGACGGCGCAGCACATCGTCTGGTAGATCGATGGTCACGGTCACGGTGCTGAGTTTGCGGGTCGAATCACAGCGCGGAGCGGTGATACCGCTCGCTGACGGTCGGGCACCGACGGCGGGCAGGTGGGCGAGGGATCGTGCGAACTTGGGCTGTGCCAACACGAGTCTCGGAGGTCAGTGTGTCGATCCACGTGACGGCCGGCGGCGCACAGCGAGCATCTGGCCGGGGACGCGGCGAGGCCCCGGACCGGAGTCCGGGGCCTCTCCTTGTACGCCCCCTGGGACTTGAACCCAGAACCTGCGGATTAAGAGTCCGATGCTCTGCCAATTGAGCTAGAGGCGCATGGGGTCGCTCAGCATACTTGCGCTTCCGGCCGCCCCCGAATCGAGGGCGGCCGGTCGCACCAGAATGGGGTGGCCGAGGGGACTCGAACCCCCGACGACCAGGATCACAACCTGGCGCTCTACCAACTGAGCTACGGCCACCGAGCGGGACGCAGCATACGACAGCGACGCGGTTGCACCCCAAACCGTTTGCCTGCTCGGCTCGCTGCCCTACTGTGTCGCAGCCCGCCCTCGTAGCTCAGGGGACAGAGCACCGGACTTCTAATCCGATGGTCGCAGGTTCGAATCCTGCCGGGGGCGCCAGACACCGCGGATCGGAACCCGCCAGCGGGCAACTGCGCCGGGCCGCGGACGACTACCAGCGGGGACGACTGTCAGCGGGGACGACTGCCCGTCCGGGCTCGCCCGGCGGCGCGTGCTCCGAGCACCGGTGGTCGGCCTCGTCGTGGGGTGCTGCTACCTTCGGCGATTCGAGCGCCAGCCGGTTCGCTCCTGCCCCGAACGGCGGATCGAACACCCGGCCGGGGCAGGGGAGGGCATGGTCGTGGTGAAGAGGGTCCTGGTGCTGTGCCTGGCGGTGATGGCGGCCGTCACGGTCGCCTGTTCGAGCGACGCGGGCACCGACGCCGTCGAGAGCACCGATACGAGTGGCGACACGGTTGGTGGCTCGGCGTCGCCCACCGGTGAGCCGACACCGCCTCGGCTGCCCGACGACTTCACCTGGATCGGTCGCTACGTGGTGCCCGATCTCGACGTCGAGGTGCCCTTCACCTGGAACGGTCGGGGTGGCGACTTCCAGATGATCGCCGGCGGCGAGGGCGAGGCCATCCACTTCACGAACCTGATCTACGACGGACACCTGTACACGCTCACCTACGAATGGCCCGACGTGCCGCGCAACCCGTGCTCGTACGTGGGGCCGTTCACCGTGGAGGAGTTCAACGAGGGCCTGGCCGAGGCCAGCCTCGTGGGTCGCGAGACCCTGCACGGCGAGCCGGATCGGCTCGTCGACCACTATCGGTCCACCAGCGTCTTGGACCTGCCCGCCGACACGCTCCCGGCCATGGACGGTGCGCCGCAGCTCCGCCTGCCGCTCATGGCGGCCGACATCTACGTCGGTGTCGAGGATCCCGACGTGTTCTGGCAGGTCCTGCACTTCGGCCTGCAGAACCTGTACGACCCGGACCTCGACGAGTGGATCGTCATCGACGAGGCCACGCCGCTGGCAGGCGAGGTCTCGCTGCCCGACGAGTGCGCGGTCGCCCGGGCTCAGGCCGAGGGCGACGCGCCGTAGCGCTTCGCCGAGACGAGCGGCCGGGTCGTCCGAGGCGGGCCGGGTGGTCCCAGATGGTCCCAGGTTCCAGATAGTCCCAGATGGTCCCAGGTTCCAGGTACGTCCGGGGCCGGCCGGACCGTCAGAGCCGGCCGGACCGTCAGAGCAGGCCGAGCTGCAGCCGGGCCGCCTCGGACATGCGGTCGATGGTCCACGGCGGGTCCCACACGAGGTTGACGTCGACGTCGTCGACCCCGGGGACGGCGAGCACGGCCCGGGCGGCGTCGCCTCGGAGCACGTCGCCCATGCCGCATCCGGGGGCGGTCATCGACATGTCGATCTCGATGCGCCGGGTGTCGAGCACCCCCGGGTGCTCCTCGCACCGGTAGACCAGGCCGAGCTCGACGATGCTGACGGGGATCTCGGGGTCGTACACCCGGCCGAGCGCCTCGAGGACCTGGTCCATGTCGAACGGTGCGGTCGGGTCGTGGCCGTCGCCGTGGGCCACCGGATCCAGACCGAGGGCGTCGGCGTCGGCACCGTCGATGCGCAACAGGGTCCCGAGCTCGGTGCGCACCGTGATGCTGGCACCGAGCTGCTGGACGACCTCGACCTCACCGCCTTCGCCGAGCAGGACGATCTGGCCCGCGGGCACGGTGGTGGCCATGCAGTCCCGCCGGAGCACGATCGGCGACCATCGGCCGGTCATGGCTTCGGCCCGGTCGTGCGCTCGGCGAGGGCGGCCGCGACCTGCTCGCGCAGCGAGCTCGGCGCGAGGGTCTCGACGATCTCCGATGCGAAGGCTCCGATGAGCATCGAGCGGGCCGCATCGACCGGGATGCCCCGGCTGCGAAGGTAGAACAGGGCGTCCTCGTCGAGCCGGCCGACGGTGGCCCCGTGGGCGCATCGGACGTCGTCGGCGAAGATCTCCAGCCAGGGCCGGGTGTCGGCCTGGGCCGTCGACGCGAGCACGAGGTTGGGGTTGGACTGCCGGGCGTCGGTGCCGACCGTGCCGGAGGCTACGACGACGTGGCCGCTGAAGGAACCGTGCCCGTGCCCGTCGACGATGCCTTTGACGTGCTGCGTGCTGGTGCAATGCGATGCGGCGTGGTCGACGGTGATGACGTTGTCGTGACGCTGGTGTCCGGTGGGCAGGTAGAGACCGGTGAGGTCGACGCGGGACTCGGAGCCGCCGAGGTGCACGTCGACGGCGTTGCGGACGATGGCGCCACCGGTGAGGATCGACGTCGTCCGGACCGTGGACCGGGCCGATTGGTCGATGCCGACGCGACCGACGTGGATGGATCGGGGCGATTCGGCCACGACCCGGTGGTGGGTGCACGACGCGTCGTCGCCGACGACGATCCGGGTCGAGGCGTTGGTCATGGCGCGGCCGCCGATCCCGGCGAAGCTCTCGATGAGGTGCACGTCGCTGGCGCGGCCCAGCCGGACGACGGTGCGCGGATGCGAGATGGTGAGACGGCCTCCTGGCGCTGCGAGGTGCACGATGTGAACCGGCTCGTCGACGTGGACCTCGGGGTCGACGAGCACGGCGGCGACGTCGACGCCAGCCGCCCAGTTGAGCGCGTGGAAGCCGTCGACGGGTTCGTCCGGCGCGGTGGCGGCTCCGGGCGCACGACGCTGCGCCAGCCCGTCGGCCCCACCGATCCACAGTCCGGCCACCGGCGGGCCGAGATCGGAGAGCGCGACGGCGAACGCGCCGTTCACGAACACGAGCCGGGTTCCGCCGTGGTCGCCCGCGAGGTCGTCGACGACGGACCGGTCGAGCTCGTCGACCGAAGTGACCAGGCCCGTCGAACGGGACCGATCCGGTGTGCCGTGGTCGGGGACCGACGGTTCGGCCTCGTCCAACGCGGTGAGGATCTCGTCGAGCGCCGAGTACCGCCACGCCTCGTCTCGACGGTCGGGCATACCGTGCTCCTCGAGCCACGCTCGACCCCGCTGGGCCCGCACCCCGGGGGCATCGATCGGTGCGAGACGCTCGATCAGCGCCGAACCGGGGCTCACGGGACCGTGCTCCCGGCCATCGCCGCGTACCCGGTCGCCTCGATCTCGCGGGCCAGGCGGTCGTCCCCCGATCGGACGATGCGCCCGCCGGTGAGGACGTGGACGCAGTCGGGTCGGACCCGTTCGAGCAGCCGGGGGTAGTGGGTGATGATCAGCATCGCCCGGTCGGGGCTGCGCAGCGCTTCGATCCCGGTCGCGACCACGCGCAGCGCATCGACGTCGAGGCCCGAGTCGGTCTCGTCGAGGACGGCGAGCCGGGGCTCCAGCAGCGACATCTGGAGGATCTCGTTGCGCTTCTTCTCGCCGCCGGAGAAGCCGTCGTTGACCGATCGGCTGAGGAACGCGGGATCCATGTCGAGACGGGCCATGTGCTCCCTGGCCAGCGCGAGGAAGTCGACGGCAGCGATCTCGGGTTCGCCCCGCTCACGGCGCACCGCGTTCAGCGCGGTGCGCAGGAAGTACATGTTGCCCACGCCGGGGATCTCGACGGGGTACTGGAAGCCGAGGAACAGGCCCCGGACGGCGCGTTGCTCGGCTTCGAGGGCCAGCAGGTCGACGCCATCGAAGGTGACGGTGCCGGTCACGTCGTAGCCGTCGCGCCCGGCGAGCACGTTTGACAGCGTGCTCTTGCCTGCGCCGTTCGGTCCCATGACGGCGTGGACCTCGCCTGCGGCGATGTCGAGGTCGAGCCCGTCGAGGATCCGCTTGCCGGCGACCTCGACGGTGAGGTGCTCGATGTGCAGCATCAGCCCACCGCCCCTTCGAGGCTCAGGCGCATGAGCGCCTGGGCCTCGACGGCGTACTCCATGGGCAACTCGTCGAAGACCTCGCGGCAGAACCCGTTGACGATCATGGATGTGGCGTCCTCCTCGGTGAGCCCGCGCTGGCGGCAGTAGAAGAGCTGGTCCTCGTTGATCTTCGAGGTCGAGGCCTCGTGTTCGACCTCGGCGCTGTCGTTCTTCACCTCGATGTAGGGAAAGGTGTGCGCACCGCAGTCGGCGCCGATCAGCAGGGAGTCGCATCGTGTGCGGTTGCGCGCGCCCGTGGCCGAGCGGAGCACCTTGACCAGGCCCCGGTAGGTGTTCTGGGCCCGGCCGGCCGATATCCCCTTGGAGATGATCGTGCTCGTCGTGTTGCGCCCGATGTGGATCATCTTGGTGCCGGTGTCGGCCTGCTGGAGGTTGGTGGTGACGGCCACCGAGTAGAACTCGCCGACGGCGTCGTCGCCCTGGAGGATGACGCTCGGGTACTTCCACGTGATCGCCGAGCCGGTCTCGACCTGGGTCCACGAGATGTGCGCCCGCGCGCCGGCGCGCCCCCGCTTGGTGACGAAGTTGTAGATCCCACCCTTGCCCTCGGCGTCGCCCGGATACCAGTTCTGCACCGTGGAGTACTTGATCGAGGAGTCGTCGAGCGCGACCAGCTCCACGACCGCGGCGTGCAGTTGGTTCTCGTCGCGCATGGGTGCGGTGCAACCCTCGAGGTAGCTGACGCTGGCACCCTCCTCGGCGACGATCAGGGTCCGTTCGAACTGGCCGGTCTGGCTGGCGTTGATGCGGAAGTACGTGGACAGCTCCATCGGGCAGGTGACCCCGGCCGGCACGTAGCAGAAGGACCCGTCGGAGAACACCGCCGAGTTGAGGGCGGCGAAGAAGTTGTCGCGTGGCGGGACCACCGACCCGAGGTAGCGGCGCACGAGGTCGGGGTGCTCGCGCACCGCGTCGGAGAACGAGCAGAAGACGACGCCGACCTCGGCCAGCTTGGCCTTGAACGTGGTGGCCACCGACACCGAGTCGATGATGGCGTCGACGGCGACGCCCGAGAGCCGCTCCTGCTCGGCGAGGGAGATCCCCAACTTGTCGAAGGTGGCACGGATCTCGGGGTCGACCTCGTCGAGGCTCGCCGGTGCCGGGCCCTTGGGCTTCGGCGCCGACCAGTAGGACATGTCCTGGTAGTCGATGGGCGGGTGGCGAACGTTCGGCCAGGTGGGTTCCTCGAGGGTGAGGAAGTGTCGGAACGCCGCGAGCCGCCACTCGAGGAGCCACTCGGGTTCGTCCTTCTTCGCCGAGATCAGCCGGACGACGTCCTCGCTGAGGCCCTTGGGTGCCTGGTCGGCGTCGAAGTCGCTGTGGAACCCGTAGGCGTACTCCCGCTCGACCAGGCCGTCGATCACGTCGGACATGAGATCTCCTCGTTCGTCGCTGAATATATCTAGCGTACGCTAGATAAAACCAAGTCCGGTCTTCGGGTGCTGTCTTCGGGCGCTCGTCGTCGGGGTGTCGTCGTCGGGTGGCTGGTCCCGGTCCTGGGGCGCGAGGGGTCCCGGCCCGCTCGGACGAGGCGATCGGATGTCTCGGTCAGTCCTCGTAGGTCCAGTCCGGACGTTTGCGTTCGTAGGACCCGTCGATGGTGGCCTTGCCGTCGACCAGGTCGACCAGCTTGGGGAAGGGGCGGTGTCCCGGGCGGGGACAGCGGTGCAACTCGATGTGCGCCGCGAACTCCTCGGGGAAGGCCTGCAACAGGCTGGACACGACGCGCTGCTCCTCGGCCGCGAGGTAGCAGCGACTGCCGTCGGTCACCCGCTCGAGCCAACCCCCGATGGCGGCGATGTCGCGGTCGGTGCCCACGCCGACCTCGATGTCCTCGAGGTGCGCCGTGATCTCCCCGGAGCCGATCTTGCACGGGGGGCACTGGCCGCACGACTCGATCGACAAGAACCGCGATGCCCAGTACGCAGCGTCGACCATGCACGCGGTGTCGTCGTAGACGATGAACCCGGCGGCACCCATGCCGGTGTCGATGGCGGCGAAGCCCTCGTAGCTCACCGGGGTGTCGAGGAGCCCCGCGGTCACGACCGGGTTCGCCACGCCGGACAGGACGGCCTTGACGGATCGTCCGGGCCGCGGTCCACTGCCGACGGCATCGATCACGGCTCGGAGCGGCGTACCCATCTCGACCTCGCCGACATCGGGGGCGACGACGTCGCCGACGACGGTGGTGATCACGGTGCCGGGCGACTCGGCGGTGCCCATCGATCGAAACCAGTCGGCTCCCCGGCGCAGGATGTGGGGCACGTTCGCGAGGGTCTCGACGTTGTTGACCAGGGTCGGGTTCGGCTCGTCGGTGCGGTGGTGGGCCCCGTGCGGGCCGGCCTCCCACCCCTCCTGGGGTGACGCGGCGAAGAGCCCGTGCTCGTAGGGTGGGAACCAGCGCGGCAGCGGCGGCTTGCCCTCGATCACCTCGAGCATCGCCTTCTCCTCGCCGAACAGGTACTCGTCGGGTCCGGCCACGATGGTGACGGTGCAGTCGGCGCACAGGCCCGCGGACTGGAGCTCTTGGACCGCGCGGGTGAACGCGTCGATCTCTCGCTCGAACGTGGCCTTGATGCCCAGGTACGACTCGCTGGCGCCGATGGCGAAGGCGGCGATCATCATGCCCTCGGCGACCTGGTAGGGGTTGGATCGCAGCAGCGCACGGTCCTTGAAGGTTCCGGGCTCACCTTCGGCGCTGTTGCACACGAGGTAGCGCCGGGTGCCTGTCTGGCCGGCGATCCCGGCCCACTTGCGTCCGGTCGGGAACCCGCCGCCCCCTCGTCCGCGCAGGCCGGCACGGGAGATCAGGTCGATGGTGGCCTCGGGTCCGATTCGGCGCGCGGTCTCGATGCCCGCGCCGCCCGTCCCTGTGGCGCGGTACTCCTCGAGGGAGGTGATCGGTTGCCTGGGCATCAGGAAGGTGGTCATGGCGCTCCTCGGCCGAATCGGTGTCGCGTGACGACAGCACCCCTACCCATGCGGCCCGTCCCCTCGCCCGTCGACGGCGGTCGGATCCTCGGGCTCAGGGGTGGAGCGGAGCTCGGCGAGCTCGGTCCGGATGCGACGGCGCTCGTGCCAGCCCTCGGTGTCGTCGCGCACGACGGCGACGAGGCGGGTGACCTGACCGTCGGGGTCGGCGAGCAACGTGACGGTGAACGCGATGGACAGCTGGTGGCCGTCGCGGTGGAGGGCGGGCACCTCGAGGAGGTCGTCGCCGTACCGGGTGACCCCCGTGGCCACGACGTGGTCGTAGCCCTCCCAGTGCCGCGCCCGGAAGCGCGCGGGGATGATCAGGTCGAGGCTTCGGCCCACAGCCTCGGGGGCAAGCCACCCGAAGACGCGCTCGGCGGCCACGTTCCAGTAGGTGATGGTGCCCGTACGATCGGCGACGATGACGGCGTCGGCGAGGCCGTGGACGAGCGAGGCCCACGTCGTCGCTCCGAGCGGGCGATCGTCGGTTCCGTCGAACAGGCGGGCCCAGCACGCGGGATCGCCGCCGACGTCGTCGCCCGGCGGGGGGACGACGGTCATGGTTCGATCGCTCGGTGGTCGGTGGTACCGGGGGTGGGGTACCCCGCCCCGGCGGTGTCGGGGGAGTCGTCGACGACGTGAACCGGCCACGGCGTCTCGACCTCTGGCTCGAGCACGGCGGCTCCTCTCCGGTCGGGTTGTTCCATCTCACGCTAGAGGAGATGGCCTCGGGCCGAGGTGTGGGTGGTGCCAGGCACCCTTCGGCGTGGTCCCGTGAGCCGCCGGGGCGGGGGCGGGAAGGGGGCCAGGCGGAGACGCCGGTGGTCTGGGCGGGGTGGGCGCAGTTCGCTGCCGGGCAGCGGTACGGTTCGCCGCTGATCGCGCAGAAGGGCGGTTTCGACGTGACACCATCTCCCGAGCATCTCCTCGTGCAGGTCGAGCGCGTGTACGACGCTCCGACGCCGGAGCGCTACCGCATCCTCGTCGACCGCCTGTGGCCTCGCGGGGTCACCAAGGAGCGGGCCGCGCTCGACGCCTGGGTGCGCGATCTCGCACCCAGCACCGATCTGCGCCGGTGGTACGGCCACGAGCCCTCCCGGTTCGAGGAGTTCGCGCGCCGCTACCGTGCGGAGCTCGCGGCACCGGAGGCGACGGCGACACTCGACGAGATCCGCACGACAGCGCGCCGTCGCTCGGTCGCGCTGGTGACCGCGACCCGCGACGTCGAGCACTCCGGCGCGGTGGTGCTCCAGGCGGTGCTCGGCGAGGTGCCCGGCCCCCGACGGTGAGGGTGGGGGCGTCGTCACGGTCGGCCGGGTCGTCCGCCCGGAATCCCGACTTGTCAGGTCAACATATGGTTGGGCTAGTTTCTCAACGACCAACTAGAAAAACATGGAGGTTCATCATGGCACTGCAGCTGGGCGACGTCGCCCCAGACTTCACCGCGGAGACCACACAGGGAACCGTCAGCCTGCACGACTACCTCGGGGACAGCTGGGGGATCCTGTTCTCGCATCCCGCCGACTACACGCCGGTGTGCACCACCGAGCTGGGCGGCTTCGCCACCCGCAAGGCCGAGTTCGATGCGCGGGGAGCGAAGCTGATCGGCGTGAGCGTCGACTCGGTCGAGTCCCACCACGGATGGTCGGCCGACATCGAGGAGACCCAGGGCACCGCCCTGAACTACCCCCTGGTGGGCGACGAGGACCGAACCGTTGCGTCGCTCTACGGCATGATCCACCCCAACGAGCTGGACACGGCGACGGTGCGCACCGTGTTCGTCATCGGCCCGGACAAGAAGGTGAAGCTCACCCTCACCTACCCGGCCGCCATCGGCCGCAACCTCGACGAGATCCTGCGGGTGCTCGACGCACTCCAGCTGAGCTCGGCCCACCGCGTCGCGACCCCGGTGAACTGGACGGTCGGCGACGACGTGATCATCCCTCCGGCCATCGACGACGACCAGGCCGCCGAGCTGTTCCCCCAGGGCTTCCGCACGCTCAAGCCGTACCTGCGGTACACGGCCCAGCCCGGCTGAACCGGCCGCTCCGTGCCCGTCGATCCCCCGCTCCGGCGCGACGTTGACCCTCCGGTCGACGCCGGCGCCCGTGCCGAGGCCACGGTTCCGGCCGACGAGGTGCCCGGCTCCAAGGTCGAGCAGGCCAAGGCCCGCAGTCGCCAGCTGCGCAGCACCATCGCCGATGAGCTGCGCAACGCCGAGGCGACGTTCTCGTCCGACGCCGCGCTCACGCTGAAGTTCCACGGGACCTACTCCCAGGACGATCGCGACACCCGTCGTGCGCGTCGATCGGCAGGCCGGGCTCCCGATGCGTTCCAGATGGTCCGCACCGGCGTCCCTGGCGGGGTGCTGTCCTCCCAGCAGTACCTCGCCATGGACAAGCTGGCCGATTCGGTCGGCAACGGCACCCTCCGGGTCACCACCCGTCAGGACATCCAATTCCATCGCGTGTACAAGCACGACCTGCCGGAGCTGATCCGCACGCTCAACGAACACCTCGTCACCACCCTGGCGGCGTGCGGCGATGTCGTGCGCAACACCACCGCGTGCCCGGCACCGCTTCCCGGAGGAGCCCGTTCCGAGCTCGTCGGCTGGGCGCAGCGGGTCTCGGCCGCCTTCAAGCCCCGCAGCGGCGGCTACTACGACATCTGGGTGGACGGCGAGCGAGCGGTGAGCGCGAGCCACGGGTCGGTCGGTCCGGCCACGGGTACCCCGCGGGAGGAGCCGCTCTACGGCCGGGTCTACCTGCCCCGCAAGTTCAAGATCGGGTTCTGTGCGCCGGGGGACAACTGCACCGACGTGCTGATCAACGACCTCGCCGTCGTGCCGATCGTCGAGCACGACACGATCCGCGCCTTCAGCCTCCTCGTGGGTGGGGGACAGGGCAAGTCGCACAACCGGCCCGAGACCTACCCGCGCCTGGCCAGCCCGCTCACCACCGTCCCACCCGACGAGCTGCTCGCCGCCTGCCAGGCGGTGATCGAGCTCCACCGTGATCACGGCGACCGGACCAACCGCGAGCACGCTCGGCTCAAGTACGTCGTCGACGACCTCGGTGACGATCAGGTCCGGGAGCTCGTCGCCGGGTACCTGGGACGAACCCGCCTGCGCGAGTACGAGCCGGTGGTGCTCGACCATGCCGAGGACCACCTGGGCTGGCACGCCCAAGGCGACGGTGCCTGGTTCCTCGGGGTGAAGGTCGCCAACGGTCGGATCGCCGATGCCGGTGACGTCCAGGTCCGCTCGGGCCTGCGCACCGTGGTCGAGCGGTTCGGCGCGTCCGTGCGGTTCACGGCCCGCGAGGACGTGCTGCTGTGCGACGTCGCCGCCCGAGACCGCGGCCGGGTCGATGACCTGCTCGGTGCCCACGGCGTGCGCCCGGCCGATCGGTGGGCGCCGGTCGAGCGGAGCTCCTTCGCCTGCCCGTCGTTGCCCACCTGTGGCCTGGCGCTCGCCGAGTCCGAGCGGGCCCTGCCCGGGGTGCTCGAGGAGCTGCACGGGTTGCTCGCCGGGGTGGGGCTGGCCGACCTCGAGCTCCACGTGCGCATGACCGGATGCCCCAACGGCTGCGCCCGGCCCTACACCACCGAGGTGGCCTTAGTCGGACGGGGCAAGGACCGCTACGACATCCACCTGGGCGGGGAGCAGGTCGGGGCCCGCCTCAACGAGGTCTTCTGCGAGAACGTCCCGCGCCGCGAGCTCCTCGCCACCCTGAGACCGGTCGTCGAGCGTTATGCCGCCACCCGAGGCCCGGATGAGCGCTTCGGGGACTGGTGCCACGCCGTCGGGGTGGCCGAGCTCCGCGCGGCGCTCGGGACCGAGCAGTGGGTCCGCTCGGGTCGCGGTCAGCCGAGGAAGTAGCCGCGGGCCAGGGCCGAGCTGATCACGAGCAGGAGCACGGCGCTGACGGGGAGCCAGACCCACGCCGCGCCCCGGTGGTCCGCGAACCACGCGCCCACCACGGCGAAGCAGGGGAACGCGAGGAGCAGGTACCGGCCCAGTCCGGCGAAGTCATCGGTGCTCATGACGAGGAACCCGACCGTGACGCCCACGTAGACCCCGTAGCCCCAACCGAGCCGTCGGAACACGCCGACCGCGGCGACGATCGCCACCATCGCGATCGCGGCCTGGAGGGTCAGCGAACCGAGGAAGATCAGGCGAACCCACGGGTGGGGGTCGTGCACCGTCGTGCCCGCCGAGACGTCGGCGATCCACTCCGACAGCTGGGGCAGCCGGTCGAGGTAGTCGCCCTTCAACCAGGTGTCGGGTCCGGGCTTCTGGCCCCACGCCTGCTGGACCCGGGCGAACAGGAACGGGTCGTCGAAGCGCGACCACAGGTACGCACTCCATGCCATCAGCCCGGTGAAGGAGAGGAGCACCCCGGCATCGCCCGGCCGGATCCGTCGTCCGGCGGCCCAACGGCGGTGCAGCGTGACGGCGACGAGGCCGATGGCGACCGCGGTGCCTTCGGGTCGCGATGCGGTCGCCACCGCGCCGACCAGACCGGCGAGGACGAGGTGGTCCCGCTCGGCCAGCACGAAGGCCCCGAGCGCCGCGCACACCACGAAGGCATGCACGTACACCGGTCCGTAGAGATAGTACGCGAAGGGGTAGAGCAAGAACGTCCAGACCGCCCACCGGGCAGCCTCGGGGCCGAGCTCGTCCCGGGTCCAACGGTGCAGCAGCACAGTGGCCCCGGCACCCGAGGCGAGCGTGAGCACCATCCCCGCGATGATCGGATCGAGGAGCACCCAGCCGAGCACGCGCATGGCGAGGGGGTAGGCGGGGAAGAACGGGATCGGACCCTGTACGTCGGTGCCGCGGAACCAGTAGCCGTCGGTGGCGATGGTGTCGTACCAGACGCCATCGGCCCGGAAGAGCCCGAGGAGGAGCCCGTCGCCGGGGAACCCTCGGCCGCCGGCGGTGGTGACCGTTGCCGGATCGAGCAGGCGGAACGACAGGACGACGTCGGCGAGGACGACGACGGCCACCAGCGCGAAGGCGACGAGGGCGAAGCGCCACCCGGTCAGGCGGGCGACGAGGTGAGTCGCGTGGGTCCGGCTCGGCGTCTCGTCACCGGGGTCGCTGGGCCCCGCCAGGTCCGTCGATGCCACGGCCAGACCCTACGCCACCACCTCGCGGCGTCCGCGCCGTAGACCGGACCGGCAGGGACCCGACCATCGTCCCGCGGCTCGTCGCGCCGTGCGCCGCACCGGGCCGCGGAGGACTACTGTCGCACCCGGTGCCGCGCAGATGCGGCTGCGACCCCTTCTCCGGAGGAATCCATGGCTGACCTGATCACCTTGAAGTTCGACTCGACCTACGGCGCCCAGTCGGCTCTGTCGGCGGTCCGCGCCCTCACCGAGCTCAATTACGCGTGGGTCGACGACGTCGCGGTCGTCGAGAAGCACAAGTCGGGCCGCGTCTCGACCCACACCCCGCACGGCTCGGTCGCCGGCGGTGCGGTGTGGGGCGCGCTCATCGGCATGCTCCTGTTCTGGTGGTTCCCGCCGCTGTTCTTCCTCGGCGGCTGGATCGGCGGCGGCGTCATCGGTGGTGCCATCGGCAAGGCCATGAAGGACAGCGGGCTCGACGAGAAGATGATCAAAGAGGTCAAGGGCCAGCTCACCGACGGCTCGTCCATCCTCCTGCTCATCGGCGCGAGCGGCGATGCCGACCAGTTCTCCCACGCCTTCGAGCCCTACAAGCCGGTTTCGGTGACCCGCCACGAGATCCCCGAGGAGACCGTCGCCAACCTCAAGGAGGCCTTCGAGGAGTCGAACGGCGACGCCGCCACCAGCTGATCGACCTCGGCCCTGGCTTCGGTCGACGACGGCTTCGGTCGACGACCAGAGATCGGGCGACGACCAGGCGCCGGCGACGACCAGAGATCCGGAGACGGAGGACGGGCACATC
This sequence comes from uncultured Rhabdothermincola sp., assembly GCA_964525005.1. Classification (GTDB taxonomy): domain Bacteria; phylum Actinomycetota; class Acidimicrobiia; order Acidimicrobiales; family Acidimicrobilacustridaceae; genus CAZALT01. The sequence continues at coordinate 29,953 of CAZGEF010000016.1, forward strand.
GGTGCCCGTCCTCCGTCGCGGTACGCCTCGTGTCGGACGGCTCAGGACGCCGCGTCGGGGGCCGGGCCGTCGGTCGGGCTGTCCACACCGGTGGTGCCCGGTGCGGACGAGACCTCGGCGCGCCTGGTCCCCTTGACCAGCACGATGGCGACGATCAGGCCGAAGACCGCCATGAGCGAGTCGAACCGCAGCGCCCAGTCGAGGCCCGTCGTGAACGCCTCACGGGCGATGTGCACGAGCTCGTCGCCCAACGGTGCGGCGTGCCCGGAGGCGAGCTGCGCCGCGTCGTCGGTGCCGGCCAGCACGCCCGAGAGCGACTGGCTCTCCGCTGCGGTCAGGGTGACGCCCGCCGCCGCGGCGTCGTCGCGGATGGCGTTGTTCGACGCCGTCAGGAACACCGTGGTGGTGAGCCCCAACCCGATGGCTCCGCCCGCGATCTGGAACATGTACAGCACCCCGCCGGCGAGGCTCGACCGGGAGGCGTCGAGCGCGGTCACCCCGGCGGTCGTGATGGCGGAGTAGAAGAGCCCGACGCCGAGCCCCAGCACGACCATGGCGGGTATGAGCACGACGTAGCCCGACGATGCGTCGACGATGCTCGCGAGCGCCCCGCCGAGGGCCATGGCCGCGGCGCCGGTCACCACGACCACCTTCGCCCCGAGCCGTTCGTAGAGCGGCCCGGCGGCGAACGAGACGACGGCGAAGACGCCCATCAGCGGCAGGAGCCCGGCGCCCGACGCGAACGAGGTGAACCCGAGGATCTTCTGGAGGTACTGCGGCAGGTAGAGCAGGGCCGAGAAGAACGTGAACGACATCAGCATCGTGGCCACGCACGCGCCGATGAAGTTGCGGTTCCGCATGATGTCGGGCGGTACGAGCGCTCGGTCGCCGGCGCGACGCTCGGCGAGCCAGAACGCGATGAGCAGGACGGGGCACAGCACGAAGCCGGCGACGACGACGGGATCGGACCAACCGACCGAGGGCCCCTGCCCGAGCGCGACGAGCAGGGCGACCAGCGCGATCGAGAGCGTGGCGATGCCGAGGTAGTCCATGCGGGCGCGGTCGGTGTCCTGGGCGACGTGGACGAGCCGCCAGGTGACGAACGTGGCGATTCCCGCGATGGGGATGTTGAGGATGAGGATCCAGCGCCATCCGACGCTGCCCGCGAGCGCGCCGCCGAGCAGCGGTCCGGCCGCGTTGCCGAGCCCGGCGACGCCGATGACCAGGCCTCCGGCGAACCCGGCCTTGCGTTCGGGGAGCACGGCGTAGACCAGTCCGAGGATGGCCGGCCACATGAGGGCTCCGCCGATGCCCATGGCGGCGCGGGCCGCGATGAGCACGCCGATGCCGGGGGCCGCGGCGCCCACGGTCGAGAAGGCGACGAAGATCGCCGCGCCGATGAAGAGGGTCCGTCGGCGACCGAACATGTCGGCGAGTCGTCCGCCGGTCACGATGAAGACGCCGAAGATGAGGGAGTAGGCGTTGACCACCCACTGCGCGGTGCCCACATCGGCGTTGAAGTCGGCTTCGATCGACGGGATGGCGACGCTCATCGCCGTGATGTCGTTGGCGATGACGAAGATCGCCAGGGCCATGGCTCCCAGCGCCAGCCAGACCTGACGACCGATGGTCGTGTCGTTCGCCCCACCTGCGGACATGGACCGGCACGATACCCGTCGGGCCGGCGACGTGACGGGATCCGGGTCGCTCGGGTCGCTCGGTGGGCGCGGTCGGGCGAGCACGAGCACGCAGGCCCCCCGGTCGAGGTCTGATCGCCGCGGCGGTGACGACGACGCTGACGGCGCCGTCAGTGACGGCTACCGTCGCCGCCCATGAACGACGACTTCGAGGTGCGACGCGCCCTCGCCGCAGCAGCCCGACGGGTCAACCACGGGGTGCGGGTCACGGGCGTGGCCAGGGACCTCCTCGACGAGGCGACGATCAAGCTCGACGAGGTGGCCGACCTCCTGGCGGCCGTCGAGGTCGACGCGCCGCACTCCCAGCTGTACCTCGGCCCGATCGAGGAGAAGCCGGTCGACGACCACGACCTCACCCGGCCCGACCGGTTCTTCTACTACTCGCCCGTGGTGGGCCCGCTGAGCCCGATCAGCCCGCCGGCCGAGCTCCACGTCGACGAGGACGGTGCGCTGGTCGGCACGGTCGTGGTCCCGACGACGTTGGCCGGACCACCGTGGGACTACGTCCACGGTGGTGTCGTCGCCGAGATCTTCGACGAGCTGCTGGGCACCGTCGGTGCCATCGGTGCGCCGGGAGGGGTGACGGCCCAGTTGACCGTTCGGTACCACAAGCCGACGCCGATCAACGAGACGGTCCGGCTCCGGGCGTGGGTCGACGGCAGCGAGGGGCGCAAGATCACGGCGAAGGGCGAGATGTGGCACGGCGACGTGCTCACCGCGACCGCCGAGGGCCTCTTCATCAGCGTCGGTGTCTCGTTGGCCGACCACCACGCCGGCCAGGACGCGCGCTGACCGGTCCGCCTCGGCCGACCGGGTTCATGGGTCAGGCCGGGTTCATGGACCAGGCCGGATTCATGGGCCGGAAAGGTCGTGACGGTTCGGTTGCGATCGGTCCGATCCGGGCATGACGGGTGCATGATCGGGGTACCCGGCACAACGGCGTGCCGCCCGATCGGGGAGGGTGAGACCACCATGGTGAACAAGGTCGACGACATCATCGGAGTGCTGTCCGACGAGGGCCAGTCCTCGGCCGAGCAGGGCCACCCCGACGACCGGGGCGTCGTTCCCCCCGGCGTGTGCTGGCGCTGCGTGCGGCACCGCGTCGAGGAGGGTCACGACCTGTGCCACGGTTGCCGGGCCTTCCTACTCGGCGACGCCGCGCTCGATCCCGTGGGTGCCGTCGGCCCGGGGGACCACCGGGTGGCCCACGACGACGAGATCCTCCTCGGCCAGAGCTCCTACGTCTCGGACCTGTTCGACCCGACGGCTCAGGAGCTCGCGCCGCATGCCGCTGCCGACACCTGGGTCGTGCTGCGCGGCGGGCTGTCCGACGGCGTGGCGATGCGGGTCGCGCCGTCGCGAGACGGCAGCCCGCCGATGGTCCTGTACACCCCGACGGGCATGGACGGCACCGTCATGGCCACGGAGCGCTACGTGCTCGACGAGTCGTCCGGCCCCGAGGTGTGGTCGTACGAGCTCGCGCCCGGCGAGCCGCGGCACGACGCGGACTGAGCGGTTCCGCGTCCGGGCGCGCTCGTTGCCCGGCCAGGCTGCGCGTGCGACCATCGTCGCCGGGGCCGGGTCCTCTCCCGGGTCGCCCTTGGGAGGAGACGACCGTGTTCGCTCGACTTGGTCCGTGGTGCTATGCCCACCGTCGGCTGGTGGTGGTCCTGTGGGTCGTGCTGCTGTTCGGCGCCAACGGCGTCGCGGGCGCCGTGGGCGAGAACTACCGGGCCGACTTCAGCCCGCCGGGCGCCGAGTCCACCGCCGGCTTCGAGACGCTCCGGGCCGAGTTCGGCGGCGAGGGGACGGGGTACACGGGGACGATCGTGTTCCGGGCCGAGCAGGGGGTCGACGACCCCGAGGTCGCGGCGCAGATGGAGGCGCTGTTCGCCGATGTCGCCCAGATGGAGGGCGTCGTCCGGGTCCAGAGCCCGTACGAGCCGGGCGGCGAGCAGCAGATCGCGGCACAGGGTCCCAACGCCGGCACGATCGCCTACGCGAACGTCGAGCTTCCGGACGACGTCGACACCGTGGTCGCCAACGAGATCAGCCACGCCATCCGCGACCAGGCACCGGTCATCGACGGCCTCGAGGTCGAGCGCGGCGGGTTCATCTTCGCCGACTTCGAGCAACCCAACTCGGAGGTGCTCGGCATCGCCTTCGCCATCATCATCTTGATCGTGGCGTTCGGGTCGGTTCTGGCCATGGGCCTGCCCATCGGCGTGGCGCTGTTCGGCATCGGCGTCGGCAGCGCGTTGCTGACGCTGTTCAGCCACATCATGGAGGTACCCGAGTTCGCGCCCTTCATCGGGATCATGATCGGGCTCGGCGTGGGCATCGACTACGCGCTGCTCATCGTGACCCGCCACCGCGAGCAGATGCACGCCGGACACACGGTGGGCGAGGCGGTGGGCATCGCCGTCGACACCGCGGGGCGCGCCGTGGTCTTCGCCGGGGTGACCGTCGTGATCTCGCTGCTCGGCATGATCCTGATGGGTGTCGGCTTCGTGGCCGGCCTCGCGGTCACCGCGGCGGCGACGGTGCTCGTCACCGTGGTCGCCGCGGTGACCCTGCTCCCCGCGTTCCTCGGCTTCGCCGGCGAGAACCTGGAGAGGACGCGTTGGCGCGGGCTCATCGCCGCGGGCTTCGTGGCCATCGCCCTCGTCGGGGTCGGGGTCAAGATCACGCCGCTGCTCGTCGGGTTGCCGGTGGCGGTCGTCGTGCTCATCGCCGGGTTCTTCGTGCCCCCGCTCAAGAAGGAGGTGGCGCACCGGCCGCCGAAGCCACGCCAGGAGACGCTCGCCTACCGGTGGAGCCGCATCATCCAACGACGCCCGTGGCCGTTCACCATCGGCGCCGCGGCGCTCCTGGCCGTGCTGGCGATGCCGGTGCTCAGCCTGCACCTCGGGTTCTCCGACGAGAGCAACTCCGCGGAGGACACCACGACCAAGCAGGCCTACGACCTCCTCGTCGACGGCTTCGGCGAGGGGTTCACCGGACCGCTCTTCCTCGTGGCCCGCACCCCCGACGGGGCCGCCACCGGTTCGGAAACCGGCGTCGCGGCGCTGGGCGCGGTGACCGACGCGGTGCAGGCCGATCCGGCCGTCGTCGCGGCCGTCGGTCCGCAGCCCAACGACGGCGGCACCGCGGTGCGCTGGTTCGTCGTGCCCGCCACCGGACCGCAGGACGCGGCCACCAGCGACCTGGTGAACCGCCTGCGCCACGACGTGCTCCCGCCCGTCGAGGATGCGACGGGCGTCGACGTCCAGGTCACCGGCCTCGTCGCGGCGCAGATCGACTTCGCCGACGTCCTCGCCCAGCGCATGCCCTACTTCTTCGGTGCCGTGCTCGCCCTGTCGTTCCTCTTCCTCATGGTCGTGTTCCGATCGCTGCTGGTGCCGCTCAAGGCGGTGATCATGAACCTGCTGTCGATCGGCGCCGCGTACGGCATCGTCGTCGCGCTGTTCCAGTGGGGGTGGTTGGGCGACGTCACCGGGGTCTCGCCCGGGCCCATCGAGGCGTGGGCGCCGATGATGCTGTTCGCCGTCGTGTTCGGCCTGTCGATGGACTACGAGGTGTTCCTGCTGTCGCGGATCCGCGAGGAGTGGCTGCGCACGGGCGACAGCCGCACCTCGGTCGCCGACGGCCTCGCCGCGACGGCCAAGGTCATCACCGCCGCGGCGGCGATCATGATCGTCGTGTTCGGGTGCTTCCTGCTCGAGAACGAGCGGGTCCTCAAGCTCATGGGCATCGGGCTCGCGGTGGCGATCTTCCTCGACGCCACGGTGGTCCGCCTGCTGCTCGTGCCCGCGACGATGGAGCTCCTCGGCGACCGCAACTGGTGGTTGCCCCGTTGGCTCGACCGGTTGCTGCCCACCGTCGCGGTCGAGGGCCACGTCGAGCACCTCGACGACGACGGGGGAGACGGGAGCAGGGATGAAGGCGGCGAGCGAGAACCGGTGCTGATCGAGCCGTAGTCGAGCAATCGACGAAGAAGATGCAACCGTGATCGTTCCTCGTACCAAGTACTTGGTGGGAACTACTTCGAGGAGGATCGGTGATGGCGAGGTTCGGGGTGATGCGGTCGGTGCTGCGGGGGTTGGTGGTGGTGCTGGTCGCGGCGACGGTTCTGCCGGTGTCGGTGGTCGTGGTGGTGGTCGCTGATGCTGCGGTGTCGGAGCCGGTTGCGGCGGAGCCGGTGGGTTTGTCGACGTTCGCCGGTTCGGGGAGCGTTGGTCGGGCGGACGGTACGGGAACGGCTGCTTCGTTCGACGCGTTGGTGGACCTGGCCCGGAGTCCTGATGGTGCGTACCTCTACGCGCTCGACAACGGTTCTGGGGGTGGTCGACCGAACACGGTCCGGAAGATCGATGTGGCGACGGGTGCGGTCACGACGTTCGCATCGGGCGGGATGTTGGTATCGCCGACGACCATCGACGTGGATCCTTCGGGGCAGGTCTGGGTCTCGGTCACCGTGTCGAGCGGGGTGAAGGGCATCATCCGCTACCCAGTCGGGGGTGGATCACCGACGTTGATGGTCGAGGGGATGACTGGTGGCTACTACGGGGGAAGCGGCTCCGCTGGTAACGCATTCGCGATCGATCCGTCCGGCACGTTCATCTACTACAACGCGGCGCCGTCGGGCTGGGAGGCCAAGCTGATGCGGCTGGCTCTGGCTGAGCTGCCGGCGGCCTCGTCGACGGGAGAGGTCCTTGGTGCACCGGGCACCTTCACGCGGTCGTCTGTATCTGACATGGCCTGGGACACTCGCGGAGATCTCTACTTGATCTGGAGCGGTTCGAGTCCTGGCGAGCTGGGGTCTATTCCACAGCTGTGGCGATACGACGGAGCGTTCACGCTGGTCCGAGGGGGCTACTTCGTGAACCAGTCGAGGATCGTGATCGGTGGCGGGAGCTCGTCGGCGTACCTGCCCTGCACGGAACGGGTGGTGAACGAGTGGGACAACGGATGTCGAGGTCAGAACATCCTGGTGCGCCGGTCGGGGTTCGGTGCGGGGGACGCTGTCACGATGGCAGGGTCGGTCTCGGGGTACGCCGATGGCAATCCCGGAAAGATGAACGACGTGACAGGTCTCGCCCTGATGCCGGACGGCCAGACCATGTACATCGCGGATCGGGGCAACCGGCGGATCCGCAAGGCCGTCCTCCCGCCGGACCCGAACGTGTTGGGCATCGAGGAGATCTTGGCGGGGTCGAATCCGGGGATGATCGGCTTTCCATGTCCGTGCACGTCGCAGCCGACCGCGGGTGATCCGGTGGTGTTGTCGGTGGGGAACCTGACCGAGACGAAGACCGATCTGGTGGTGCCCGGTCGTGGAGTGCCGTTGGCGGTGTCGCGGACCTACAACTCGTTGCGCGCCGGCGATGACGGCTTGTTCGGGTACGGGTGGTCGTCGAACCTGGACCTGGCGATCGAGCAGGTGGGTTCGTCCATCACGGTTCGTCAGGAGAACGGCTCGGTGCTGAGCTTCTGGGAGACCGATCTGGGCACGATCGAGGCGCCGCCGCGGGTGACGTCGACCTTGTCGAAGGAACCGAGCGGGTCGTGGACCTTGGTGCGGAACTCGACCGAGACGATCACGTTCGATTCGTCGGGGCGGGTGAGCGGGTTCCGGGATCGCAACGGCTATGTGACCTCGGTGTCCTATCCGTCGGGGTCCCAGATCGTGATGACCGACCCGGGTGGTCGCACCTTGACCTTCACGGTGAGCGGCGGTCATGTGACCTCGGTGGTGGACACCGCGAGTCCTGGGCCGCGCACGGTGACCTATGGCTACGTGGGTGGTGAGCTGCGGACGGTGACGTTGTTCAAGATGAACGCGGGTGACGGCACGCCGTCGCAGTGGGGGTACGCGTATGACGGTGCTCATCGGATGACAGGGATGACCGATCCTCGTGGCAACTCGAACGTGACGCACTACGACGGCGTCGGCAGCGTCGACTGGCAGACCGACTTCGAGGGGAAGCGCACCGATTTCGTCTATGGCGGGTCGGGTGCGGACACGACGACCACGGTGACGTATCCGTCGAACGACACGTCGGGTGCACGTCCGGTGGTGTTGTACGAGTTCACGAACCTCTTGATGACGGCGAAGGTCGAGAACCCCGGTTCGGGCGAGGCCCGCTGGGACTACGAGTACACGCCGGATCTGATGCAGCTCGCGAAGCTGACCGGTCCGACGGGGTCGGGGACCGGGGCGCAGGTCTTCGTGGAGAACACCTATGACGCGTTCGGCAACCTGGCCACGGCCAAGGACGTCGCGGGGCGGGTCACGAGTTTCACGTGGAGTTCGTTGCGTCAGCCGTTGACGGTTCAGACGACGCGGGCATGGTGGCGACGAGCACCTACGACTCGACGGGCAACTTGTTGAGCACCTCGGTGCCCAAGCCTGGGGGCGGCACCTTGACGACGAGCTATGAGTACGACCCTGCGAATCCTGGTGACCTGATCGGGATCACGAATCCGGATCAGCAGGGTGTCGGCTCACCGAAGAGGACGGTGTTGGTGCGCGATGCCAGCTACGGCTATGTGGTGTCGGCGAGGTCGGCGGAGGGCAACGAGACGACCGCGACTTACGACGACGTGGGGCGGCCCGAGTCGGTCGTCGCTCCCGAGGGCAACAGGTCGGGTGGGACACCGGCGGACTTCACGACGACGTTCACGACGAATCCGTACGGCATGGTGGTGGCGACGGCCGATCCGTTGGGCAAGACGACCTCGACGACGTTCGATCCGAACGGCAACGCGATCTCGGCGACCGACGAGAACGGGCACACGACTGGGTACGTGTTGAACAAGAACAACCAGGTGGTCACGGTCGATCGTGCGGACGGCACCTCGTTGGGGAACCGGTACTACGACGACGGGTCGCTCGAGGCGCAGGTTGACGGTGCCGGGGCAGAGACGAGCTACGCGTATGACGTGTTCGGGCGGCTCAGCTCGACGACGGACCCGAACGGTGCGACGACGAGCTACACCTATGATCGGGTGGGACGCACCGAGACGGTCGTGGCGCCGGGTGGGGACTGCGCGACGCCGGTGCTGTGCACGGTCTACGGCTACGACGGTGTTGGTCAGCTCGACACGATCGACTACAGCGACGACACGCCCGATGTCGTCGGCACCGTGTACGACAACCTGGGTCGGCGCACCAGTCAGGCCCTCGCTGATGGTCGGACGAACACGTGGAGCTGGGATGGTCTGGGCCGTTTGACCGGTACGAGCTCGGGCAACGGGACGAGCGCGATCTACTTCTACAACGTGAACTCGCAGGTGAGCTGGATCATCGCGGCGCCGGGGGGTAGCGCGACGCGGTCCTATGACGCGGATGGCCGGTTGGTCTCGACGACGTCGGGTGGGCGCACGTTCGGTTTCGGCTACGACGCCAACAGCAACCAGACCTCGACCACCTATCCGTCGGGGTCCACGAACGTGGATGTGTTCGGCTACGACCGTACGGATCGGATGGTGTCGGCGGTGTTGAAGAGGTCGTCGACGACTCAGGCGAGCTTGACCTACACCCGGTCCAGCAGCGGTCAGCTCGAGTCGGTGGCCCAGTCCGGTGCTGCGGGGTCGGGGTCCCAGGACTTCGGTTACGACCTGATCGGTCAGTTGACCACGGTCGATGCTGCGGCGTACGGCTACGACCCTGCCGACAACCTCACG
>CAZGEF010000017.1:0-38807 GCA_964525005.1 uncultured Rhabdothermincola sp.
ACACCAAGCCCTACGAGTTCGGCGACCCGTTCAACCTCAACATCGAGCGCACGGTGCGCAACGCCGTCCGCCGAACGGGTGGCGGCACCCCGGTGCACCTGTCGCCCGAGGACTTCGAGGTCGAGCGCACCGAGCAGGTCGTGCGGTCCAGCACCGTGCTCATGCTCGACCTGTCGCTGTCGATGCCCATGCGTGAGAACTTCCTGCCGGCCAAGAAGGTCGCCATGGCGCTCCACTCGCTCATCACGAGCCAGTTCCCCACCGACTACTTCGGCATCGTGGGCTTCAGCGAGGTGGCCCGGGAGATCAAGGCGGCCGAGCTCCCCGAGGTCTCGTGGGACTTCGTCTACGGCACGAACATGCAGCACGGCTTCCAGATCTCCCGTCACCTGTTGAGCCGGCAAAGCGGTACGAAGCAGATCATCATGGTCACCGACGGTGAGCCGACCGCCCACATCGACAGGTCGGGCGAGCCCTTCTTCAGCTACCCCCCGGTGCGAGAGACGGTCGACGCCACCCTCAAGGAGGTGGCCCGCTGCACGCGCGACGGCATCATCATCAACACCTTCATGCTCGATCCCACCCCGCACCTGCGGAGCTTCGTGGAGCGGGTAGCGGAGATGAACCGAGGTCGGGTCTTCTTCACCACGCCCGACACCCTCGGCGACTACGTCCTCGTCGACTTCATCGAGCACCGTCGAGCGCTCCTCAAGGGCCGCCGCGCGTCCTGAGCCCGGCGTGGCGTGAATCCTCTGGCCACGCGCGTTCGAGGTTTGACCGATGTCACGCTGACGTCAGGATCACCGAGACCCGCGTCGGATCAAGGGAATTCGGAAATCTCCTCTTGCATGCGGCGGTTCTCCTGGGTCATGATCACACCGTTGTAATTACAGATGTGGTATTGCGCATTCGTCTTCAGAGGGGCTTCGGGCGGAGTCCGGGCAGCGCAGCATCGCTCTTCACCACCGAACAGCAGCAGCCCAACCCGAGAGGGGCCTGGTGGATCCTCCACCAGGGCGGGACGAGGAGGCCGACGTGCCGCACGGAACCGCAGAATCACCTGAAGACAAGGCCTGGCAGGACTACGCGAACTGCCTGGGCGTCGATCCCGACCTCTTCTTCCCGGAACGTGGCGCGTCCACCCGGGAAGCCAAGGAGGTGTGTCGTGGCTGCGTCGTACGAGAGGACTGCCTCGAGTACGCGCTGCGCAACGGCGAGAAGTTCGGCATCTGGGGCGGCATGAGCGAACGCGAGCGTCGCAAGATCCGCCGTCAGCGGGCCTTGGCCCGCGCCGCCGCCAGCTCTGCCTGACTCGGAGCCCGGTCAGCGATGAGCCGACTCAGCTCTGGTTGAGGTCGCGCTCGGCCACCCGCGCCTCGATGGTGCGGTCGGCCGACAGGTCCAGCTCCTGCCACCGGTCCGTGGGAGTCGCACGGAGCACAGCATCGGGAACGAGCCCCACCAGTTCGGTGTGCGAGACCGAAGCGCGATCCGCGATGGCGTCTACGATGTCGGCCGGCCCCACCGCCAGCGGATCGATCAGGTTCATCGAGACCTGCACGGCTCCGCCGACCTGAAGCCCGAGCGCGCGCACGGCAGGTCCTCGCAGCTCGCGGGCGACCGTCTGCGCGGTCGCGAGGTCGTTCCCGTCGAGCCACACATTGTACGCCACGAGCGGGGGACGCGCGCCCACCGCGCACGCGCCCGCGGTGAGGTGCGGTGCGGCCGGGCCGAAGTCGGGGACGAGGTCGGCGAACGCATCGCGTCGGATGTCGGGCAGCGTTCGGCCCGGTTCGTCGGAGCGCGGTCGGGCTACGTCGGGACCGTAGAGGAAGCAGGGCACGCCGATCGCCTCGGAGAACCACTCGGCGAACAGGTCGCGTGCGCCGATGGCGTCGTCCATGGTCAGGTCGCCGAGCGGCACGAACGGCACGACGTCGACCGCGCCGATGCGGGGGTGCACACCGTCATGGCCCCGCATGTCGACCATCACGACCGCCGACTCGGCGAGCAACCGGGGGCGGAGCTCGCCGATGCAGGTGAACACGGACCGGTTGTGGTCGCCGTCGGTGTGGACGTCGATCGCGCCGCCGATCTCGGCCAGGCGGTCGACGATGTCGAGTCGCCGGCCTTCGCTGATGTTGATGACGCACTCGAGCATGGGTTGGTTTCCGTCAGCGTCCGCGGGGGTGCGGGGGACGAGCCCCGATAGGGTAGGACGACATGAACCTCGGTGGCCCCGAAATCATCATCCTCATCGTCGTGGTCCTCCTCCTCTTCGGCAGCTCCCAACTCCCCAAGCTCGCCCGGTCCATCGGCCAGGCGCAGAAGGAGTTCAAGGCCGGCATCAAGGAAGGCGAAGAGGGCACCGACGACGACAAGACGGCCTGACACGCTCGTGCCCACCGCTCGGCAACCTCCCGTGATGGGCACCATCCTCGTCGGTCTCGACGGGTCCTCTCAGTCGATCGCTGCGCTGCGCTGGGCCGCGTGGTTCGCGGCCACGACCGAGCGCGAGCTCTACGTCGCCCACGCGTGGCAGCGTGGCTCCAAGCACGGGCAGCTGGCATCGGCGGGAACGGGTGTGCTCGACGCCGAGGACCTCGAGGACACCGTGCGTGACCGCCTCCGGGCGATCGTCGACCAAGAGCTCGACGACGCGGCGGTCGTGACCGGCTACCGGCTGCTGCGGGGCGACATCGCGACGTCGCTGCTGGCCGAGGCGCAGGGCGACCAGGCGATGTTGATCGTGGTCGGGTCCCGGGGGGCGGGAGGTGCCCTTCGAGCGGTGCTCGGCTCGGTGAGTCGTCGGCTCACCGAGTGCCCCGGTCGATCGGTGGTGATCGTTCCCGACGAGGTGCGACCTCCGCAGCAGGGGCCCTGGTCGATCGTGGTGGGTGTCGACGGTTCGACGGCGTCGTCGCGTGCGGTCCGTTGGGCCGCCTCGGCGGCGCAGCACGGTGGTCGGGTCGTCGCGGTGCACGCGGTGGAGCCGGCAGTGCTGGACATGACCCGCTCGGAGCGAGAGACGACGCTGCAGGAGATGCACCGCCGGTTGGACGAGGAGTGGTGCGCGCCGTTGCGCGGTGCCGGTGTCGCCTACGAGGCGCTGGTCGACCTCGGGGAGCCCCGCGAGGTGATCGCCCGGGTCGCCGACGAGGTCCGTCCGGCGTGCGTGGCCACCGGCTCACGCGGCCTGGGTTCGTTGTCGCAGCGCTTCCTCGGGAGCGTGACGTCCAACCTCGTCCGGGAGCTGGACTGGCCGACCGTGGTGATCCCGGCCCCGCGCGACTGCCCGACCTGGACGACCTGAGCCCGATCGGGTCAGTCTTCTGGGTGCCCCAGGGGCCACCTGCGGCGGACGGCCTTGTGGGCCTCGACGGCGACCAGGATGCTCGACGCGACGATGATGGCCCGGATCCACGCTCCGCCGCTGATGGGTTCGATGCCGAGGAGCCACTGGGTCGGTGGGAAGTAGAGCGCGCCGACGTGGAGCACGATGGCGCCGAGCGTCGCCCAGAACAGGAACGGGTTGGCGAACGGGTTGATGGTGAACAGCGACCGGTTCTCGGCCCGGGCGTTTCCCGCCTGGAAGATGTTGAACACGACAAGGGTCGTCAGGGCGACGCTCTGCGCGGCGAGGAGCGAGTCGTCGCGGTCGAGCTGCCAGCGGAACATGGCCAGGGCCCCGGCGGCCATGACGATGCCGACGAGTGCGGTGCGTTCCCACATCGTGCGTGACAGGATCCCTTCGCGTCGGGGTCGAGGTGGACGCTTGAGGACCTCACGGCTACCGGGTTCGAACGCCAGCGCCAGGTCCTGGACGCCGTTGGTCACGAGGTTGAGCCACAGGATCTGGGCCGGGACGAGCAGCAGCGGCCACCCCAGCCAGACCGACGCCATGATCGCTGCGGTCTCCGCCGCGGCGGTGGAGATGAGGAAGAACGAGACCTTCCGGATGTTGGTGAACGCGATCCGGCCTTCTTCGATGGCGGCGACGATGCTGACGAAGTTGTCGTCGGAGAGCACCATGTCCGACGCTTCGCGGGCCACGTCGGTCCCACCCTCGCCCATGGCGACGCCGATCGCACCGGCGCGCAGCGCCGGGGCGTCGTTGACGCCGTCGCCGGTGACCGCCACGACATCGCCCCGATCCTCGAGGGCGCGCACGATGCGCAGCTTGTCGTTGGGCGACACCCGAGCGAACACCGACACCTCGTCGAGGGCGTCGCGCAGCGCCTGGTCGTCGAGGCCCGCCATCTCGGCGCCGGTCAGGACGCGCGGGTGCGCGGCGTCGAGGATGCCGAGCTGCTCCGCGATCGCCCGAGCCGTGATGCCGTGGTCGCCGGTGATCATGACCACGCGGATGCGGGCATCGTGGCAGGCGGCGATGGACTCGCGCACGCCCGGACGGGGCGGGTCCATCATGGCCTCGAACCCGAGCAGGACCAGCTCGTCGGGGTCGATGTGCTCGCCCGGTGCGGGTGTCGCGCCGCTGGCGTGGGCGTGGATCGCGTCGCGGTCCAGCACGCGGTAGGCCATCGCCAGCACCCGCAGGCCGCGTGCGGCCAGGTCCTGCGCGGCGGTGTGCGCGGCGTCGGGGTCGAGGCGAACCTGACCCTCCTCGGTGAGGATCTGCGTGCACATCCCGATGACCTGCTCGGGCGCTCCTTTCACGAACACGGCGCGGCCGTCCTCGTAGTCGCGGACCGTCGCCGAGTACCGCCGGTGGGATTCGAACGGGATCTCGGCGACGAGGCGGTGCTGGTCCCGGGCCTCGTTCGGGTCGATGCCGGCCGCGTCGGCCGCGACGAGCAGCGCGACCTCGGTCGGATCGCCGGTCGACACCGTTGCGTCCGTCGTGTGGAGCAGGTCTGCTTCGTTGGTGAGCGCGCCGGCGAGCAACGTCAGCCGCAACGCCTCGCCGTCCTGGCGCAGCTCCTCGGGTGCCGGGTGGAGCGTCCCTCCGGCCCACACCGCCTGCACCGTCATGCGGTTCTCGGTGAGGGTGCCGGTCTTGTCGGACCCGACGACGGTCGTGCTCCCCAGGGTCTCCAGCGCGGGAAGCCGGCGCAGGACGGCGTGGCGGCGAGCCATCCGCGTCACCCCGATGGCGAGCGTGACCGTGACCGCGACCGGCAAGCCCTCGGGCACCGCGGACACGGCCATGGCGACGGCGACGTGGAACATGTCGTTGACCGACTCGCCGAGCGCGACCCCGGACGCGAACGTGAGGGCCGCCGCGATCAGCACCGACACGCCGATCACCTTGGCGAACCGGGCCATCCTGGCCTGTAGCGGGATCTCGCCGGCGTCCTCGCGGCGGATGCTGTCGGCGATCGATCCGAGCTCGGTGTCGTCGCCTGTCGCCACCACGTAGCCCCGGCCCCTCCCGCTCGCCACGATCGTCCCGGTGAACGCCATGGAGGGCCGGTCTGCTGTGCGGGCCTGCTCGTCCACGGTTGCCGAGACCTTGTCGACGGGAAGCGATTCGCCGGTGAACAGCGATTCGTCGATGGTCAGGCCGTTCACCGCGCAGAGGCGCAGGTCGGCCGGGACGCGGGTGCCGGATTCGAGGACGACCAGGTCGCCGGGCACCAGGTCGGGGCTGTCGAGGTCCCACTCCTGGCCGTCGCGCACGACGCGGCTGTGCGGCACGACCAGCTTCATCAGGGCCCGGACGGCACCGGCGGCCCGACGCTCCTGGACGAAGCCGATCACGGCGTTGAGCAGGAGCGCGACCGCGATCAGCGCCGTGTCCAGGAGCTCGCCCATGATCAGGGTCACCACGGCGGCGACCACCAGGATGAGGATGAACGGGCTCAGGAACTGGCGCAGGAACACCACCGCGGCCGACGGCGGAGGGTCCTCGCGCAGCACGTTCGGCCCGTGGACCGTCAGCCGATCGGCCGCGTCGGTCAGGGCGAGGCCGTGGGGCGAGGTCGAGAGGGAGCTCTCGACCTCGGCGAGCGACGTCGCGTGCCACGATGTGCTCGTCGACGGTGGGCGGTCCGGAGCGTGGGATCCCGATGGCTCACCGGGCCGCCGTCCGGGCAGTCCAGCCATTCGGCCACGCTAGCTCAGCGTGCTCGGATCTGGTCGCCCCCTCGGGGGCCCATTAGCCGGCTACATCTCTCGCTCGGTCCGCCTGTGGGGCTGGACGGAAGGGGAAGCCGTCAGTAGCTGGACGAGATGAACAGGTCGCCGGTCGGCACCTTGCGGGCCTTGAGGATGCGGCGGCGCTGGCGCTCCGAGGCACCGCCCCACACGCCGTGATCGATGCGCTGCTCGAGCGCGTACTCGAGGCACGGCTCCTTGGCCGGGCACTCGGCGCAGATCTTCTTGGCCTTCTCGACGCCGACGCCGTCGCTCGGGAAGAACGTCGAAGGGGGCTCGTACTGGCAGAGCCCTCGGGTCATCCAGGATGTTTGCATGTCGCCTCCGTTGGGTCAGCTGTCAGACGGGGCTGCAGCCACAAAAGTTCCCAGCGATTGGTGACCTTCCTCTCCGACCGAGAGGCTAGTGCGTGACGCCACGATGTCCGCACATCGCGGGGCTGGGCCGGCCGTCGGAACCGGGGGTGCGGGCCCCTGGGGGCCGACCGGGGAGGGTCGGTGGAGGGAACGGCTTTCGGGCCGTCCCGCCGCCGAAACGTCGTGACCTCCCACTACAGTGCGTCCGGTGTCCGCGACGGAACCTCCAGGCGATCGTGGCCGCCCCGATCCGGTGAGCGGCGACGGTGCCGTTCGCCGGTCGACCGCCGGATCGACCCCGAACGCGGGCCCCGTCGATGCCGTGGCCCCCAACCCGTTCGCGCCGCCTCCGTCGGCGGGGCCCACGCTGGTCCCGCCGCCACCCCCTCCAGCTCCACGCGGGACCTTCGCGGAGGCCCCGGCGTCCCCGCCCGCCCCACCGCCGGGCTGGCCGGTCGGGCCCGGCGGTCCGATGGCGGCCGAGCGCACGGTGTCACCTCCGGTCACGGTTCGTCCGGCGTCGTCGGCTCCGCCGCCGTACGGACCGGGGTCCGCGGCCCGTGCCGTTCCTGGACCGCCCGCCGGTGGCTTCGGATCCGGGCCCCTGCCCCCCACGCTGCCCGCGGGGCCACCGTCGTACGACGCGCCGCGCTCGCTGCCGCCGCTGCCCACCCTGCCCGGTCTCGAGCCGTCGTCACCCGCTCACCCGTCCCCCCACGAGGGCACGCGCCTCGCGATCGTCGTCGGCGTGCTGTCGGCGATCATCGCCGCGGTGTTGACGGCAAGCCTCTTCGCCGTGCTCGACGACGACGCGGCGATCACCACCGCCGCGGCCTCGTCCGACGCGGCCGTCGACGAACCGGCCGATCTGGACATCGACGCGCTGCTCGACAAGGCCCAGCCCTCCGTCGTCGCCATCCAGACGACGTCCGGGAGCTACGGCGGAGCCGGCACCGGCGTCGTCGTGAGCGATGAGGGCCACATCCTCACCAACTGGCACGTCATCTCGGGGGGCGGCAACACCTCGGTGGTCATGTCCGACGGATCGTCCCGTCCCGCCGAGCTCGTCGGCAGCTTCCCCGACGACGACATCGCGCTGATCAAGGTGGCCGACACGTCCGGCCTGGTGCCCGCCGAGCTCGGCGACTCCACCTCGGTCGACGTGGGTGATCCGGTGGTCGCCATCGGCAACGCGCTCAACCTGGGCGTCACTCCGAGCGTCACCACGGGCATCATCTCGGCGAAGGACCGCACCATCTCCGGTGCCGACTTCCACCTGAAGGGGCTGATCCAGACCGATGCCGCGATCAACCCCGGCAACTCGGGTGGGCCGCTCATCGATGCCGCGGGCCGCGTCATCGGCATCAACACCGCCATCCTCGGCGACGCTCAGAACATCGGGTTCTCGATCCCCATCGACAGGGTCAAGCCGCTGATCGAGCAGATCAAGGAGGGGGGCGGCGACATCAGCGCCGACTCCGCGTTCCTCGGCATCCAGACCAGATCGATCCCCGACGTGTCCACCGACGTCCTCGACCAGTACGGGGTCTCCGCGTCGCGGGGTGCGTTCATCGTCGACGTGGAGTCCGGATCGGCGGCCGAGGGTGCCGATCTCCGCCTGGGCGATGTCATCGTCGCGATCGACGGCGAGACGGTCACCACCGCCGATCAGGTGGTCGAGAAGATCCGGTCGCACAGGGCGGGTGAGACCGTCACCATCGCCTTCGAGCGTGACGGCCGTCGTCGATCGATCGAGGTCGTGCTGGGGAGCCGCTCCGACGACTAGGCGGGTGGACCCATCTGCTTCGATGACCAGGTGCTCGAGGGGGTGACCTCGCCGTCCGGGACCGGGCCGACCCGGGACCCGGCTGCGGTTCCCGGCGGCCCGCAGGGTAAGGTTTCCGGTCCTCATCCGTCTGTCCTCATCCGTCTGTCCGTCAATCCGACCGCTCTGCGTAGGTAGGGGAACCGTCATGACCGTCATCGAGCCCGAACAGCCGCCGCGCGGCAACGCGAAGGTCGTCTACCTCGGCCCGGTCGCACCCCACTGGGAGGTCCGCTCCGACATGGGCGACCGCGCCCTGATCGACGGATTCCGCGACCGCGTGATGGCTCGCCTCTTGCTGCTTCCGCCCCACGACCCGCAGTTCCGCCGCAACCGCGAGCGCGTCGTGCGCGATGCCGAGCGCGAGGGCATCGTCCTCGAGTGGGACCTCGGGCTCCCCGACGAGGGCTCTGCCGCCTGACGCCGCGGTAGCGGGAACACGGCGAAATCCGCGCCGGTAGGGTTGGCCCATGACCGAGGCTGCCCCCACCTCCGCTGCCCCCGCCCCGACCGGTGGTCCGCTCGACACGTCCACCGGTGCCAGTGGCCGCCTCGACGCCGGTGACCGCGATGGCGGTGGTCGCCCCGATGTCGGGGTCGTGCCCCGTCCCGAGCCGCTGGGGCACCCGACCGAGGTCCTCGACGGCGCCGCGCTCGCCGACGCGCCGGAGCGCTTCATCAATCGCGAGCTCTCGTGGCTCGACTTCAACGCCCGGGTCCTCGCGCTCGCCGAGAACCCCTTGGTGCCGCTGCTCGAACGAGCCAAGTTCCTCGCCATCTTCAGCAGCAACCTCGACGAGTTCTTCCAGGTGCGGGTGGCCGGCCTGAAGGACCAGGTCTTCGCCGGCGTCGGCACCCGAACGCCCGACGGACGCACCCCGTCGAGGCAGCTCGCCGAGCTCCGCACCGGTGTCGCCGAGCTGTGCGAACGCCAGGAGCGCATCTTCCACGAGGTGATCATCCCCGAGCTGGCCGAGGCCGGCTTGGCGTTCAACGACTACGCGGGGCTCGACGACGACGATCGCAAGTACCTCGACGCGGTGTTCGAGGACCGGATCTTCCCCGTCCTGACGCCGCTCGCCGTCGACCCCGGCCACCCCTTCCCCTACATCTCCGACCTGTCGCTCAACCTCGCGGTGGTCGTCACGAACCCCATCGACGGCACCCGTCGCTTCGCCCGGGTCAAGGTCCCCGACATCCTGCCCCGCTTCGTGGTCATGCCCGACCTCGAACGCTTCGTCACCCTCGAGCAGGTCATCGCCCACCACCTCGAGTCGTTGTTCCCTGGCATGGAGATCGGTCCGCACCACACCTTCCGGGTCACCCGCAACGCTGATCTGACCCTCGAGGAAGAGGATGCCGACGATCTGCTCGCCGCGGTCGAGATCGAGCTCCGTCGCCGCCGCTTCGGCCGAGCCGTGCGCCTCGAGATCGACAGCACGATCTCCGACGAGATCCGCGAGCTCCTCCAGCGCGAGCTCGACGTCGAGGACGAGGACGTCTACGCCCACGACGGACCGCTCGACCTCACTGGGCTGTGGGCGATCCACGGCCTCGACCGACCCGAGCTGAAGGATCCCGTGTGGGTGCCCATCACCGAGGCGCCGCTCGCCAGCCGCGACGACGACCAGATCAGCTTCTTCAACGTCATCCGCTCGGGTGACGTGCTCGTGCACCACCCCTACTCGTCGTTCGCCACCTCGGTCGAGGAGTTCATCCGCCAGGCGGCCACCGACCCCAAGGTGCTGGCCATCAAGCTCACCTTGTACCGCACCTCCGGCGACAGCTCCATCATCAAGTCGCTGATCCGGGCGGCAGAGGGTGGCAAGCAGGTCGCGGCCCTCGTCGAGCTCAAGGCGCGCTTCGACGAGCAGTCCAACATCGTGTGGGCCCGAGAGCTGGAGAAGGCGGGCGTGCACGTGGTGTACGGCCTCCTCGGGCTCAAGATCCACACGAAGACCACGCTGGTGGTGCGCGACGAGCCCGACGGCATCCGTCGCTACTGCCACGTGGGTACCGGCAACTACAACCCGAAGACGGCCCGGCTCTACGAGGACCTCGGTCTGCTCACCTGCGACCCCGAGGTCGGATCCGACCTCACCCAGCTGTTCAACCTGATCACCGGGTTCGCGCGGGAACCGCAGTTCTCGAAGCTGCTCGTCGCGCCGAGCGGGCTTCGCTCCGGCATCCTCGAACGCATCGAGGCAGAGGCCGAGCACGGGACCGAGGGCCGGCTCTCGTTCAAGATGAACAGCCTCGTCGATCCCGACATGATCGATGCCCTCTACCGGGCGTCGCAGGCCGGGGTGCGCATCGAGCTGTTCATCCGGGGCATCTGCTGCCTCCGTCCGGGTGTACCCGGTCTGTCCGAGACCATCACGGTCCGGTCGATCGTCGGGCGGTACCTGGAGCACGCCCGCATCTACCGGTTCGGCCACGGCGGCCGGCGTCGGAACGGGGGACCCCCCGGCTCCGCCGAAGGTGAGCCTCGACCGAGCTACTACATCGGCAGTGCGGACCTCATGCCGCGCAACCTCGACCGACGGGTGGAGGCCATCGTGCCGGTCGAGGCGCCCGAGGCGCAGGCCCAGCTCGACGAGATCTTCGCCGTCAACCGCGACGACGACACGCTCGCGTGGGACCTGGCACCCGACAACACCTGGCACCACGTGGAGGTTCGCGACACCGTCGAGACCCACCGTCGGATGCAGGAACTGGCCCTCGAGCGCCGGGCCTGATGGGCGACTCCGGCCCGTCGCCCGCCGACGATGCCCCGGGCATCGAACCGCCGGGCATCGAACCGCCGGGCATCGAACCGCCGGGCATCGACGTCGCCGCCGCCGAACAGCACGTGGCGACCGAGCAGCTCGAGACCGAGCTCAAGCTGGGCGCCGACGTCCACTTCGTCCTCCCCGACCTCGGCGAGTCGCTCCCCGATCTCGTCCTCGTCGATGTCCCGGCGCTCTCGCTCGAGGCGGTCTACTTCGACACGGAAGACCTTGCGCTCACCCGGAGCAAGGTGAGCCTCCGGCACCGCACCGGGGAGGGGGCGGGGCGGTGGACGCTGAAGCTGCCCAAGGATCGCTCCGGACCGGTCGATCCCGATGCTGCGGTCGCCGGCACCCTGCGTCGCCGTGAGCTCAACGTGGTGTCCGACGATCGCACCGCGGTGCCGGCGGCGCTCGACTCGCTCGTGACGGGCTGGACACGCGGTGCACCGCTGCGCCCGGTCGTCACGCTCCGAACCGAGCGCACCCGCATCGAGCTGCGCCATCGGGGCGATGCCCACGTCGTCGGGGAGGTCGACGACGACGTGGTCGAGGTCGTCCGCGACGGCGTGATCAGCGAGTCGTTCCGAGAGATCGAGATCGAGGTCAACGACGACGCCACCAACGACGTGCTGCCCACGATCGCTGCGGCGCTGCGGTTCGCGGGTGCCCAGGAGGCCGACAGCACCTCGAAGGTGGGCAGGGCGCTCGGAACGGCCGGCGCGGTGCCACCGGTGCCGGTCGCGGTGGTCGTCGATCCCGGGTCCACGGTGCGAGCGTTCGTCGCGGCGTCGTTGTCCCGAGGCACCACGGCGCTCATCGCCGTCGACCACGCCATCCGCCTCGACGACGACGCCGACGCGGTGCGGCGCGCGTCGGCCGCGGTGCGCCGGCTCCGCTCCGACCTGCGTTCGCTGCGGTCCCTGCTCGACGGACCGACCGCGGGGCACCTGCGCGAGGAGCTCGGGTGGTTGCAGGACCAGCTCGGACGGGTGCGTGAGCTCGACGTGACCGGGGCTCGGGCGCGAGCCGGACTCGAACGGCTGACCCCCGACGATCGCGAGGCCGCGGCGCCGATGCTCGAACACCTGTCCGCCGTGCGTGAGTTGACCCGTTCGGCTCTGGTCACGTCGATGGGAACGCCGCGCTACGTCGCGCTCCTCCGCTCGTTGGTCGCCGCGTGCGCGGAGCCGCCGGTCCTGTCCGAGGTCGCCGACCGCCCGGCCTCGCGCGCGGCCCGCCGGGTGGCCCGCCGTCCGGTCCAACGCATCGGGCGGGAGGTCGCCGCCCTCGTCGGGCAGGCCGACCAGCCGACCGACGCGCAGCTCCGCGATCTCCGTCGCCGCATCCGCCAAGCCAGGTTCGTCGTCCAACTGGTCGATCCGCTCGTGCCGGGATCGAGCCGGAGGCTCGTGAGGTCGCTCGTTCGTGCCCAAGATCGGCTCGGGGTGCTGGCGGACGCGGTCGCGACCGAGGACTGGCTGCGCGCCACCGAGCGGGTCTTCGCCAGCCCGTCGCTCTCGTTCGTCGTCGGCCAACTCGTGGCGGACGAGCGGGCTCGGGCCGCAGCGGTGCGAACGGGTTGGTACGACGTCGCCGAGGGGATCACCCACCCGGCCGACCAGTACCTGCGACGATGAACCGGTGGGGATGACGGCGCCATGACCGCGACGCAGATCGAGGCGGCGGGTGGCGTCGTGTGGAAGGTGGAGAAGGGCCGCGTCGTCGTGCTGCTCGTCCACCGGCCCAAGTACCACGACTGGTCGCTGCCCAAGGGCAAGCTCGATCCGGGGGAGACCCACGAGGTCGCAGCCCGTCGGGAGGTCGAGGAGGAGACGGGCTTCCGGTGCAAGCTCGGCCGGGAGCTCCGGGAGATCACCTACCGCGACGGTCGCGGACGTCCCAAGCGCGTCCGCTACTGGGAGATGACCGTCTCGAAGGGCGACTTCGCCGTCAACGACGAGGTCGACGAGATCCGCTGGCTCGCCATCGGCGATGCCGTCGATCGGCTGAGCTACGAGCGTGACGTTCCGGTGCTCCAGTCGTTCAAGCACCTCGTGAAGAAGGAGCACCTCGACCGCAAGCGGTGAAGGGACCAGCGGACGACTCGCGGGCGTCGCGGTGGGCGGCTCGGGTGAACGAGAGGTGCTGGCCGAGAGTCGTTCACCCAGATGTCATCTGGGTCCGCCCGGCCGTTCACCTCGTCCACCTCGGCGCGCTACCTGGAGCTCGTACGGTGCCTCCGTTCGCAATCGGCGGACGCCGTCCCGCCCGTGGGGGCGGGGCCCTCGCAGTCGCTCCAAAGGAGACACCTCTCGATGTCGACCACCACCCTGTCGAACAGGCGGACGTCCAAGGCCGTCTGGCTCTCGGGCCTTCTCGTCGTCCTCGCCCTCGTCGCCGCGGCTTGCGGCAGCAGCTCCGACGACTCCTCCACGGGCACCAGCTCAGCCGGCGGCGACGTGACGCCCGGCGGGGCCGAGGGCCTCGACATCGACTACGCCTCGCTGTCGGGCACGCTCGACGGCTCGGGTGCCACCTTCCCGAAGGGCTTCTACGAGGTGGCGATCGAGGAGTTCGAGTCCGTCGCCCCCGGCGTCACCGTGAACTACGGCGGTGGCGGATCCGGCAAGGGCAAGCAGGACCTCGCCGACCAGGTGACGGTCTGGGCCGGCACCGACAGCCTGGTCAAGGACGAGGATGCGGTCCGGTTCAAGGGCGGGGAATTCCTCTACTTCCCGACCGTCGCCGCACCCGTGACGGTGTCCTACAACCTCGACGGCGTCGACGAGTTGCACCTCAGCCCGAGCGTCTTGGGCAAGATCTTCTCGGGCACGATCGCCAGCTGGGACGACCCGGCCATCGCGGCGGACAACTCGGGCGTCTCGCTGCCATCGGAGCCGATCACCCTCGCGGTGCGCGCCGACGGCTCGGGCACGACCTCGAACTTCACGAAGTACCTCGTCGCCGCGGCCGGGGACGACTGGACGCTCGGTTCGGGCGACACCGTCCCGTGGGCCGGCAACGTCATCGCCGGCCAGGGCAGCAGCGGTGTGAGCCAGACCATCTCCAGCACGCCGGGCGCGATCGGCTACGTCGACCTCTCCGACGCGGTGGCCTCGGGCCTCACGTTCGCCTCGATCCAGAACAAGGACGGCGAGTTCGTCCAGCCCACCCTCGAGGCCGCCTCCGCCGCGGTCGAGGGCGCCGAGCTCGAGTCGGACCTGACGCTCAACCCGCTCAACCCGGGGGGCGCCGACGCCTACCCGATCACCGCCGTCACCTACATCCTCGTGTACGCCGACCAGACCGACGCCACCATCGGTGCCGCCGTCAAGGGGTGGATCAACTACGTCCTCACCGAGGCCCAGGACTTCGCGGCCGAGGTCGACTTCGCCCCGTTGCCCGCCAGCGTGCAGGATGCGGCCATCGCCCAGCTCGACAAGATCACCATCCCTCGCACCTGAGCTCCGGCCACCCGACCAACAGGGAAGACGGCGTGTCAACGTCCACCATCGACATCCCATCGAGTTCGGCGCCGGTCCCCTCCGGTGGTCGATCCCTGCTCGAGCGCAGCAAGGGCGGCCGCGGCGATCAGATCTTCAAGACCGTCGCCCTCCTCGCCGGCCTCGCCGTCCTGGCGATCCTGGCGCTCATCGCCTACTCCACGACGAAGGAGGCGATGCCGGCCTTCCGGGAAGAGGGGCTGTCCTTCGTCACCTCCGACGTGTGGATCCCGAGCCAGGGCAAGTTCGGGGCGCTCGCCTTCATCTACGGCACGCTGCTCGCCTCGGTGATCGCGCTCCTCATCGCCGTGCCGGTCAGCCTCGGCATCGCCCTGTTCACCACCGAGGTGGCGCCCCGCAAGCTGCGGAGGTGGGTGGTCTACGTGATGGACCTCCTCGCCGCCATCCCGTCGGTGGTGTACGGCTTCTGGGGCCTGGTGGTGTTCGCGCCGGCCATCCAGCCGATCTACAAGTCGATCGCCGAGGCCACCGACGGGATCCCGCTGGTGGGCGACGTCCTCGGTGGCAAGGCCAGCGGCAAGAGCTTCATGACGGCCGGCGTCATCCTCGCCATCATGATCGTCCCGATCGTGACCTCGCTGTCCCGTGAGGTCATCGCCACCGTGCCGTCGGCCCAGCGCGAGGCGGCCTACGGCATGGGCGCCACGCGCTGGGAGATGCTCCGCTACTCGGTCCTGCCCTGGAGCCGGGGCGGCATCACCGGTGCCGTCATGCTGGGCCTGGGTCGCGCGTTGGGCGAGACCATCGCCGTCGCCCTCGTGATCGGTTCGGCCCCCCAGATCAGCTCGCACATCTTCGAACCGGGCGATGCGATGGCCGCGGTGATCGCCAACCAGTTCGGCGAGGCCCAGGGCACGCATCGCGCCGCGCTCATCGGACTCGGCGTCGTCCTCTTCCTCATCACGATCCTGGTGAACGTCGCCGCCCGCGGCATCGTGAACCGCTTCGACCGCAAGCTCCAGGCCGCCTGACATGACCGCACCGCTCGCTCCTGACGACCGCCTCCTCCTCGAGGTCACCACCAGCCGTTCCCGGCGGACCAAGAACGCGCTCGCCACCGCCTGGATGTACGGCGCGCTGGTCGTCGCCATCATCCCGCTCGGCTTCGTGCTCTTCTACGTGGTGTCCAAGGGCATCGCCGCCATCGATGCGGAGTGGTTCACCTCGGACGTCGCGATCAGCTCGCGCAAGGCCGGTGGGGGCATGTACCCCGCCATCATGGGCACGCTGCTCATCACCGCGGGTGCCGCCCTCATGGCGGTTCCGCTCGGCGTGCTCGGGGCCATCTACCTCCACGAGTACGGGGCCAAGGGCAAGCTCGCCTCGCTGATCCGCTTCATGTCCGACGTGATGACCGGTGTGCCGTCCATCGTCATGGGCCTCTTCATCTACACGATCTGGACCCTGCGGTTCGGGCTCTCCGGCTTCGGCGGCTCGCTCGCCCTCGCGTGCCTCATGCTGCCGATCGTCATCCGCTCCACCGAGGAGATGCTGCGCCTCGTCTCGGACGACCTGCGCAACGCCAGCTACGCCCTGGGCAACCGCAAGTGGCGCACCATCGTCACGGTGGTGCTGCCCGCCGCGCTGGGCGGCATCATCAGCGGGGTCATGTTGGCCATCGCCCGCGCCGCAGGCGAGACGGCACCGCTGCTGTTCACCATCGGCGCCGCCCGGTCCTTCAACCCGAACCTGTTCGACGGATCGACCACCGCGTTGCCGCTGCAGATCTTCAGCAACGCGCAGCAGCCGTTCCCCGTCGCCCAGGACCGGGCGTGGGGCGCGGCGCTGACCCTCGTCGTGATCGTGTTCGTGTTCACCGTCCTCGCCCGTGTCGTCTCCTCCCGGCTCTCGCTCGACAAGTCGTGACCTCGTCGTGCTCCTGCCCCGCCCTGACCGTCGATGCCCGCCCGTCTGTAGCCTCGTCAGCACATGCACGCTGACGACCCCCAACCGGCCCCCCGCTCCGCTGAGGAAGTCGCCATGACCGCCGATCCCACCGCCACCCCGACGCTCGACGCCGAGACGCCCATCGTCACGCCCGAGGCTGCGGTGTCCGCAGTCGTCGACGACGTGCCGGCTCCTCCGGTGGTCTTCGACGTGAGCGACCTCTCCGTCTACTACGGCCCGTTCCGCGCCGTGCGCGACGTCAACGTCGACATCCATCAGCACGAGATCACCGCGTTCATCGGGCCGTCGGGCTGCGGGAAGTCGACCGTGCTGCGCTGCTTCGACCGCATGAACGACCTCATCGAGAGCGCACGGGTGGAGGGCAAGATCCTCTACCACGGCGTCGACCTCTACGACCCTCGCGTCGATCCCGTCGAGGTCCGCAAGCGGATCGGCATGGTGTTCCAGAAGCCGAACCCGTTCCCCAAGTCCATCTACGACAACGTCGCCTTCGGCCCCAAGCTCTCGGGGATGAAGGGCAACATGGACGACATCGTCGAGAAGGCGCTGCGCGGCGCAGCCCTGTGGGACGAGGTCAAGGATCGCCTCAAGAAGTCCGCACTCGGGCTCTCCGGTGGCCAGCAGCAGCGCCTCTGCATCGCGCGCGCCATCGCGGTCGAGCCCGAGGTCGTCCTCATGGACGAGCCGTGCTCGGCGCTCGATCCCATCGCGACGGCGCGCATCGAAGATCTCATGCAGGAGATCAAGACCGAGTTCACCATCATCATCGTCACGCACAACATGCAGCAGGCCGCTCGCGTCAGCGACCGCACCGCGTTCTTCACCACCGAGGTCAACGAGAACAGCGACACCCGCACGGGACTGCTCGTCGAGTACGCCGCCACCGAGAAGATCTTCTCGAACCCCGAGGACGAACGTACGGAGAACTATGTCACCGGCCGATTCGGGTGATCGCGGCGACGTCGACGCCGGCGACGGGGACGGCCCTCTCCGACACCAGTACACCTCCGAGCTCCAGGAGCTGAAGCTCTCGACGGAGATGATGGGGGTGCTGGTCGACCAGAACCTCGCTCGCCTCGACCGCGTGCTGCTGTCGGGCGATGCCGAGACGGCACGGCTGTGCATCGCCACCGACGACGAGATCGACGCCATGAGCGTGTCGCTCACCGAGCAGTGCTACGGGACCCTCGCCCGCGAGAACCCGGTGGCCTCCGATCTTCGCCTCGTCGTCTCGGTCGTTCGGGTCACGTCCGCGTTCGAGCGCGTGGGCGACCTGTGCCTGCGCATCGCGAAGATCGTGGATGCCCAACCGCTCATCGAGTCCAACGAGGTCGGCTTCGACATCTTGCGCACCATGCTCGATCTCGCCGCCGAGCGGTTCGGCGAAGCGCTTCGGGCCTGGGGCACCGACGATCTGGAGCTCGCCGCGGTCGTCGCCGAAGGGTCGGCGCAGATGGACCTGTGCATGGAGTCGCTCACCATGAACCTGTTGCACCTCGACGGGCCTCGTGCCGCGGAGATCGCGGTCCGATCCCTCGTGGTGGGTCAGGCCTTGCAGCGCGTCAGCGACCATGCCTCGGTGCTCGGCGCTCGCATGCAGTACCTGTTGACGGGGGACCAGCGATACCTTGCTGCGGAGGTCCGATGACCGCGCCGCCGATCGCCGGTGCGCCCGCCGGCCGGACCGTGACGGAGGCGTAGGCCGATGGAACAGCGACGGACCTTCCACCAGGAGCTCGACGAGATCCGCGACGACATCGTGCGGCTCGCGGCCCTCGCCACCGAGCTCATCCCGCGGGGGACCGAGGCCCTGCTCACCAACAACATGCGGGCCGCCCAGTCCCTCATCGAGGACGACGACCTGCTCGACGAGCTCACCATCGTGATCGAGGACCACTGCTACCACGTCCTCGCGCTCCAGCAGCCGATGGCCGGTGACCTGCGAGCCATCGTCACGGCGCTGCGCATGGCATCGGAGATCGAGCGTTCGGGCGACCTCATGATCAACGTGGCCAAAGGGGCACGCCGCATCTACGGCGTCGACTTCGACCCCCGCCTGCGCGGCCTCATCGAGCGGATGGGGGAGGAGGCGCAGCGCCTGTTCACCTTGGCGATCGATGCCTACGTCGACAACAACGCGGGGCTCGCCGCCGCGCTCGACGACATGGACGACACGCTCGACCAGCTCCACAAGGACTACATCCAGGCGATCTTCGAATCGCACCACATGGGCACCATCAACCTCGAGGCGGCCGTCCAGCTTGCGCTCATCGGCCGGTACTACGAGCGCATCGGCGACCACGCCGTCAACATGGGCGGTCGCATCGAGTACATGGTCACCGGGTGGTTGCCCGAGCACAGCGGCGCGGCGCGCGTGCACGCCCGCGCCGAGATGCAGCGCGCCGCCGAGGTGACCGGGATCGTGCCCCCGAGCGAGGTCGAAGAGGCGTTGCGCCTCGCGGCGACGAGGAGCGCGGCCACCGACGGGAACGGGGCCGGGGAACCGATCGAGGATCCAGGCGGGACGTGAACGCCTTCGTCGCGCTCCTCGCCGCGGTTGCGCTCGTTGCGCTCGTCGGGGCCGTCGTCTCGTCCCGTCGGCTCGCCGCGCAACGCGGCGAGCTCGTTCGCCTGGAACGCCTGGTCGCCCGGAACGAAGCCGATGCGCGCGAGGCGAACAGCCACGTCGGGCAGCTGCAGACCGCGCTCGACACCATCCCGCAGGGCGTGTGCCTCACCGACGACCGGGGCGAGATCGTGTTCCGCAACCAGGCGGCGCGCGACTTCGAGGCCAGCGGGCACACCTTCGCGCTGGTGGCGGTCGAGGTGGCCGAGATGATCAAGCTCGCCCTCGAAGGCGACGCCGACACCCGGTCGCTCGACCTGTTCGGCCCCCCACGCCGGTCCCTCGTGATCACGACCTGGCCCATCCCGTCGGCTGCGTCCCTCGGTGCGCTCGTCATCATCGACGACGCATCGGAACGCCGCCGCCTCGAGGCGGTGCGCCGTGACTTCGTGGCGAACATCAGCCACGAGCTCAAGACGCCCGTCGGAGCCCTGGGGCTTTTGGCCGAGACGTTGGCATCCGAGGACGACCCGGAGATCACGCGGCGACTCGCCGGTCGGATCCAGACCGAGGCGTTCCGGGTCGATCGCACCATCGAGGACCTGCTCGAGCTGAGCCGCATCGAGAGCGGCGAGACCGCCAACAACGAGCTGGTCAGCGTGTCGCTCCTCGTGAAGGAGGCGGTCGATCGGATCAGTCCCGCGGCCGATCAGGGCGCGATCACGATCGAGGTCCACGAACCCGCCACGCCGTGCGAGCTCCTGTGCGATCGACGCCAGGTCGTGTCCGCGATCTACAACCTCCTGGACAACGCGGTGAAGTACTCCGACGGGGGCGGCGTGGTGGAGGTCTCGTCATCGGGCGGGCGGGCCGGCCAGGTGGTCATCGAGGTGCGGGACCACGGCATCGGCATCCCCGCCCTCGACCTCGAGCGCGTGTTCGAGCGGTTCTACCGCGTCGACCAGGGCCGCAGCCGCGAGACCGGCGGCACCGGACTCGGGCTGGCGATCGTCCGTCACGTGCTCAACAACCACGCGGGTGAGGTCGAGGTCATGTCGCGCCTCGGCGAGGGGTCCACGTTCCGCCTCTCGTTCCCCCGCCAGATCTCGTCCCCGGATCCGAAACCTCATCCGACGTCCCCCACACCGACCGCTCCGGGACTCCCGCGAGCACCCACGCCCGTCGTCGGGCGTGGCCGATGACCTGAGGACCCCATGGCCCCCGCAACATCCATCCTGCTCGTCGAGGACGAGGACTCGTTCATCGACGCGCTCACGATCGGCCTCACCCGTGAGGGCTTCAAGGTCGACGTCGCCCGTGATGGTGCCGAGGCGCTCGACATGTTCGACGACGTCGTGCCCGATCTCGTGCTGCTCGACGTGATGCTCCCGAAGGTCTCGGGCATCGACGTGTGCCGCGAGATCCGTTCGAGGTCATCGGTGCCGATCATCATGGTCACCGCCAAGGGCTCCGAGATCGACACCGTCGTCGGGCTCGAGGTCGGCGCCGACGACTACGTCACCAAGCCGTACCGCCTCCGCGAGCTGGTGGCCCGCATGCGTGCGGTGCTCCGACGCCGTGGTGCCGACGACGCCCTCGGCGGCGCGTTCGTCGAGCTCGACGAGGTGGTGGCGGTCGGCGACGTCAGCGTGGACCACCTCCGCCACGAGGTCACGGTGCGCGGCGAGCAGGTCAAGCTCCCCCTCAAGGAGTTCGAGCTGCTCTCGATCCTGCTGGAGAACGCGGGCCGGGTGCTCACCCGTGACGTGCTGATCGACCGGGTGTGGGGTGCCGACTACGTGGGGGACACCAAGACCCTCGACGTCCACATCAAGCGGCTGCGCTCCAAGATCGAGGAGGATCCCGCGACGCCCACCCGCATCGTCACCATCCGGGGGCTGGGCTACAAGTACGAGGCCCCGCGCCCCTGACGGAGAGCCTCGTCGGGACCGGTCCTCCCCGTCGGGGCGCGGTCGTAGAGTGGTCGTCGTGACGGCGAGCGAACTCCAGCCGGCCCCTCGCGACCCCCGTCGACCGTTCGCGAGCAGTGCCTTCAGCAAGCTGGCGCGCACCCATGCCCTGAGCGTCGGCGGCGACGCGCTGTTCGCCATCGCCCTGGCCGGATCGGTCTTCTTCTCGCTCGACTTCGACTCGGCGCGCTGGAAGGTCGCCCTCTACCTGCTGCTCACCATCGCCCCGTTCGCCGTGGCCGCACCCCTCATCGGCCCCGCGCTCGACCGCATCGCCGGTGGACGCCGGTGGGTCATCTTCGGATCGGTCGCCCTGCGTGCGGTGCTGTGCTTCCTCGTGATCCGACACATGGACAGCATCCTCTTCTATCCCGAGGCCTTCCTCATGCTGGTCCTGGGCAAGACCTACACGATCTCGAAGAGCGCCATCGTGCCCACCACCGTGCGCACCGACCAGGAGCTCATCGAGGCGAACTCGAAGCTCACGGTGCTCAGCGCGCTGGCGGTCGTGGTCGTGGCGCCCTTGGGCGGGGCGCTCCTCAAGCTCGGTGGTCCGGGGTGGACCCTGGGCCTGGCGACGATCATCTTCGGGGTCGCCACCGTCGCCGCCTTCCAGCTGCCCGACGTGCGCGTCGCCGCCGAGAAGGCCGACGCGGTCGAGAAGCTGGAGCTGCGCAGCCGGGGCATCCGGCTCGCCGCGTCGGCCATGGGGCTCGTCCGCGGCATCGTCGGCTTCCTCTCGTTCATGCTGGCGTTCTCCTTCAAGGAGGACGACGCGCCGCTCTGGCACCTCGGCCTCGCGGCGGGCGCCGCTCAGCTGGGCTTCTTCGTCGGTGCGGTCATCGTGCCCCGCATGCGCCGCATCGCCGAGGAGGAGCGGATCCTCCAGGTCAACCTGCTGGTGGCCTGCGTCGGCGGGTTCGTGTGCTTCGCCCTCGGCGGGCTGCCGGGAGCGATCGTGCTGTCGATGGTGGTCGGGGCCACGTCGTCGGCGGCGAAGCAGGCCTTCGACGCCATCGTCCAGCAGGACGCGCCCGATGCCAACCGCGGCCGGTCGTTCGCCAAGTTCGAGACCCGTTTCCAGCTCTTCTGGGTCATCGGTGCGCTCATCCCCATCGTCATCCCCATCCCCGCCGAGATCGGCTTCCTGATCGTGGCGCTCATCGCCGGGTTCGCAGTGGTGGCCTACTTCGTCGGGCGTCGGAACCTCGGCCGCTCCGAGGAGGTCGCGCAGCGCATCGCCGATCGCGCCGGACCGGGCCCGCACGCGCCGCGGTCAGGTCCCGATGCCGGGGACACCGTGCTCGATGCCCCGTCGCTCACCGACCCCACGACGGTGGCGGGCCCCGACCTCACCGAGGTGCGCACCACGGCGCCGGTCGACCCGACGGGTCGCAACCCGAGGCCCTGGTCACGCAGGTCTCGGACCGAGTCCACCACCGAGTGGTCGCCTCCCGAGGGCTTCGTCGAGCAGCCGCTCACCGATGAGCCGATCGTGCCCGACGCCGCGGTCGACCCGTCGCTGCCCAAGACGGTCCGCCAGGACTCGCCCTTCGACGACCTCGCCGAGGGCACGCCCCTCTTCGAGGAGACCGAGGTCGTGCCCACCGAGCCCGACGAGCTCGGCACCGAGCCCCTCCCGTTCGACGAGCCCACCCACGTGTACCCCGACCCTCCCTGGCGAAGCTAGGCGCGAGGGTCGGTGGTCGGGCACTCTGCGAGGATGTCGGGCGTTCCGCCACCAGTGGGAACGGGACGCATCGCTGCTGCTGCGCGCCGGCAACCCGGCCGCGATCAACGCCTACACGGCTCAAGGCCGCGTGCTCGCCTCGACCTTCGCCAAGTTCGTCGACGAAGCTGCCCGGCAATGGGCGGAACAGACCGAAGCCGGGCACACGGTGGCACTGCTGGCCGAGACCAACGAACACGTCGACGCGCTCAACGAAGCCGTACAACTCTCAGAACGTCGGTGGATCGAGGCTGAGGAGGGTCCGTTCCAGGATTCAGGGCGTGAAGCCGGAGCGGTACTCCGATGGTGTTTGGCCGATGAGGTCACGGAACGCGGATTGGAAGGCTGAGAGGGACGAGTACCCGACGTCCATGGCGATCTGGGTGACGGTGTGCTCGGTGCTAGCGAGGTGCTCGATGGCTCGAAGTATCCGGAGCCGGCGTAGTGCGGCTGTCCACGTCATGCCGAGCTCCTGCTCGAAACGTCGGGCAAGCGATCTGGGGGCGAGACCGACCTCGTTGGCGATGTCGGCGAGCCGTTCGGCGGTGATGGCGAGCGCCAGCCGGACCTCGAGCGACCGGCCGGTGGGCATCTGCGCGGGACTGGGGTGGACGGCCGAAGCCCATGTTGCTTCTGCCAACGCGCGGAACATCGCCACCGCGTAGTCGTCGAGTAGTGCGTCCTCGTCTCGCCATTGGGAGCATTCGGTGATGAGTGCTCGTGCGAGCGGTGTGAGGTCGACAACCGCGAGATTCGAGGGTGGGGGTGGCACGAACTTGGGGCTGAACAGCACCGACGCTGTCGTGGCCCGCTGCGGGATCGTGACCTGGATCGGCACACCGGCCCGGATGACCGCTGCCCGGGCCGGGGGGAGCGACCAGCTGATCCCGTCGACCTCGAGCCGAAGCGCTCCTTGGGAGGCGGCGAGCAGGTAATGGCGGTCGACGCACAACTGCTGCGCCGGCGCTGGCTCGAAGTCGCGCACGAATGTGTAGGCCGGGCTGGACACCCGCTCACTATCGCCGTTCACGCCACCGTCTGTACCAACTCGACCCGAAATCGGCGGCTGGTCGGCGATCCGATCATCAGGGGTCGGAGTACCTCGCCGGACCGGGCGAACGCTTCCGACGCGAGGTACTCGTCGAAAGAAGCCTGGGCGTCCCACTCGTGGAGCACGGTGATGTCGGTGTCGTTCTGGCGGTCAGCGAAGACCCGGAACGCGACACACCCGGCCATCGAGGCGACGGCCGGATGCTCACGCTCGAGTTGTGCGATGGCCATCGGCCGGTTCGAGGCCGAGGTGGAGAAGTCGAGGATGGCGATGAAGGTGGGAGTTGTCATGTTCTGATGGTGCGACGTGCCGATCGGGAGCGCCCCTGGCTGACGGACGCAAACACGCTTCGAACGGACTGGGATCGTCTCAAATGCGTGCCTCCGGACTACTTCCCTGCGTTGTCGGTCGAGCTCCTCGGCGAGCGCGATGTAGGTCGCGTCGTACGGCGCGACGTCGTTGCCGCGCAGCTGGCGTGGACCTCGTCGGGCGGATCTCGGATCAGGACGTTCAGCACGCTTTCAGCATGCAAGCACCCCGGAGGGTGTGGCAGCGACGTCGCCGCGACGTCCGTCCCCTACAGATCCAGGTCGCCCAGGTCGCCCAGGTCGTCGGGGACCTCGAAGTCGTCGGGGAGGTCCACGGTCTCGTCGATGATGCCGATCCTGGCCAGCCACAGCCCGGGGGCGTCGACCTCGGCCGGGGTGGGGAGGGTGTCGTCGGACTCCCACAGGCGGGCGAGGCCCGCGTCGCCGGCCCGTGCGTGGACGCCGGCCACGAACGCCTGGCCCCGCTCGTACTGCGCTTTGGTGAGCTCGAGCCCGAGGAGGCGCTCGACGAAGCGATCGGAGGGATCGGCCTGGACCCGGTGGCGACGGAGCGCCTCGGTGACCATGCCGTACCTCGTGATGAGGTCGGCGCCGATGACATCCATGACGTGGTCGACGTAGCCGGCGATCGCCGCGATGAGCGACTCGAGCCGGGGGAGGATGTCTCGCTGAGCGGGGGACTGGATGGCCCCGAGCAGGATCTCGGGGTCGCCGAGCAGGCTCTGGAGGTCGCCCATCTTCGACGGGTCGGTGATCTCGAGCTGGGAGAACCGCTCGTCGAGCGACGAGTCGTCGGCCTCGAAGTTGGCGAGGTACTCGTGGAGCAGCCCGTCGATGCGGGCCCGCACGTGCGGCAGGTTCAAGATGGCGTGGTGGGTGACGTCGTGGAGGCACACCCACAGCCGGAGGTCGTCGGCGGGGATGCTCCACTCGGTGCCGAACCCGTCGATGTTGGCCGGCACCACGAGCAGCTCGTCGCTCGGCGTGCGGGGGATGGGCAGGTCGTACTGGCCGAACGACCGGCGGGACAGGTGACCCACCATCGAGCCGGCCGTCATGCCCAGCATCATCGGACCGACCATGGCCATGATCTGGCCCATCCAGTCGCCGGGCTCGGCGGGAGTGGTGTCGGCAGAGCCGTCGTGGATCGCATTGGCGAGGACCTCGAACAGGGGCCGGTAGGCGTCGAGCGTGGTGTTGGCCCACTGGCTTCGCGTGACGGGAGTGATGCGCAGGCCCTGGCCGGTCACCGACGGCTGGAGGCACGTGACCCGGGCGACGTGCAGCTCGGCCACCCGGGAGAGCTGCTCGAGCTTGATGCGCTCGAGGGGATCGACGTTGGGTTCGGGCTCGCCGTTCGTCGCGATCGACAACGCGAGCTGGCGGGCCGCGTCCCAGCTCATCGAACCCTGCTGCGAGAACAGCCGGGCCAGGTCCCCGAAGATCGGCACCCCCTTGAACGGGTCGTCGTCACCGCCGAACGGATTGGGCGGATTGGGGGTGTTGCCGGGGCCGTCGCTCACGTCGATCAGCCTACGGGGTCCGCCGTCGGTCGCATCCTCGGGATGCGCCGATCTGGGGCGCCGATCTGGGGCGGTCGGCCGAAACACGGCAGACTGATCCGGTGACGCAGCTCGTCGACGCCTCCGCTTCCGTCCGCACCATCGCCGTCGCCGGTGCCGACGGGTCTCTCGGCCGGCGGGTGATCCGCCTGATCGCCGACGATCCCGCCGTGCTCCCGCGGACGATCGTGGGCGACGATCGCGACCCTGCGGAGAGCCTCGAGGGCGTCGACGTCCTCGTCGTCGTCGACCCCGACAGCGACAACGATCTGGGGGGATCCGACGGATCGCCGACCTACGTCGCGCGGGTGAGGGCGGTGCTCGCCGCGGCGAGCACCGCGGAGGTCCCCGCCGTCGTGGTGCTCTCGTCCGCGCTCACCTACGGCGCTTGGGCCAACAACCCGGTGCCGCTGACCGAGGACGCGCCCCTGCGGCCCGCCCCGTCCTGTACGACCGCCACGCAGCGCGCCGAGGTCGAACGTCTCGTCGTCGAGTGGCAGGCCGAACGGGATGGTCGGACCGCGGCGCGGCTCCGTCCGGTCGTCACGGTCGATGCCGAGCTTGCCGACTGGTTCACGTCGTCGCCGTGGTCGCCCGCCCGGTTCGGGGCCGGAGAAGGGGAGCCGCCCCGGCAGTTCCTCGACCTGGGCGACCTCGCGTCCGCCGTGGTGCACGCGGCACGGGACCGGCTCGACGGTGCCTACAACGTCGCCCCCGACGGCTGGCTCTCGGCCGACGAGCTCGGGGCGTTGTCGGGCCGGCCGGTGTTGTCGGGCCGGCCGGTGTGGTCGGGCTGGCCGGTGTTGTCGGGCTGGCCGGTGTTGTCGGGCTGGCCTGTGTTGTCGGGCTGGGGCGCGCGGTCGGGCAAGCCTTCGTCGTCGGGTCGGCCTGGGTCGTCCGGTCGAGTGGGCTTCCGACGTCCACCTGCGTCGGTCGCCCCGTACCTCGACCTGCCCTGGGTGGTCGCCAACGACAAGCTCCGCTCGACGGGGTGGGAGCCGACCCAGTCGAGCGAGTCCGCCTTCGTCGAGGTCGACCGCACCGGCCTGCTGCGGTCCATGAGCCCCCGCGTGCGCCAGGAGCTCTCCCTTGCCGCGGTGGGTGTCGTCGCGCTGGGTGCGGTCGCCGGGGGCATCTGGGTCCTCCGGCGTCGATCCCGTCGGCGGCGTTAGCCGTCGGCGCGGGTGGTGAGGGTCACCTTGGTCTGCTGCTCGGTGCCCTGACGCACGAGCTCGACCACCACCTCGTCGCCCGGGTCCTTGTCACGTATCCCCACGATGAGATCGGACATCGAGTCGACGTCGTCGCCGTCGACCGAGACGATGACGTCGCCGGCCTCGATCCCGGCACTGGAGGCCGGTGATGCGTCGGCGACCTCGGTGACGAGCGCTCCGTCGTAGCCCGAGCTCGCGACCTGCTCGTCGGAGAGCTCGCCGCCTCGGATGCCGAGCCACACGTGGTCCACCCGACCTTGCGTGATGATGTCCTGCGCGATGTCGCGAACCCAGTCGATCGAGATGGCGAAGCGGATGGTGACGCCCCCGTCGGTCTTTGCTCGTCCGGTTTCCCGGTCGGGGGTCGACCCGCCGTCGGCCGGATCGTCGTCGTTCGCGGTGCTGGTGCTGGTGGCGGTGTCGTCCTCGGTCTGTCCGCGCCGGGTCACGAGGCCGATGACCGCCCCCGAGGAGTCCACGAGCGGCGCGCCCGACTCGGTCGACGACAACCGGATGCTCGTCTCGATGAGGCCGTGCATCGCCTTGTGCGATCCGAGTTGGATCTGCTCGCCGAGTCCGGAGATGAGGCCCACCGCGACGGCCGACGATCCGGCGGGCCGCTCGGCGGTGCTGAGGACGGTGGCCCGGGCTCCGAGCTGCAGCGTCCGGGTGTTGCCGACGGGGACGGGGACGAGGTCGGTGCGGTCGACCTTGATGACCGCCACGTCGTCGTCGGCATCGACGCCGACGACGGTCGCGGCGGACGCGATCCCGTCGGCGAAGGTGACGACGATCTCCTGGGCCCCGTCGATGGCGTCGGCGGTCGTCACGAGGTGGCCATCGGTGCTCAGCACGAGCGCCGTGCCGGTCGCCGAGGACATCGGGCCCGTCGTCGACACCGAGGCGATCGAGGGAGCGAGCGCCTCGGTCATGGCGATCTCGGACTTGCCGGGGTTCTCCGGCACGGTGATCCTGACGACGCCGGCGGGAGGCGAGGCCTCCTTCGATCGGTCGAAGGTGCCGCCCGCCGAGAGGATGAGGAGGGTGATGAGCGCGCCCGCGGTGGCCGACGTCGCCGCGACGAGCCCCATCCGGAGCCGGTGCATGCCCCGGTCGTGCTTCCTGTGTGTGCCTGATCCGGTCGAGCTGCCTGATCCGGTCGAGCTGCCTGAGCTGCCGGCAAGGTGCGCCGGGGCGCCCGCCATCTCCGACGGGTGTCGCCACAGGCGATCGTCGGGTGGGAGGGGCGGCGTGAACCCGGTGGCGTCGTCGGGCGCAGCGTCGTCGCGCTCGTCGTCCTCGTCGTCGGGGGGCACGGCGAGAGACTAGTGAGCGGCACCCCGGGAACGGCCGCGGGTGGGCGACGGCGGTCATCGTGCCGACGAAAGTCGAGTCTCGCGTGCCCCGGTCAGTACGATGGCTCCCGTGATGTCGTCTGCGCCGGTCGGTGCTCGCCATGGGTAGCGCGATCTTCCTCGTCGCTGCGCTCGCGTTCATCGCGGTCGGCTCGGTGCTGCTGTGGCTCCGCCACCGCAAGCCGCGCACCTTCATGACGACCATCGACGACTTCCAGCGGGAGATGACGGCCCTGGGCGACCCGAACGGTGGCCGCCCGCAGCGGCGCCGGACAGGCGTGCGGCCGCCGACCTCGAGGCGCTGAGCCCTGGCACGCGACCTCGCCATCGATCTCGGCACCGCCAACACCCTGGTGTACGCACGGGGCGAGGGCATCGTCCTCAACGAGCCCTCCGTCATCGCGCTCAACAGCCGCACGCAGGACGTGCTCGCCATGGGGCACGAAGCGTGGCAGATGATCGGCCGCACGCCCAGCTACATCGTCGCGGTGCGGCCCCTGCGCAAGGGGGCGATCACCGACTTCGAGATCACCCAGCGCATGATCCGCCTGCTGCTCCAGCGGGTGGGCGTCAACCGCTGGAACCGCCCTCGGGTGGTCATCTGCGTGCCGTCGGCCATCACCGCGGTCGAGCGTCGTGCGGTCACCGAGGCGGCCAAGCGCGCCGGGGCGGCCGAGGCGCACCTCATCGAGCAGCCGATGGCCGCGGCCATCGGTGCCGGTCTGCCCATCAACGAGCCGCTCGGCAACATGGTCATCGACATCGGCGGTGGCACCTCGGAGGTCGCGCTGATCTCGCTGGGTGGCATCGTCGCGCTCGAGGCGGTGCGGGTCGGCTCGTTCGACATCGATGCCGCCGTCCAGACCTACATCCGTCGTGAGTACGGCATCGCCATCGGGGAGCGCACGGCCGAGGAGATCAAGGTCACCATCGGCTCGGCGTGGCCGACCGACAACGAGTTCGCGGCCGAGGTCCGCGGACGCGAGCTCATGAGCGGCCTGCCCAAGACCGTCGTGCTCACCGCCGAGGAGGTTCGCCAGGCCATCGACGAACCGGTGTCGGCCATGGTCGACACGGTCATCACCTGCCTGGGCCAGGCACCCCCTGAGCTGGCTCAGGACCTCATCGGACAGGGCATCCACCTGGTGGGAGGCGGTGGCATGCTGCGCGGGCTCGGGCTGCGCCTCGAGGAGGAGACCGAGATCCCCGTGCACCTCGTCGACGCCCCGCTCGAGTGCGTCGTGCTCGGTGCCGGCCACTGCGTCGAAGCGTTCGACAGCCTCCGCGTCATGTTCATGGACGCTCGCAGCTGACAGGCTGGGGGCCTGGTCACTCGAGGAGGT
Source organism: uncultured Rhabdothermincola sp. (assembly GCA_964525005.1). Lineage (GTDB taxonomy): Bacteria > Actinomycetota > Acidimicrobiia > Acidimicrobiales > Acidimicrobilacustridaceae > CAZALT01. The sequence goes on from CAZGEF010000017.1 coordinate 29,621, forward strand.
CCTCGGCGGCCTGGCGCACCTGCCAGTCTCGGTCGTCGAGCGCTCGTCGGAGGGCGGCCTCGACCTCGTCGCCGTCGAACGGGGCGAGGGCGATGACGGCGCGCCGTCGCACGGTGGCCTTGTCGGCGGTGGCTGCCAGGATGGCGGCGAGGCCCCGCTCGTCGCCGATCGCGCCCAGCGCCGCGACCGCCGCCTCCCGTACGAGCGCGTCGTCGTGGGTGGTCACCAGCTGCACCAGCTCCCGGATCACTGAATCGGGGTGGCCCGTCGGCCCAGGGTCGAGGTCTCCGCGGCCTGGCTCACCGCGGCCTGCCTCACCGCAGCCTGACTCACCGCAGCCTGACTCACCGCAGGCCCAGGCCGCGACCTCCACGACCGTGGGGTCGTCGTCGCGCAGCAGCCGAAGCAGGTCGAACGGTTCGTCGGAGCCGTCGGGGTCGCGCCACGTGGCGACGATCTCGGCGGCGGTGCGGCGCACGCTCGCGTCGGGGTCGCCGGTCGCGGCGACGAGCGCAGCGCGGGTGAGCCCGCCGAGGCGTTGCAGCGCGTGGAGCGCGGAGGCACGCACCTCGGGCGCATCGTCGCCGAGCGCGTCCCGTGCGACATCGAGGTCACCCGAGTGGCCGGCGATGACCACGGCACGACGCCGAGCGGCCGTCTCCGCTAACGTCCGGGCGATTTCCCTGCCAGGACGGCTGTCAGGCGGGGTGTGCCCGGCGATCTGGCCCATGGGCACAGTGGAGCATGGATGACTGACGACAAGCCACTGAACAAGCGGCAGCAACAGGCCGCGGAGACTCGAGAGCGCGTGCTGCGCGCCGCCACGGAGGTGTTCGAGGAGCGGGGCTATCGCTCCACCACCGTCGGTGCCATCACCGCGGCGGCCGAGACGGCGCACGGCACGTTCTACCTGTACTTCAAGAACAAGGACGACTGCCTCATCCAGGTGGTCGAGTCCGTCGGCGATCAACTGGTGGCCTCGGTCACCAGCGCCCGAGACGACGATCCGTGGCAGATGTGCCGCGGCACCCTGCTCGCGTTCCTCAAGGTCTTCGAGGACCACGGCGGGCTGTGGACGACGCTGCTCGAGGGCAGCTTCCAGAGCCCCACGATCTACGAGCGGTGGGAGTCGAGCCGGCGGACCTACATCGATGTCGTCCACGCCGCGCTCGAGGACAGGCAGTTGTCGGGTCGGGCCAACTTCGCCGACATCGATCCGAAGCAGGCCGCGGTCGCGCTGGCCTCGATGGCCGAGTGGTTCGCGTTCACCTACCTGGTGCTGGGTTCGGCCAACGACGAGGGGAGCACCGCCGAGGAGGCCGTCGACACCGTGGCGACCCTCTGGTACCGGGCGGTGTTCGGCCGGACCGACCGGGACTGACCGACGGGGACTGACCGACGGGGCCTGAACGGGTCAGCTGGTGGCCGTGGTCGCGAGGGCGAGCGCCACGACGATCACCGTGATCGCGGCCAGCGCCGCGAGCACCGCTAGCGCGACGACGAGCGCGACGAGCAGGACACCGGATCGAACCCGCACGGCGAACGGCTCGGTGGCCTTGTCGACATGGCGGATCGCGAACGGCGGGGTGTCGCGTCCCTGAATCCCACCGCTCATGGCAGGCTGTCAGCCGACGTGGCTGCCGCGGCCCGACGCCGGTCGTCGGCGAGCAGCGATCGATTCTGACCCATGGACCTCACCGACGAGATCGTACCGCCGCCCGCTGAGGGCGAACACCGCCCGGGCGACGGCGACGGGGCCCTTGGGCGCCGCCGTCGGGTGCCGGCCGTGGTCGCGGTCCTCGGCTCCGTGGTCGGGATCCTCACGGTCGTGATCGTGAGCGCCGCGTTCGTCAAGGTGCCGTACTACCTGCTGTCGCCCGGTTCGGCCCGCGCCACCGAGCCGCTCATCGAGGTGTCGGGCGTCGAGACGTTCGCGCACGAGGGCGAGGTCGAGTTCGCCACCGTCTCGTTGCAGAAGGCGACCGCGATGCAGGCCTTCATGGGGTGGCTCGACCCCACCGTCGACGTCGTCGACGCCTCGCTCATCGAGGGCGATCGCCCCCCGTCCGAGGTGCGCAAGGTCAACCTCGCCCAGATGGCGAGCTCGAAGGACATCGCCACGGCGGTCGCCCTCCACGAGCTCGGCTACGAGGTGGGCACGACCGGGGCGGGAGCCGAGATCGTCCACGTCGAGCCGGGCGCTCCCGCCGACGGCCTGCTCGAGGTCGGCGACGTGGTCGTCGAGGCGGACGGGGTGCCGGTCACGCTCAGCAGCGAGCTCGTCGAGATCGTCCAGAGCCACGCTCCGGGCGAGACCATGACGTTGCGGGTGCGGACCCCCGACGACGACGCGGCGGTGACCGAGGAGGTCGTCCTGGGCGAGAACCCGACGGATCCGGCGCGGGCGTACCTCGGTGTGGTGACCACCACGCACGGGCTCCAGTACCAGTTCCCCTTCACGGTCACGATCGACTCGGGCCAGGTGGGGGGGCCGTCGGCCGGTCTCGCCTTCACGCTCGGGATCATGGACACCCTGAGCCCCGACAGCCTGACCGGGGGACGTCGGGTCGCGACCACCGGCACGATCAGGCCCGACGCGACGGTGGGCCCGGTGGGCGGCGTCCTCCAGAAGACCGTTGCGGTCCGACGGTCCGGCGCCGAGCTCTTCCTCGTCCCGAGCAGCGAGTACGAGCAGGCCACGGAGCTCGCGGGCGACATGCAGGTCGTGCCGGTCGACACCCTCGACGAGGCGCTGGCGGCCCTCGCCGCCTTCCGAGACGCGACGCCTCCCGCAGGTTGATCGCCACGGGGCGACGTCGTCTGCTCGTCGCCGAGCGAGCACGATCGCCAGGTCCGGCGGGGTCCTCGGGGGTCGAGGGGCCCGGCGGTACCATCGCCCATCGTGGCTGAACCGTCCCCTCCCATCGATCCCGATGCCATCCTGAGCCAGCAGTTCGAGCTGGTCCGGCGCGGCTACGACCCGCTCGCCGTCCAGAAGTACCTCATGGCGATCGCCGCCGAGCTGCGGACGGCCAAGGAGACCCAGCGCGAGTTGGCGAGCCGCTTGTCGGCGGCCGAGACGCGTGCGGCGGACCTGGAGGACATCACCCCGTCGAAGCTCACCTCGCTGCTGGGTGAGGAGACGATGCGCGTGCTCGACGCGGCGAACACCGCGGCCGCCGACATCCGTTCGAAGGCCGAGGAGAACGTCGCCCGCCTGCTCCGTGAAGCCCAGGACCAGGCGTCGGAGCTCCGGCGCGAAGCCGAGGGCGTGCTGGCGATCAAGACCGAGGAGGCCAGGGCCGCGGCCGACGAGATCCGGGCCGAGACCGTCGAGATCCAGCAGAAGGCCGTCAACGACGCGGCGGCGATGGTGGAGGCCGGCCGACTCGAGGGGCGCGAGATGGTCACCGAGGCCCAGCGGGTGCGCGAGCGCATGTTGCGCGACCTCGCCCGGCGGCGCAAGGCCATGCGCCAGCAGATCGACCAGCTCCAGGCGGGGCGCGATCGCCTCGTCGCCGCCTACGACGTGGTGCGCGAGACGCTCGACACCGCGACCGCCGAGCTCGACGTGGCCGTACCCGAGGCCCGGCTGGCGGCTGAGGCTGCCTTCAAGCACGACGACGCGACGCTCGACACCGACGTCGCCGAGCTGAGCGCCGAGCTCGATCGGCTCGACGCGACCGAGCCGACCGACCACCTGGAGCCGGTCGAGGCGCCCGAGCCGGTTGAGGCACCCGACCAGGTCGAGCAGGTCGAGCAGGTCGAGCAGGTCGAACCCGCCGTCGAGAGCGAACCCGCCGTCGAGAGCGAGCCCGTCGAACCCGCCGAGCAGGTCGAGCAGGTCGAGCCCGTCGAGCCGGCCGACAAGGTCGTCAGCATCTTCGCCCGCATGAAGACCGACGATCCGGGCGACCACGACGACACCGGGGCTGCTCACCCGCCGCCCGATGCGACGCCCCCGTCTGCCGACGAGGGACCCCCCGCCGACGGACCGTCGGCCCAGGTGCTGGCCCGCCGCGACGAGGCGATCGCCGGCATCGAGCGCAGCCTGGCCAAGCGACTCAAGCGGGAGCTGTCCGACGAGCAGAACGAGCTCCTCGACAGCGTGCGTCGGGGTGAGCTCACCGATGCCGACGCGCTGCTGCCGCTTCCCGAGGCGCAGGTCGAGCGCTACGTGTCGGTGGTGGCCGCGATCCTCTCGGAGGCCGCCGATGCCGGCGTCGGCTTCGTGGGCACCCCATCGCGCCGCAAGGTCTCGGTCTCGGTCTCGGCTCCGGCCGAGGAGCTCGCCGCCGAGCTGATCGCTCCGCTGCGCGACCGTCTCGTGCGGGGCTTCTCGGCCGCTGACGACGATCCCGACGAGGCGAGCGAGCGCGTCCGGGCGTGCTACCGCGAGTGGAGGACCCAGCGGGTCGACAGCGCCGCGAGCCAGGCGGTCCTCGCGGCGTTCAACGCCGGGCTGTACGAGGCCGTCGCCACGGGCGCCGAGGTGCACTGGATCACCGACGACGGCGACACCGCGTCGCCCGACTGCGACGACAACGCGCTGGCCGGCAACCTGGCCAAAGGCGACGAGTTCCCCACCGGCCACCTGTTCCCCCCGGCGCACCCAACGTGCCGGTGCCTCGTGGCTCCGATCGATCTCTGAGCCCGCCGCGATCCGCAGCACGTGTTCCTCCCGTAGGCTGACCGGTCATGCGCGCCCCTGAGGACATGCCCAGCAAGCGGCGTCGGCCCCGTGGGTCCGGACGTGCTCGCGTCATCGTGCTGGTGGTCGCGGCGGTCCTCTTCGTGCTGTTCACGTCGCTGCGGGGCCTGGCCGCCTTCTACACGGACTTCCTCTGGTTCGACAGCCTCGGACTCTCCGAGGTGTGGTCGGGGATCCTCCGGTCGAAGGTCTTCCTCGGGCTCGCCTTCACCGCGGTCTTCTTCGTGCTGTGCTTCGTCAACCTCACCCTCGTCGACCGGTTCGCGCCCCGCTTCCGCCCGGCCGGTCCCGAGGACGACCTGCTCACCAAGTACCACGAGGTGGTCGACCGCCGCTCCGGTCTGGTCCGCGCCGCGGTGTCCCTCCTGTTCGGGCTCGTGGCCGGGGTCGGGATGTCGGCGCAGTGGAACGAGTGGCTGCTGTTCCGCAACGGCGGGGACTTCGGCGTCAAGGACGCCACGTTCGACACCGACGTCGGCTTCTACGTCTTCAAGCTGCCGTTCCTCGCTGCGGTCACCGACTGGCTGTTCGCGTCGGTCGTCATCGTGCTGCTCATCACCGTCGTCGCCGCGTACCTGAACGGCGGGGTGCGACTCCAGGCCCCGTTCCAACGCGTGACGCCTGCGGTCAAGGGGCACATCTCGGTGCTGCTCGCCCTGCTCGCGCTGATCAAGGCGGTCGACTACTGGTTGGGGCGCTACGAGCTCACGTTCTCGAACCGGGGCGTGGTCGACGGGGCCACCTACACCGATGTGAAGGCGCAGCTCCCGGCGACCTACCTGCTGCTGCTCATCTCGTTGCTGTCGTGCGCGCTGTTCATCGCCAACATCTGGCGCCGGGGCTGGGTGCTGCCCGTCATGGCCGTCGGCCTGTGGGGCTTCGTGCAGCTCGTCGCCGGCGCCGCCTATCCCACGTTCATCCAGCGGGTGCAGGTCGAGCCGGAGGAGTCGGCCCGCGAATCGCCCTACATCGTCAACAACATCGAGGCCACCCGCCAGGCGCTCGGCATGGACGACGTCGAGGTCAAGGCGTTCAACTACGACGCCGACGAGGTCAGCACCAAACAGGCGATCGAGGCGAACCCCGAGACGATCCGCAACATCCGCCTGCTCGACCCCCAGGTCGTGAAGCCGACGTACCAGAACCTCCAGGCGTTCCTGGGCTTCTACAAGTTCGACGACCTCGACATCGACCGCTACAAGGTGCGCACCCCGGACGGCTCGATGGACACCACCCAGGTGGTGCTGTCCGCCCGCGAGCTCGACAGCGCCACGGTGCCCCAGAAGTCGTGGGAGGGCATGCACCTCGCCTACACGCACGGCAACGGCATCGCCTTGTCGGCGGCCAACGCCACTGACGGATCGGGCCGCCCCGACTTCCTCGTCGGCGGTGTGCCGACCCAGGTGTCGGACAAGATCGAGATGACGCTCGATCAGCCGCAGCTCTACTTCGGCGAGAGCCTGGGGATGGACTACACGATCGTCGGCACGACGCGCGACGAGGTCGACTACGTCGACGCCCAAGGTCAGCCCGTGGTGAACAACTACAGCGGAACCGGCGGCGTGGGGCTCGACTCCGCCGTGCGCCAGGCCGCGTTCTTCCTGCGGTTCGACTTCGAGTGGAACCTGATCTTCTCCAACTTCGTCACCCGGGACTCGCGCATCCTCTACGTGCGCGATGTGCAGGACCGGGTCGAGACGGTGGCGCCCTTCCTCAGCTTCGACGCCGATCCGTACCCGGTCGTCATCGGGGGCAAGATCGTCTACGTCGTCGACGGCTACACGACCAGCAACCACTATCCCAACGCCCAGCGGGCCGACACCGACGGCCTCGAGTCGGGGAGCGGGCTCAAACACAGCTTCAACTACGCCCGGAACTCGGTGAAGGCCGTAGTCGACGCCTACGACGGCAGCGTCACGCTCTACGTCGTCGACGACAGCGACCCGATCGTGAACGCCTACGCCAAGGCCTTCCCCGACCTGTTCGAGGACGGCGACGCCGTGCCGCGGGAGCTCGCGGAGCACTTCCGCTACCCCGAGGACATCTTCAAGGTCCAGACGAACATGTGGGGCCGCTACCACATCAGCGAGCCCGGCAGCTTCTACGAGAAGAACGTGGCGTGGGCCGTCGCCCAGGATCCCGGATCGGTCGTGGCCACCGGTCCGTCGACACCGAACACCACGATCAACCCGACCACCGGTGCGTCCAGCACCAAGTTCGCCAAGCGCGTCGACCCCTACTACCTCCTGATGAAGCTGCCCGGCGAGGAGCAGGAGGGCTTCGTCATGCTGCGCACCTTCGTGCCGTTCTCCGAGGATGACGGTCGACGCCAGCTCGAGGCGTTCATGGTGGCCAAGAGCGACCCCGACGACTACGGCAAGCTCGTGGTCTACGAGGTGCAGAACGACGAGCTCCCCGCCGGTCCGGCGCTCGTCGCATCCGCGATCCAACAGGATCCGACGGTCGCCCGCGAGATCTCTCTCCTCAGCCAGCAGGGCTCGACGGTGACCTTCGGCGACCTGATCCTCGTGCCGGTCGACGACTCGCTGCTCTACGTGCGGCCCCTGTACGTCGCGTCCCAGGGCCAGACCCAGACGCCCGCGCTCAAGTACGTCATCGTGGTGTGGGACTCGTCGGACCCCAACGTCGGTACGCGGGTGGTCATGAAGGAGACCCTCAAGGAGTCGCTCGAGGAGATGTTCGGGGCCCGGGCCGAGACCTTCGAGCAGGAGGTGGCGAACCCCGATCCCGCCCCCGACCCGGAGGACACGACCACCACCTCGACCACCTCGACGACGACGCCCGGGGGCACGGAGCCGGGTGACGAGACCGTCGAGAGCCTGTTGGCGCGGGTGCAGCAGCTCACGACCGAGGCGGACCAGGCGCTGCGCATGCAGGGATCGGCCGGCCTCGCGCTGTACGCCGAGAAGATGGCCGAGATCGCCGAGCTCTACGAGCAGATCAACGAGAAGCTCGCGCAGCAGGGTCAACCGTCGGGGCCCCCGCCGCCCGAGACGACCACGACGACCGGCTCGGCCTGACCCGGCTCGTCGTCACGCGCTCGTCCTCGCGGGGTCGGCCCCGCCATCGGCGGGGACGGGCCTTCCGGGCGCGATCGGTGCCGGGTCGACCGGTGTGGGTAGGAGCGAACGATGGGTGACGGCGTGCGTCGGGGATACGACCGGGTGATCGACCTGCTCGAACGGCTCGTGCCCATCGCCCGCGTGCTGCGCGGCGCCCTGCTCGCCTATGCGCTGGTGGTCGCCGCTTCGGTTGCGGCGATCGCGGTCGTGCTCCTGCGGCGGGACGCCCCGGACGTGTGGTTCACCTGGTTCGGTTTCGTCGTCCTCGTCGTGCTGCTCTCGGTCGCGCCCGCGCTGCTCCTGGTGTTCGTGTGGATGCTCGGCGAGGTCCTCGGCTACCCGGCCAAGCTCCGCGCGCTGCCCGACGTGGGACCGGCCCGTGCCGGCGAGCTCGCTGCGCTGGTGCGCGAGGCGCGGGCGCCCGTCGAGTCGGGGACCGAACGACCGCGATCGCTCCCCGGCGACCTGTGGCGGGCGGGGCGGCTGATGTTCGAGCTCTACGACGCGTTGCCGTTCCCGGGACCGGTCCGCGCCCTGCTGCGCTGGCCGCTGCTCATCGCGGTGATGGCGGCGGCCGCCTTCGGCTTCGCCGAGGTCGTGGCGGCGATGCTGCTCGTGGTCGCGTCGATCGTGCAGGCGGTCCTCTGAGCGGTCGGACCGGCGCGACCACGACGCGGTGCTCGCGGACGCGGGTGGCGCTAGCGGTCGATGGCACCGACGGTGGTGAGCTTGTCCATCGGGTGCACCGCGTTGACCTGGCGGATCGTGCCGGACTTCGAGCGCATGACGAGGGACTGCGTGGTGGCGCCGTCCGCCGTGAAGTGCACGCCCTTGAGCAGCTCGCCGTCGGTGATGCCCGTGGCGGCGAAGAAGCAGTTGTCGCCGGCGACGAGCGTGTCCTGGGTGAGGACCTGGTCGAGGTCGTAGCCCGCGTCGATGGCGGCCTGGCGCTCGTCGCCGTTGCGGGGCCAGAGGCGGCCCTGCATCTCGCCTCCCATGCTCTTGAGCGCGGCAGCGGTGATGACGCCTTCGGGGGTGCCACCGATGCCGAAGAGGATGTCGGCGCCGGAGCCGGGCCACGCCGTGGAGATGGCACCCGCGACGTCGCCGTCGGGGATGAGGCGGATGCGGGCCCCGGCCTCGCGCACCTCGGCGATGAGGTCGTCGTGGCGGTCGCGCTCGAGGATCACGGCGGTGAGCTGGCGCACGGAGTCGCCCTTGGCGGCGGCCACGGCCTGGAGGTTCTCGGTGACCGACCTGGTGATGTCGATGGCGCCCTTGGCCTGTGGGCCGACGGCGATCTTCTCCATGTAGACGCACGGGCCCGGGTCGAACATGGTGCCCGACTCGGACAGGGCGATGACCGCGATGGCGTTGCCCCGGCCCTTGGCGG
>CAZGEF010000018.1:0-17568 GCA_964525005.1 uncultured Rhabdothermincola sp.
TCTTGATCTGGATGTCATCCGCGTTGGTGAGGTAGTTCGCCGTGACACCGAACCGGCCCGATGCCACCTGCTTGATGGCGCTGCGCTTGGAGTCGCCGTTGGCCATCGGGACGAACCGCTCGGGATCCTCGCCGCCCTCCCCCGTGTTCGACCGAGCCCCGAGGCGGTTCATGGCGATGGCGAGCGTCTCGTGGGCCTCGGCGGAGATGGAGCCGTAGGACATGGCCCCGGTGTTGAAGCGCTTGACGATCTCCGAGACGGGCTCGACCTCGCCGATGGGGACCGGCTCGCGCAGGCCCTCGCGGAAGCGGAACAGGCCGCGCAGCGTGGACAGCTGGGTGGCCTGGTCGTCGACGAGCCTCGTGTACTCCTTGAAGATCTCGTAGCGACCGGACCGGGTGGCGTGCTGGAGCTTGTAGACCGTCTCCGGGTTGAACAGGTGGTGCTCGCCCTCGCGGCGCCACTGGTACTCGCCGCCCACCTCGAGCGTGCGGTGAGCACGCTCGGAGGGGTTGTCCGGATAGGCGAGCCGGTGGCGCATGGCGACCTCGTCGGCGACCTGATCGAGCTCGATGCCGCCCAGACGGCTCACCGTGCCCGTGAAGTACTCGTCCACGAGCCCCTGCGACAGGCCGACGGCCTCGAAGATCTGCGCCCCCGTGTAGGACGCGACCGTCGAGATGCCCATCTTGGACATGATCTTGAGGATGCCCTTGCCGCACGCCTTGATGTAGTGGCGGATGGCCGTGGTCTGGTCGCGGATCGCGATGTCGCGCTCGACCACGAGGTCCTCGATCGTCTCGAAGGCGACGTAGGGGTTGATGGCTCCGGCGCCATAGCCGAGCAGCAACGCCATGTGGTGCACCTCGCGCGCTTCGCCGGTCTCGACGACGAGACCGACCTGCGTGCGGGTCTTCTCCCGGATGAGGTGGTGGTGCACGGCGCTGGTGAACAGCAGCGCGGGGATCGGTGCGAGCGTGTCGTCGGTGCCGCGGTCGGACAGCACGAGGATCTTGGCGCCGCTCGCGATGGCCTCGGAGGCCTTGCGCCGCACCTCGTCGAGCGCGGCGCGCAGGCCGGCACCGCCCTCGGCCACCGGGTAGAGGCACGGAACGACCACCGTCTTGAAGTCGACGAGGTCGGGATAGGTGTGGATGTTCAGGAGCTTCTGGAGCTCGTCGTTGTCGATGACCGGGCGGGACAGGTACACCTGCCGACACGACTCGGGTCGGGGGTCGAGCAGGTTGCCCTCGGGCCCCAGCGTGCAGCCCAGCGCGGTGACCATCTCCTCGCGGATGGCGTCGAGCGGCGGGTTGGTGACCTGCGCGAACAGCTGCGAGAAGTAGTCGTAGAGCAGGCGCGACCGCGACGACAGCACGGCGATGGGCGTGTCGGTGCCCATGGAGCCGATGGGCTCCATGCCGGTGCGCGCCATCGGCTCGAGCAGGATCTTGAGATCCTCGGTCGTGTAGCCGAACACCTGCTGGCGCTGCACGATGGAGCCGTGCGAGGGCAGCTCGAGCTCGGTCCACGGGAGCGACTCGAGGTCGACCAGGTTGTTCTCCAGCCACGTGGCGTAGGGGCGGGCCTGGGCGAAGCGGCGCTTGACCTCGTCGTCACCGACGATGCGTCCTTCGGTCGTGTCGACCAGGAACATCTTGCCCGGTTGCAGACGGCCCTTCTCGACGACGTTCTCGGGCTCGACGTCGACCACGCCGACCTCCGACGCCATGATGACGAGGTCGTCGGCGGTGACCCAGTAGCGCGACGGACGCAGCCCGTTGCGGTCGAGCACCGCGCCCATGACCGTGCCGTCGGTGAAGGCCACCGACGCCGGACCGTCCCACGGCTCCATGAGCGAGGCGTGATAGCGGTAGAAGGCCCGCATCTCGTCGGGCATCGACTCGTGGTTCTCCCAGGCCTCCGGGATCATCATGAGCACGGCATGGGGCAGCGAGTAGCCACCCATGTGGAGCAGCTCGAGCGCTTCGTCGAAGGTGGCCGAATCGCTGGCGTCAGGCGTGCAGATCGGGAAGATGCGCTCCAGCTCGCCGCCCAGCAGCGGGCTGTCGAGCAGCGCCTCGCGGGCGCGCATCCAATTGCGGTTGCCCTGGACCGTGTTGATCTCGCCGTTGTGCGCGATGTAGCGGAACGGGTGCGACAGCGGCCACGACGGGAACGTGTTGGTGGAGAACCGGGAGTGCACCAGCGCGAGCGCGGATTCGACCCGCTCGTCGGTGAGGTCGAGGAAGAACTCCTGGAGCTGGGGCGTGGTGAGCATGCCCTTGTAGACGATGGTGCGCGTCGACAGGCTCGGGAAGTACACGCCCGTCTCGACGTTGGTGGGCCCGAGCTCGTTCTCGGCGCGCTTGCGCACGATGAAGGCTCGGCGCTCGAGCGCCATGTCCTCGAGGCCGTCGCCGGCGAGGAAGATCTGCCGGAACGACGGCTCGACCTCCGCTGCGGTGTTGCCGATCATCGAGTCGTCGACCGGGACGTCGCGCCAGCCCAGGACGCGCAGCCCCTCGCTGGTGGCGATCTTGGTGATGGCCCGGGCGACCTCGTCGGCGCGATCGGGGTCCTTCGGGAGGAAGGCGATGCCGGTCGCGTAGTTGCCTTCCTTGGGCAGCTTGAACGGGACGACGTCGCGGTAGAAGCGGTCGGGGACCTGGATCAAGATGCCGGCGCCGTCGCCCGTGTTGAGCTCCGAGCCGAGCGCGCCCCGGTGCTGGAGGGCGCACAGGGCCCCGACGCCGTGCTGGACGATCTGATGGCTCCGCAGGCCCTTCATGTGGACCACGAAGCTCACGCCACAGGCATCGTGCTCGAAGCGCGGGTCGTAGAGCCCCTGGGCGGCGGGCAGACCGAGGGCGTTGGTGGCACGGGTGCGCGACCGCGGTGGGCCGAGGCGCACGGGTGTGGCACCGCCATGGCGGTCGGGGGTGCAGGAGGCGTGCGGCGAGGGGGCCGCGAGATCGTCAGCGCGCATACGTCTTTCCGGAGCCGTCGCACGCGGAGCGCGCGGTGGGCGGGTTCTTGAGCGGGTTCGAGCCGCCGGACGACGTTGGCCGGTGCTGGGAAGCGTCAGATGGTACACGGGCGCGCCGTTTCCTGACCACCTGGCCCGGTCGCGTGCGTGCTCGTGCACGATCACCATCGGTCAGCACGCACGCGACCGCTGGATCAGGTCGGCGGTGCCGACCGGTACTGTGCCGTCATGGCTCCGCCGGATCTGGCCCTCGACCTGTGTCGCTTCATCGACGCCGCGCCCTCGCCGTACCACGCCGTCGCCGAGGCCGCTTCCCGGTTGGAGGCCGCTGGGTTCTCCCGGCTCGACGAGGCCGAGCCCTGGGACGACGCCGCCGGGCCTCGCTTCGTGGTGCGGGGCGGATCGCTCGTCGCCTGGATCGCCCCGGACGCCGCAGACGACCCGATCGGGGGGTTCCGCATCGCGGGCGCCCACACCGACAGCCCCAACCTGCGGATCAAGCCCCAGCCCGATCGGCTCACGGCGGGCTACCAGCAGCTCGGCGTCGAGGTCTACGGGGGCGCGCTGCTCAACTCGTGGCTCGACCGCGACCTTGGCCTGTCGGGGCGGGTCGCCGTCCGGGGGTCCGGTCCGGTACCCGACGTGCGCCTCTTCCGGACCGACGGGCCGCTGCTGCGGATCCCGCAGCTCGCCGTCCACCTCGACCGCGGCGTCAACGAGAAGGGACTCGTCCTCAACCCGCAGCAGCACCTCTCCCCCATCTGGGGTCTCGGCGACCGGCCCGCCGACTTCCGTCGGTTCCTCGCCGCCGAGGTGGGCATCGACGTCGCCGATGTCGTCTCGTGGGACGTGATGGCGCACGACGTCGCCCCGAGCGCCCTGGTCGGACTCGACGACGCGTTCGTCAGCGCACCCCGGATCGACAACCTGGCCTCGTGCCACGCGGCGATCACGGCCCTGGCCAAGCTGGCCAACCTGGCCAACCTGGCCGGCCACGACGCCCAACCCGGGACCGACCCAGGCGCCGGCACCCACACGGCCGGCGTGGTGCCGGTCATCTGCCTGTTCGACCACGAGGAGATCGGGAGCCAGTCGGCATCGGGAGCCGACAGCTCGATGCTCCCGACGCTCCTCGAGCGCATCGCCACCAGCACCGGCCTGTCCCGCGACGGCTTCCTGCGGGCCCTCGCCAGGTCGTTGTGCGTGTCGGCCGACGGGGCGCATGCCACCCACCCGAGCTACGCCGACCGGCACGAGCCGAACCACCTCATCACGCTCGACGGCGGTCCGGCGCTCAAGGTCAACAGCAACGTGCGCTACGCCTCCGATGCGGTCAGCGCGGGATGGCTCCGGCTCGCGGCCGAGCGGGCGTCGGTCCCCCTCCAGGTGTTCGTCACCCGCTCCGACCTCGCCTGCGGCTCCACCATCGGACCGGTGACCGCAGCACGGCTCGGCATCCCCACCGTGGACGTCGGCATCCCGCAGCTGGCCATGCACTCGGCGCGCGAGCTCTGCGCGAGCTCGACGCCCGAGCAGTTCACCCGCCTGCTCTCATCTGCCTTCACGGCCTGATCGCCGCTCCGTGACCCCCGACGACGCGCTCGCCGTGCTCGGCCTCTCATCGCCCTGCACCCTCGTCGAGGCCCGCGCCGCGTTCCGCTCCCAGGTCCGTGCCCATCACCCCGACATCGCGGGTGCCTCGTCCACCGGGCGAACGGCTCGGATCACCCAGGCCTATGCCCTGCTGCGACGGGTGGCGGCCGACGGCGACGGCTCGACGATCGACCCGACCGGCGTGTGCGGGCGAACCGGAGCGAACGAGCCGACCGGTGCGGACGAGTCGGGCCGCCGGCGCCCCACACCGTACGAGGAGGCGGTCGACGCCGAGCTGGCCGCAGGGGACACGATCTTCGTGCACGCCCCGCCCCCGGAGACCTTCGCCCTGCTGTTCGACGCCGCCAGCCAGGTCGGCCACATCGGCTACTTCGACCGCCACCTCGGGATCCTCGAGATGATCGTGCGGTTCGAGGGTGGCCCGTCGTGCTCGGTCCTGGCCACACTGCAGGGCCGCGCGCACGGCACCGACGTCTTCTGCACCATGGAGTCGATCGAGGCCACGCCCGCTCCCGCCATCCGCCCCGTCGTCGAGTCCCTCGTCGATGCCATGAGGACCTCGTGACGAACAACCCCCCGAACAGAGCGACCCGACGCGCGTCGCCCCGCACCGTCCCAGGGTCCACGTCCGGGTGCCCGGGCTGCGCCACGATGACGGGGTGGCCGTCATGAGCCGAGCCTGGATGCTCGATCCCCTCGCCTTCCATCGGGAGTTCGAAGAGCTCTTCAGCGGTATCTCGACCCCGGACGGCTTCGCCCGGCTGCGCGCCCGGGCGGCGCGGATCTGGCGCAGCGCCGACCCGGTCACCCAGACCTACATCGAGCTGCTCCGCACCGCGAGCGCCGACGAGTGGGAGGAGGGGTTCGAACCCGAGCACGTCGTGGACTGGTACCGGGTGCTGATGGCTCCGTACCTGCTGCCGACCCGTGCGTTCCGCTCCCCCGACCTGCTCAAGCGCCGGCTGCCCGACCTCGGCTGGGCTCCCGCCGAGGCCCGCCGCTTGGCCCTCGGTCGCGAGCTGCAGATCCTCGCCGAGGTGCACGGCGACCCCGACATCGTCTCCCGGCTCAGCCTGCACTTCACCTTGGGCAACAAGGGATGGCTGAGCCAGGACGACATCGCTCAGGCGATCACCCGCCTCCGGACGACGGATCGGTCGGTGTTCCGCGACCACCAGGACATCGTCCCCGTCGTCGAGAACGCCTACGAGGTGCTGGAGGCCGCGGCCACCAAGCCCGACCACGTCCTCTTGATGATCACCGACTGATCGAGCCCCTCCTCACGAACTGGCAGGGAAACCCCGTCGAATACGACGGACTCGGCCTGCCAGTTCGCCATCCTCACGACTACGGTCGATCGACGTGGCCCGAACGAACCGTCAGCTCCTGTTGCGCAGACGACCGGTCGGTGAGGTCGAGGACTCGTGCGTCGAACTGGTCGAGACCGACGTCCCGCCCCTCGACGACGGCGAGGCGCTGGTGCGCGTCGACCACCTGTCGATCGACCCGACGATCCGCGGGTGGATGAGCCACGACTCGTACCTGCCGGCGATCGCCCTCGGCGAACCCGTCCGCAGCGCCGGTGCAGGCGTCGTCGTCGAGTCGCGCCACGCCGACTACCCCGTCGGAGCCACCGTCATGGCCCTCACCGGCTGGCAGGACTACGTCGTGCTCGGCGGTGACTCGTTCGGCAACATCATCCCCGACGGCATCGACGTCACCGACGCCATGAGCCTCTACGGCAGCACCGGGGTGACGGCCTACTACGGGCTCACCGACATCGGCCGCCCGGTCGAGGGCGACGTCCTGCTCGTGTCGGGAGCGGCCGGAGCCACGGGATCGGTCGTCGGCCAGATCGGCAAGATCCTCGGCTGCCGGGTCATCGGCATCGCCGGCACCGACGAGAAGTGCGCGTGGATCGTCGACGACCTCGGCTTCGACGCAGCCGTCAACTACCGCACCGAGCACGTCAGCACCCGGATCGGCGAGCTGGCGCCCGACGGCGTCGACGTGTTCTTCGACAACGTCGGCGGGGCCGTCCTCCAGGCCGCACTCGACAACCTGGCCCTGCACGCCCGCATCGTCTTGTGCGGCGCGATCTCCACCTACAACGACGCCGAGCCGACCCCCGGCCCGAACAACCTGATGAACCTCATCACCCAGCGGGGGCGCATGGAGGGGTTCATCATGGTCGACTACGTCGACCGCTTCGCCGAGGCCGCCCTGCAGCTGGCCGTGTGGGGGGCCGAAGGACTCATCCAGCACAAGGTCCACCTGGTCGATGGACTTGAACAGGCACCTGCCGCGCTGCGGATGCTGTTCACCGGAGCGAACGACGGCAAGGTCATCGTCGAGATGGAGGATCGGTAGCGCATGCTGGAACGTCTCGGACGCTTCGCGGCGCGTCGTCACTGGTGGGTCATCGGGTTCTGGCTCGTCCTCGCCATCGTGATCGGCGGGTTCGCTCAGCGTGACGGCGGATCGACGGTCGACAGCTTCACCATCCCGGGTTCGGAGGCCCAGAAGGCCATCGACCTCGTCGAGGAGAACTACCCGGCCGCGAACGGGGCATCGGTCACCGTCGTCATGCAGGCGCCCTCGGGGCACAAGGTCACCGACCCTGCGGTCTCGACGGCCATCGGCCAGGCCTACGACGACCTCGCCAAGCTGCCCGACGCCACCGCGATCACCAGCCCGCTGGCGCCGAACAGCCTGACGGCGGCGAACATCTCGACCGACGGCACCATGGTCTACACGTCGCTCCAGTTCTCGGTGCCGGCCAGCGATCTGCCCGACGACATCGTCGACCAGCTCTGGACCGCGGTGAAGCCGGCGACCGATGCCGGCATCGGCGTGGCGTTCGGCGGTGCCGTCATCGACCAGTTCAACCAGCCCGCGTCGTGGATCTCCGACCATGCCGACGACATCGGCCTTATCCTCGCCGTCGTCATCCTTCTGATCTCGCTCGGCTCCGCGGTCGCCATGCTCATGCCCATCGGCACCGCGCTGTTCGGCCTCGGCATCTCCACGTCGCTGCTGATGATCGTCGAGAAGCACGTCGAGGTCGGCTCGGTGGCCCCCATCCTCGGCACGATGCTCGGCCTCGGCGTCGGCATCGACTACGCGCTCTTCATCGTCAGCCGCTACCGCCAGAAGCTGGCCGAGGGCGAGGCACCGGCCGACGCCGTCGGCGGCGCCATCGGCACCTCAGGTTCCGCCGTCCTGTTCGCCGGCATCACGGTCGTGCTGGCCATGGTGTCGCTCAGCCTCATGGGCGTCCCCTACGTGCGCACGCTGGGCCTGGCAGCGGCGATGTACGTCGTGGTGGCGATGCTCGCCGCGCTCACGCTGCTCCCCGCTGTGCTGGGCCTGCTCGGCACCCGCATCGACGCCGGACGCCTCCCGTGGCACCACACGGTCGCCGAGCAGGCCTCCGCCGATGCCAAGGGCACCTGGTCGGGACGCTGGGCCCACGAGATCGCCAAGAAGCCCTGGGTGTTCGGGGCCATCAGCCTGGTGCTGATGTTCACCCTGGCGGTCCCCGTCTTGAAGCTGGAGCTCGGGTTCCCCACCGACGCGAGCGCGCCGTCAGACACCACCCAGCGCAAGGCCTACGACCTCCTCGAGGACGGCTTCGGTCCCGGGGTCAACGGTCCGCTCCTGGTCGTCGGTCAGATGCCCGCGGTCGATCTGAACGACCAGCAGCAGGTCCAAGCCCTGGTCACCACCTTCGGAGGCATCCAGAAGTCGCTCGAATCGGTACCGGGCGTCGACAAGGTCTCGATCCTCCCGACGCCGAACGGCAAGCTGTTCATCGGGACGATCACGCCCACCACCGGGCCCAACGACAGCGCCACGGCCGACCTCGTCAACCGGTTGCGCGACACCGCGGTGCCCGACGCGCTCAAGGGCACCGACATCGACGCGTCGAACGTCTACGTCGGCGGTCAGACCGCGATCCTGCTCGACCTCACCCAGCGGATCGACGACACCATGTTCCTCATCATCGGCGTGGTGCTGCTGGGCTCGTTCCTGCTCCTGACGATGGTGTTCCGCTCCCTGGTGGTCCCGCTGACCGCAGTGATCATGAACCTGCTGTCGATCGGAGCCGCGTACGGCGTGCTGGTCGCCATCTTCGAGTGGGGTTGGGGGCGACAGGCCATCGGGTTGGAGGAGACGGTGATCATCGCCGCCTTCGTCCCCATCATGATGTTCGCCATCCTGTTCGGCCTCTCGATGGACTACGAGGTGTTCCTCCTCAGCCGCATCCGCGAGAGCTACATGGAGACGGGCGACCCCCACGACTCGATCGTGGTCGGCGTGTCGAACACCGCGCGCGTGATCACGTCGGCCGCCCTGATCATGATCGCGGTGTTCCTCGCGTTCGTGACCAACCCGGACGCCACGGTGAAGATGATCGGCATCGGCCTGGCAGTGGCCGTCCTGGTCGACGCGACCGTCGTCCGCATGATGCTGGTGCCGTCGGTGATGGAGATCCTGGGCCACGCCAACTGGTACCTGCCCAAGTGGCTCGACAAGGTGCTCCCCCACCTCAACGTCGAGGGGTCACCACCGCGTCACGCTCCGCCCGAGCCGGTCTCAGCCCCGGGTCCAGCGCCAGAGGACTGACAGCCCGCAGATGAACCCGTAGCCGAGGACGACACCCCAGAACAGCCGGTCGCCGGGCGAGTCCACGTAGCGGACGAATCCGCCGCCGAGCGCGAGCGCGAGCGGCACCGTGACCACCCAGGTCCGCACGGCGCTGTAGCGGATGACCCGGAGCTGCTCGAGGACGAACTCGATCACGCCCGGTATCGGCAGGACGACGAGGATCCAGACGTCCCACGACCCCGGCCAGGCGAGGCCGCCCACCGCCAGGGCGAGCACCGTGAACGCCACGGGGTACAGCGCCAGGCACCGCCGGCAGACGTGCCTGTCGCCGACGAGCACGCAGCGGTCGTAGGCCTCGGGGAAGTGGTGCGCGAGCCAGATGGGGGTGATCGCCGACGTCACCCTTCGATGTCCATGAGCTTGATGAGCTCGATGGCGCTCAGCGGTCCCCAGTACTCGTCCTTGTTCGGCGTGAAGAAGTGGTAGCAGAGCGTGTCGATCTGCGGGTGGGTGGGCTGGTCGTACTCGTCGACGAAGTTCATCTCCAGGACCTCGAAGGTCCCCCGCTCGACCGTGTACCACTCACCCCTGATGATCACGCGGAAGATGCGGGCCAACTCGATGGACATGGCCGGAAATGTAGTCCGCCTCTACCGGGCTACCGGTCGGGCCCCGTCGAGCGATCATCGAGCGATCTCGGTCAGCCGCCGAAGGCGGCGATGACCGGGGCTGCCCCCGCAGAGTCCAGTTCGAGCACGGCAGCGCCGCCCGATGTGGTCCTGGGGGTCACCGGCAGCGTCGAGGACTCGGGGCTGAACCCGCTGCGGAGACGCCACATCAGCCCCAGAGCATCGAAGTACGACATGGCGTCGTCGACCTTGACCCCGCCGCCGAGCGACGACGCCACCCGCACCAGCGTCACCGGGTTGCGGGCACCCGACACCTCCGACATCAACGCCTGGAGGAAGGCGCGCTGGCGCAGGACCCGGCCGAGGTCCGCCGTGCCGTCGACCTGCCACTCGCCGTCGACGAACTGCTCGAAGTACCGGGAGCGCACGTAGGCCAGCGCCTGCTCGCCGCCCAGGTGCGCCGTGCCCGCCTGGGCGACGTCGAGACCCGAGTGGGTGTCACGGGCGGGGGCGACGAAGTCGATGTCGATGCCGCCCACGGCGTCGACCAGCTTCCCGAAGCTCACGAAGTCGATCTCGAGGTAGTGGTTGACGGGGATGCCCAGGTTGCGGACGGCCTGGATCAGCGCGGCGGGGCCGGACTGGTACACGGCGTTGATGCGGCTGACCTCGCCCGTCGCCGGATCGGTCACCCACAGGTCGCGCGGGATCGACAGCAACGAGCTGCCCGAACCGGTCACCCGCAGCACCATGATCGTGTCGGTGCGCTTGCCCTCGGTGACGTCGCCGAGGAACGCCCCGGCGTTGGGGTCGCTCTCCTTGATCCCGTCCCGCGAGTCGCCACCGACGATCAGGTAGTTGGTGCCGCCGTTGCCCGACGGCGAGAGCGACGCCGCGACCGGGACCTTGTCGATGCGCGAGAACTGCCACCACCCGAATCCGAACAGGCTCACGACGAGCAGGGCGAGGGCGACGAGCACCCCGACCACCCCTCGTACGACCCGCTTCCGCGTGCTGCGCACCGGACGGGGCGCAGCTGGGCTCCGTGATGCCAGCCCACCGTTGGCGCTCGTGCTGGGTCGCCCGCGGGCGGGACGTGTGAGGACACGCGGCGACCCGACCGGTGCCGGTGCCGGTGACGGTGGCTCGGACCGTGCGGGTGCGGGTGGCGAGCTCGGTGTCGTACCCCTCGGGCCTTTGCCGACGTGCTCGGGACCGATCACGACCTTCTTGGCGGCCGGCTTGTTGGCGGCCGGCTTGTTGGTGCCCGGCTTGATGGCACCCGGCTTGTTGGCGGCGATGAACGACCGGGACTTGGCGTCCCAGCGCACCGGCTGGTCGGCCATGTCCGGCACGGAACCGTCGATGTCGTGGCCGTCGACGTCGTGACCGTCGGACCCGTCAGCACGCATCGACCGAGGATACGGGGGTGACCGGACCGAACCGCGTCACCGGCCCACGCCGGCCCCCCGAAGCCCTACGCGACCCCGGCGGAGATGCCCTGCAGGCTCTCGGCGACGGAGTCCGCCACCCGGAGCTGGGAGACGCCCGAGACGTCGCCGACGCCCGCGATGTGGACGGTGAGCGAACCCGTGGAGACCACCCAGCCCGGCAACGCGCCACCGAGGCCCGATGCGAGCACCTCGCCGGGCTCGGCCGCGTCGCACAGGCGGGCGGCGAGGTTGACGGGCCGCCCGACGTAGTCGTCGCCCTCGAACAGCAGGACCGTGCCGGTGGCGATGCCGCCGTGGGTGTCGAGCCGGATCCGGGTGCAGCGCACGACCGCCTCCGCCACGGTCGCCACGACCGGGCCCTCCTCGACGCCGACGATCATCACGCCGTCACCCAACCACTTGGCGGCGCGAACACCCCGGCGGGCCGCGATGTCGCGGACGATCGTGCGGAACCGGGTGAGGATCTCGATGGCGGCGTGCTCACCGTTCTGGTCGCAGAACCGGGTGAAGCCGGTGATGTCGAGGAACGCGAACGTGCGCTCGACCGCGAGCGGCTCACCGGTGCGATCCTCCGCCGCGGGTGGCGCGACGCCGCTCGCCTCGGCGAACACCTCGACCTCATCGTGGTCCTCGGTGCCGAGGAAGGACCGAAGCCCGTGCAGCATGCGCTGCGGGTTGAGCAGGTCGGGTCCGGGTCCCCGCTTCTCGGCCAGCGGCGCCACGCGGTCCGGTGGACCCGGTGCGTCGCCCGCCGTCGTCGAACCCTCTACGTCGTCCATGTCATCCACATCCGTCACCCATCTCGCCGTCACCCTACCGATCTAGGCTGCCCGACGAGCAGCGTTGCGGTGTCGAATCCGTGGACGCTGCATGAACTCTCCGGTGTCCCGGGTCTCGACCTGACCGCCCGACGCCGACCCCTCGGCACCGGAACCAACCGCAGTTCACCTACCCGACACATCGGCGTCACGGCGCCGAAGCAGGATCCCTCTACACATGCGGGAGCGTCTCCCGACGCCCCGGAAGCGCCCGGGCCCCGCGGTCCGACACGAACCACCCATGCACTGGAACAGCTACCGATCCGACGGCTTCCACGACGAGTCGATCGTCGACGGGCAGCCGCGCGATCACTTCGCCGGTGTCGCCCGCTTCCTCGCGGAGCTCACCATCGACGACCTGCGCGACCGCCAGGCGGCGGCCGAGGTGGCCATCCGTGCCATGGGCGTCACGTTCACGGTCTACGAGGACGGCACGAACATCGACCGCGCCTGGCCGTTCGACGTCCTTCCCCGCGTGATCCCCCTCCCCGAGTGGACCAGGACCTCGCGGGGCCTCGAACAGCGGTTGGCCGCGCTCAACCTGTTCATCGGCGACATCTACGGCGACCAGAAGATCGTGGCCGACGGGGTCTTCCCGGCCGAGCTCATCGCCCGGTCGGTCAACTACCGACCCGAGTGCGAAGGCGTCGTTCCCCCGCTCGGGGTGTGGGCCCACATCTCGGGCAGCGACCTCGTGCGCGACGCCGACGGCGCCTTCTACGTCCTCGAGGACAACCTGCGGGTTCCCTCGGGCGTGTCGTACATGCTCGAGAACCGCCTGGTGACCAAGCGGGTGTTCCCCGAGCTCTTCCGCAACCTCGACATCCTGCCGGTCGATGCCTATCCCCATCGGCTGTTCGACCTCCTGGCGTCGCTGACCCCTCGACCCGGTGAGTTCCCCCGCGTGGTCGTGCTCACCCCCGGCATCTACAACTCCGCCTACTTCGAGCACGCCTTCCTCGCCCAGCAGATGGGCGTCGATCTGGTCGAGGGGACCGACCTCGTCGTCGACGACGACGACATCGTCTCCATGCGCACCATCGACGGCCTGGCCCGTGTCGACGTGATCTACCGGCGCATCGACGACCTCTTCCTCGACCCGGAGGCCTTCCGCCCCGACTCTGCGCTCGGCGTGCCCGGCCTCATGCGTGCCTGGCGCGCCGGCAACGTGGCGATCGCCAACGCGCCGGGTGCAGGCATGGCCGACGACAAGGTCGTCTACGCCTACGTTCCCGACATCATCCGCTACTACCTGGGCGAGGAGCCGATCGTCGCCAACGTCCCCACCTACATCTGCCACGAGGACGACCAGCGGGCCTACGTGCTCGCCCACCTCGACGAGATGGTCGTGAAGCCGGCCAACGAGTCGGGTGGCTACGGGATCTTCGTGGGTCCCCACGCGACGCGGGCCGAGGCCGACGCCTGCCGGGCGCGCGTCCTCGCCGACCCGGGCAACTACGTCGCGCAACCCACCCTCCGGCTCTCGACGGCACCCACGTTGTGCGGCGGGGAGCTCGAACCCCGCCACCTCGACCTCCGGCCGTTCATCCTCTCGGGTGAGACGAGCTATGTGACCCAGGGCGGTCTCACCCGGGTGGCGCTGCGCGAGGGTTCGCTGGTGGTCAACAGCTCACAGGGCGGAGGGAGCAAGGACACATGGATCATCGACCCGAGCGTTTGATCGAGGTCACCGCCGACGTCGCCGACCGCGGCCGCGGATCGGTGGGACGCGTTCCCACGATGCTGCTGTCGCGCATCGCCGAGACCATGTACTGGGCCGGCCGCTACCTCGAGCGGGCCGAGTCGACGGCGCGCATCGTGCGCATGCACACCGACCTCTACCTCGACCTGCCCAAGTCCGCCGGGCTGACCTGGGAGCCGCTGCTGGCCCTCAACGACCGTCGTGAGGACTACGACATCGCCTTCCTCGGCGAGATCAGCGAGGAGAACGTCTGCGCGTTCCTCACCTACCACCCCGCGAACCCGGGGTCGGTGCTGGCCTCGCTGGCGTCGGGCCGCGAGAACGTCCGTCGCGCCCGTGCCGTGTTCCCCCGTGAAGCCTGGGAGGTCGTCAACAACACCTACCTCCAGGCCACCGACACCTGCGGCGACACCGCCCTGCGGTGGGGACGCACCCAGTGGATGGATCGCACGGTCGGCGACCTCCAGCGACTCAGCGGGCTGCTCGCCGGCACCATGAGCCACGACCACGCCTACGACTTCTTGAGCATCGGTCGGCTCCTCGAGCGGGCCGACATGACCAGCCGCGTGCTCGACGTCCGGGCCGGGTACCTCATGCACCTGGGCAACCACCTCGGTCCGCTCACCGAGATCACGTGGCTCGGCGTGCTCCGGTCGTTGTCCGGCTATCAGATGTACCGGCGCAAGGTGCAGAGCCGCGTGCAAGGTCCCGAAGCGCTGCGGTTCCTCCTCCAGGACCCCGACTTCCCCCGCTCGATCAACCACTGCCTCGGCGAGATCGACCGGTGCCTGCACCTCCTGGGGCACAGCGAGTCGTCCATCGCGGCGAGCACCGCCGCGCGTGCGAACATCGAGTCGGCCAAGGTCCGCAGCCTGGCGTGGGACGGACTGCACGACTTCGTCGACGACCTGCAGGGCGATCTCGCGGCGATCCACGACGCCGTCGAGATCGGCTACTTCCGTCCCGGCCCGGGCGACGACCAGATCCGACTCGCGTCGGCATGAACGACCCCAGGGCGACCGAGCTGCTCGCGGAGTACCGCCCGACCGGTGCTGGCTACGACGAGCTGCTCGGCGTCGACGGGGTCGTGCGCGACCACTGGCGGAGCGTGGTCGGCGCGCTCGGTTCGCTGGGAGGTCCCGAGCTCAGCCGCCGTCGCGACGAGGTCCGGCGGCTGCTGTCCACCGACGGCGTGACGTACACGGTGTACGACCCGGCGCGCCCGTGGGACCGCGACGGATCGGTCGACGGATCGGTCGACGGGGCGGTCGACGGGGCGGTCGACGGCGCGGGCGAGGTCCCCCCGCCGGGCCGGTCGTGGGCGCTCGACCCCGTGCCCCTGCTGCTGGGCAGCGACCAGTGGGCCGCCATCGAGGCCGACGTGATCGAGCGGGCCGAGCTGCTCGACCTCGTGCTCCGCGACCTGTACGGACCGCGCGACCTCATCGGTCGGGGACTCATCCCTCCCGAGCTGGTCTTCGGCCACCGCGGCTTCCTCCGCGCCGCCGACCAGGTGGGGGCCGGATCCGGAGCCGCCACGGCCGACACCGCCCCGCTGTTCCTCTACGGCGTGGACCTGGCCCGCGGGGTCGACGGCGAGCTATGGGCCGTCGCCGACCTGACCCAGGCGCCGTCGGGTGCGGGGTACGCGCTGGAGAACCGCAGCGTGATCTCGCGGGTGTTCCCCAGCCTGTACCGCGACGCGCAGGTGCATCGCCTCGCCCCGTTCTTCCGGGCGTTCCGCGCCGCGCTCACCGCGGCGGCGCCGGAGGGCGTCGACGACCCGCGCATCGTCGTCCTCACGCCCGGTCCGCTCAACGAGACCTACTTCGAGCACGCCTACCTCTCGACCCAGCTCGGCTACACGCTCGTCGAAGCCCGCGACCTCACGGTCCGGGACGGCTTCGTGTGGCTGCGTTCGCTCAGCGGTCTCGAGCGCGTCGACGTCATCGTCCGGCGCATCGACAGCTGGTACTGCGATCCCCTCGAGCTCAAGTCCGACTCCCGCCTCGGTGTGCCCGGCCTGCTCGAGGCCTGCCGTCGCGGCACCGTGCGCGTCGTCAACCCCATCGGCTCGAGCGTCATCGAGAACCCCGGGCTCGGGCCGTTCCTGCCCGCCCTCGCCCGGCACCTGCTCGGCCACGAGCTGCGCCTGCTGTCGCCGCCCACGTGGTGGTGCGGACGACCGGACCACCGAAGCCACGTGCTGGCCAACCTCGACCGCCTGCTCGTCAAGCCCATCGCCCGCAAGCAGGGTCGCAACACCATCGTCGGACCGTCCCTGTCCCGTGGTCAGCTCGACGACCTGCGGGCCCGGATCCTGGCAGCCCCCCACGCCTACGTCGGCCAGGAGGTGCTCGAGCTCTCCACGGTGCCCACGCTCGCGGGAACGACGCTCGCCCCCCGCCCCGCCGTGTTGCGAACCTTCGCCGTGTCCCAGGACGACTCGTACCTCGTGATGCCCGGCGGCCTGACCCGGGTCGCGCCGGTCGAGGGCGAGAAGCTGGTGTCGAACCAGGGTGGCGCGATCAGCAAGGATACGTGGGTGCTGGCGTCCGAACCCGAGGCGCAGACCCCGTTCTGGCTGCACCGGGGTCCCGTCGAGGCCGCGGACCCCGCGGGGGTTCTGCCGTCGCGCACGGCGGAGAACCTGTTCTGGCTCGGTCGCTACGCCGAGCGCGCCGAATCCGCGGTGCGGGTCATCCGGGTCATCCTCGACCGTCGCAACGACTTCCACACCGGGTCCGGTCCGGCCGGCACCCGAGCGCTGCGGGACCTCGTCGTCATGCTCGCCGACCTGACCGGTACCGGACCGGCCCTCCGAGGTGTCGGCGACGACGAGGTCGGCGACACGCTCCTCGCCGTCCTGAGCGACGCATCCACACCGGGTTCGCTCGCCTTCTCGATCCGGGCGATGCTCGACGGCGCCACCGCGGCCCGAGACCAGCTCTCGGGCGACACCTGGCTCGCGCTCGCCGACCTCGACCAGGCGCTGGTGCCCCTCCAGGCCGAAGCCGGACGACTCGACGACGCCGACCACCGCAACGTGACCCAGGGGGCGCTCGCCTCGACGATGCGGGGCCTGCTCGCGTTCGCGGGACTGGCCACCGAGAGCATGGTCCGCGATCCGGGCTGGGCCTTCATGGACGCCGGGCGACGCCTCGAACGGGCGCTGTCGGTGGCCACGATGCTCCGATCCACGCTCGTGACCGTGCGCAGCACCGCGGCCGAGAGCCTGGTGCTCGAGTCGCTCCTGGTGTCGGCCGAGAGCATCATCACCTACCGGCGGCGCTACCGGTCCCACGCCCAGGTCGAGACGATCCTCGACCTCCTCCTGCTCGACGGCGACAACCCCCGGTCGATCCGGCACCAGCTCGACCTCCTCGACCGTGAGATGGCGGCGTTCCCCCTCGCCGGTGAGCAGCGGTTCACGGCGGAGCAGCGCCTCGCCCTGGAGCTGTCGACCACCGTTCGGGTGCTCGACACGACTGCGATCGCCAAGACGGTCGCCGGTGCCGGTCGTGGGGACGAACCGGGCCGGCCCGAGCTCGCCGCCTTCCTCGACCACGTGCTCTCGGACCTGCGCAAGCTGGCGGAGACCATCGAGGTCACCCACTTCAACCACCTCCCGGAGTCCCAGTCGATGGACATCGGGATGATGGACCGCGAGCTGTGGGGCGAGGTCATGCGATGAGGTCCATCGGATGAGGTCCATCGGATGAGGTCCATCGGATGAGGTCCATCGGATGAG
>CAZGEF010000018.1:17668-38713 GCA_964525005.1 uncultured Rhabdothermincola sp.
TCCATCGGATGAGGTCCATCGGATGAGGTCCATCGGATGAGGTCCATCGGATGAGGTCCATCGGATGAGATATCGCATCACGCACCGCAACGAGTACCGCTACGACGCACCGGTGTCGAGCAGCTACGGCGAGGCGCGCCTCGTCCCACGGCGACTGGCGCACCAGACCAGCACCGCGACACCGGGCATCGAGGTCGACCCGCGTCCCCTCGACCGGTCGGAGCGGTCGGACTTCTTCGGCAACACCACGACCTACTTCGCCGTCGAGGAGCCCCACACCACGCTCACGGTCACCGCCCTCCACGAAGTCGAGGTGTCGGGGCCGGCCCCCCGGCTCGACCTGACCGGGGCGGTCAGCTGGGAGGAAGCGGTCGACCGGTTGTCGACTTCGACGATCGAGGCCGACCTCGACGCCCGGCAGTTCTGCCTCGGTTCGCCGCTGGTCGGTTCGGTGCGTGGGCTGGCCGACTACGCCGCCCCGTCCTTCGTCCGGGGACGGCCGCTGCTCGACGCGGTGATCGACCTCAACCATCGGATCCACGCCGACTTCGCCTACGAGCCCGGGTCCACGTCGATCTCGACGAGCGTCGGCGAGATCCTGGAGAGCCGGCGCGGGGTGTGCCAGGACTTCGCGCACCTCGCCATCGGGTGCGTGCGGTCGATGGGGCTCCCGGCGCGCTACGTGAGCGGCTACCTGGAGACCGAACCACCGCCGGGGGTCGAGCGGCTCGTGGGTGCCGACGCGTCGCACGCGTGGTTCGCGGCATACGTGCCCGACCACGGCTGGGTCGACCTCGATCCCACGAACGACCTCGTGCCCCAGGGGCGTCACGTGACGGCAGCCTGGGGGCGCGACTACGCGGACGTCACCCCGCTCAAGGGGGTGGTGTACACCGCGGCGCACGACCACGCGCTCGCGGTGAGCGTCGACGTCGAGCGCCTTTCGGTCTGAGGGCCCGTCTGACGTGAGCGGCGAGCTCACCGCGTTCTGCGCGGGGCGCGGGTGTGGTCCGGCATGGGGTGTGCCGGGTCACCTTCGGGGTTCCGAAGTCGATGGTGTGTCGAATCCGTACGTTCGGCCGGCTACACCTGCATGAAGGTGAACCGCCACGCGGCGGGAGCTGCCGAACCGACGCAACGTGTCGTCCGACCTCGGCCAGGGCCTGCAGACCGGGACCCGCTCGGACGACAAGTCGTGGTAGTCAGAGGGCATGGCTGACGAGATCCGTGACAAGCGTCCCACCGTGTCCGATCCGGACGACCCGACCGCGCCCTACTCCGGGTTCGGGGGCAGGGTGGGTCGCACGTTCGCCGGCTCGGAGGGATGGTGGCCGCCGCGGGCCACCGCGCCCGAGGGGGCACCGAACGTCGTGGTCGTCATGGTCGACGACCTGGGCTACGCCGACCTCGCCTGCTACGGCTCCGAGATCGCCACGCCCAACCTCGACCGGCTCGCCGCCGACGGGCTGCGCATGACCAACTTCCACGTCACCCCCATGTGCTCCCCCACCCGCGCCGCGCTGCTCACCGGACTCGACCCGCACGACGCCGGGGTCGGCACCGTCGTGCACTCCGACGCCGGCTTCCCCGGCTACGCCATGGAGCTCACCCACAACGCGATCACGATCGGCGAGCTGCTCCAAGCGAACGGCTACACGACGCTCATGGTGGGCAAGTGGCACCTCACGAAGGACTCCGAGCAGAACGCGGCGGGCGACAAGTCCTCGTGGCCCGTCCAGCGCGGGTTCGACCGCTACTACGGCGTGCTCGACGCGTTCACGAACCTGCACCACCCCCACCGGCTGGTCGAGGACAACCACCAGGTCGACGTCGACCAGTACCCCGAGGACTACTACTTCACCGACGACATCACGACGCGGGCCATCACGATGATCCGCGAGACGAAGGCAGCCAACCCCACCCGCCCGTTCTTCCTCTACCAGGCCCACGGAGCGGTCCACGCACCGCTGCACGCCAAGGCCGTCGACATGGCGCGCTACGAGGGCCGCTACCGCGAGGGCTGGGACGAGCTGCGCACAGAGCGCTACCGGCGCCAGGTCGAGCTCGGCATCACCCCCGAGACCACCGAGCTGGCCCCGCGCAACACCGAGGCCAACAACGAGGTCCAGCCCTGGGACGAGCTGTCCGACCTCGAGAAGGAGCTGTTCGCCCGACACATGGAGGTCTTCGCCGGCATGGTCGACAACATCGACCAGAACGTCGGGCGCCTGGTCGATGCCCTCGACGAGCTGGGCGAGCTCGACAACACCCTCTTCCTGTTCACCTCCGACAACGGGGCGTCCCGTGAGGGTGAGCTGGTCGGCACCACCGCCTACTACGTGCACCTCCTCCAGGGCGACGACATCGACGCCGACTACGCCCGCCTCGACCTCATCGGCGGCCCGCAGACCACCCCCCACTACCCCCGCGGCTGGGCGATGGCGGGCAACACGCCGTTCCGCCTCTACAAGATCAACACCCACCAGGGCGGCCACTCGGTCCCGCTGGTGGTGCACTGGCCGGCCGGTCTCGAGGCCAAGGGCGAGCTCCGTCGCCAGTACGCGCACGTCACCGACCTGTTCCCCACCCTCCTGGACATGCTCGGGATCGAACGTCCCGACCAGTTCCGGGGCGAGCCGCTCAAGCCGCTGGTCGGCACCTCGATGCTGCCGCTGTGGCGCGACCCCGACGCCGCGCCGCAGCATGTCGAGACCCACACCGAGATGATCGGCCACCGGGGCTTCTACCGGAACGGCTGGCAGGCGGTCACCCTGCACCAGCCGCTCACGCCGTTCACCGACGACGAGTGGGAGCTCTACTACCTGCTGGAGGACCCCACCGAGCTGCGCGACCTGGCCCGGGACAACCCCGACAAGCTCCGCGAGATGATCGACGCCTGGGAGGAGCTCGCCTGGCGCAAGCAGGTCTATCCCCTCGACGAGGGCTCCAGCCTCAAGTACGTCCAGCGCCCGCCGTGGACCGAGGTGTTCGGCGAGCCGATCACCGTGTTGCCGGGGACGCCGACGCTCGAACGCTGGCGCTCGGTGCAGCTCATCTGGTTCCGCAGCTGCGCGTTCCGGGCCGAGGTCGACTTCGAGCCGGGCGACCGGGGCTACCTCTTCGCCCACGGCGACCAGGGGTCGGGCTACGGCGTCTACGTCCTCGACGACGTGGTGACCTTCGTGCACAACGACGGCCGGGGCCACATCCGTCACCTCGAAGGCGGCGCGTTGCCCGCGGGCGCGAGCGAGATCACGCTCTCGATGACGGCGCCGGGCGGCGGCACCTGGACCGTCGATCTGCTCGTCGACGGCGAGACGCGCGGCACGCTCGAGGGCGTCCCCATGCTCTACGGCATCTCCCCGTTCGAGGGGATCGACATCGGGCTCGACCGGCGGTCACCGGTGTCGTGGGACATCTACGAGCGCTTCGGCACGTTCCCCTACACCGGCACGCTGCGCAAGGTGCACATCGAGCCCGGGGCACACGCCCCGGACTCGCCGGTGAACCTCATGGACCTCCTGCGCACCATCGGCCAGAAGTACGAGTAGCCGCCGTACGAGCAGCCGTCGGGCGGCCCGTCGTCACGGCCGCTGGGGACGGGCGACGATGGCGAGCTCGTCCACGATGTCGGGAGCTCCGCCCAGCACCGCACGCACCTCGACCGACCAGTCGACCTGCGCGCTCGAGTGCCCGATCGTGCAGGGAACCCGGCCATCTCCCGGCAGCGCGAGCTCACCGGCGAACCCGCCGCCGGCACCAGGACCGCCGTCGGCGCCGTCGCCAACAGGTTCGAGGACGGTGTCGTGCCGGTGGACCAGGTGGCGGCGTGACTCCGGGTGGTCGTAGCCCACGCCTCGCTGGGTTGCCTCGACGACGCGCAGGCTGGCCGTCACCGATTCGACGGCCTCGACCCGCTCCAACTCGACGTGCACGACGAGGACGTCGCCGTGCTGTTCGACATGGCCCGAGAGCGACCCCGCCACCCGGTGCGCCAGGAACCCCTGCACGGTTCCGACCAGCGGGAGGACGAGGGCGAGCCCGACGACGAGCCCGACGGCCCACAACGGCGAACCGGTGATCGCCCCCACCACGACGGCGACGATGCTCGCCACCTCGAGCACGGCCAGCACGACCAGGCGGACACCCCGGCCCGAACGTCGCGCAGAGCCCGAGGGTCGGTTCGACGCAGCTCGTACCGGAGCGACCTCGATGCCGAGACCTGCGGCGTCCACCGTCACCTCCCGACGGGCGGACCCCCGCCGACCACCGACCGTTGCAGACACCTCCAGGTACCAGTTGCCGGCGAACAGCGTGCCCTCGTAGGTGGGTGGCCACCGGGGCCCGTCGAGGCGAAACGGCGCCGAGCCGGTGCACGGCCCCGACACGACCTGGCGCAGCACGGCGCGCTCCGGATCGCACGAACCGGACGTCTCGAACACCAGCGCCACGGTGACCTCGTCGGCGGCGTCGACGAGGACCTCACCGACGATGACCTCACCCAGGTGGTAGGCCTCGGCGATGCCCGAGATCTGGGGAGCAGGGTCGCCAGCCATCGCCGTCGAACCTACTCGCCACCCAGGTGAGCGGGCCGGACCCGCCGGACCCACCGAACCGGCCGACCGGGAGCCCGCGTCAGCTCGTGGCGACGGTGTTCGTGTCGCGACCGGAGCGCAGGACCGAACCCGGCAGTGCTCCCGTGGCCAGGTTGTCGCGCACGGTCTCGACGCCGTTGACGAGCACCCGGACCACGCCGTGCGCCTCGGCGGTGAGCCGTGGTGCATCGGCCGGGAGGTCGTTGACCAGCGTCGCCATGCCGGCGCCGACGGTCTCGGGGTCGAAGATCAAGATGTCGGCGAAGTTGCCTTCGGCGATCAGACCCCGGTCCTTGAAGCCGAACAGGTCCGCCGGCACCTGGGTCATGAGCTGCACGGCGCGCTCGACCGGCACCAGCTTGCGGCCGCGCAGGCAGTCGGCGAGGAAGCGGGTCGGGAACGGCGCACCCGACATGCGGTCGAGGTGGGCCCCGGCGTCGGAGCCGCCGATCATGGCCCGGGCGTCGCCCCACACCTCCTTGCGCAGCTGCCACGAGGCGTCGTCGCCGTCGGGCGGGATGGGCCACAGGACCGTGCGCAGCTCGTCGGTCACCAAGATGTCGACGAGGGCGGCGAACGAGCTCTTGCCCTGCTCGCCGGCGATGTCGGACACCTTGCGGCCGTTGAAGCCCTCGTTCTCCGGGGCGTAGGTGTCACCGATGATGTAGTTGTCGAAGTCGGCCAGTCGCTTGAACACGCCGGCTTCGGGCGCGGCGGCCTGCTCGAGCATGCGGGCCTGCACGGCCGGATCCTGGAGCTTGTCCATCCGCTCCGGGATCGGCAGCCCCAGCACCTCGTCCCAGCCCGGGATGAGGAACAGGCCGCAGAAGTTGCGGAAGCTCATGTTCATCGGGACCTGCACGGGCAGCGTGAGCGCCACGATGCGTCCGCCGCGGTCGGCGGCCACGTCAGCGGCGCCGAGCTGGCGCGGGATCCGGCCCGGTTCAGCCGAGTCGACCGTCAGCACGTTCCAGTTGAGCGGCCGCTTGGCCGTGGCCGACATGTCGGCGAACAGGTCGATCTCCTCGTCGCTGAAGCGGTCGAGGCAGCCGTCGGTCATGGCTTCGAGCGTGGTGCCGGGGAACCGTTCGACCACCGCGCACAGCGCGAGCAGCTCGTCCTTGTTCGACCAGCGTGACGGGACCGGTTCGCCGTCGCCGTCGGAGTGGGTCCGGCTGAGCGTCGTCGAGAAGCCGAGACCACCCGACTCGATCGACTCGGAGAGCACCCGCTGCATCTCGGCGATCTGCTCGGCGCTCGCGTCGTTGCCCACCGACTCCTCGCCCATGACGTAGCGCCGCAGCGCGCAGTGCCCGACGAGGAACGCGGCGTTGACCCCGACGTTGCCCTCCAGGCGGTCGAGGTACTCGCCGAAGGTCTCCCAGTTCCACGGGACGCCGGCCTCGAGTGCGGCCAGGTCCATGCCCTCGACCTTGGCCATCATCTGGCGGGTGTAGTCGGCGTCCTTGGCGTGCAGGGGCGCCAGCGTGAACCCGCAGTTTCCGCCGACGATGGTGGTCACGCCGTGGATGTTGGAGGGCGAGGCGGCCGGGTCCCAGAAGATCTGCGCGTCGTAGTGGGTGTGCGGGTCGATGAACCCCGGGGCCAGCATGAGCCCGGTGGCGTCGAAGACCGAGGCGGCGTCGTCGTCGATGTCGCCGACCGCCACGATGCGGCCGTCCCGGATCCCGACATCGCCGACGAACCCGGGCCTGCCCGTCCCGTCGATGATCGTGGCGCCCTTGATCAGCTCGTCCAACATGTGGTCCTCCAACGCGGCGGGTGGAACGGGGTCGGATGGCGGTGCGGGGCACCGACATCTGACGACCCGTCAGATTAGCGCCTCCGGCGCACGTTCCGTCACGACCCGTCCGCAGCGGGCCGGTCGATCTCGAACCACACGGCCTTGCCCGGCGGCCCCATCACCTCGGTGATGCCCCAGTCGGCGGCCAGCTCGTCGAGGATGAGCAGCCCTCGGCCGTTGGGGGCGAGGGGTCCACCTCGCCGGGCGACAGGTGGGGACGGCTCCCGGTCGGCGACCGAAACCCTGATGCGGTCACGCCCGAGGGTGGCCGTGACGACCGCCGGTCCGCTGGCGTGCTGCACCGTGTTGCCCACAAGTTCGCTCACCAGCAGCTGTGCGACCTCGACGACCCCGACATCGTCGGCGCACGACCAGTCGTCGAGCACGCGGCGCAGGAACGACCGTGCCCGACCGGGGCTCGAGGTCTCCGCCGGGAACTCGGCACGACACACGACATCGCGAGCGACCCGAAGCCCGGCCGGCCGGGCGGCAACCCCCTGGGTATCAGCGTCCGGGGCATCGGCGTCTCGGGATCCGGCGTGCGGATCCACGGCGACACGAGGCACGGCGAGCACCAGGAACGCGACGTCGTCCTCGCTCGACTCCGACGACCGCAGTTCGACCACCCGGTTCGTGATCCGCTCCGAGGTCGCCTCGCCGTCGAGACCGGCGCACGAAGCGAGCAGGGCGCGCAGCTCGGGCTCGCCGAAGGTGGTCGGCCCCTGGTGCTCGATCAGCCCGTCGGTGTAGGCGATGACGATGTCGCCCGGCTCGAGGAACCCGATCGTCGGCACGAGCGAGACCTCGTCGAACACCCCGAGCAGCGCGCCGTAGCTCCCCATCTCGTGCACCTCGCCGTCGCGCAGGAGCAGCGGAGGAGGGTGGCCGGCGAGCACGGTCGTGACCTTCGGAGCGTCGCCCGACAGGTCCAGCATGAGGTCGACCAGGGTCAAGAACCGGTCGGTGTCCTCCCGGCGCAGCGCCTCGTTCACCAACGTCAGCAGCTCGACCGGCTCACCCCGGCCGATCGCGGCGGCCCGCAGGGTGTGGCGGGCCAGTCCGGTGAGGGCCGCGGCATCGGGCCCCTTGCCGCACACGTCGCCGATGACGACGTGCCACCGCCCCGCACCGTCCTCGATGACGTCGTAGAAGTCGCCACCCACCTCGGCTCCCGCTCCGGCCGGCAGGTACCGGGCGGTGACGTCGATCCCCTCGAGGACCGGCAGATCCGGGGGCAGGAGCGCGTTCTGGAGCGCCCGTGCGATGTGGTCACGCTCCTCGAACGCTGCCCGGAGGTCACGCTCACGGCGATGGCGGTCGGTCACGTCGATGACGGTCAGACCCACACCGACCCGGTCCCCGCTCACGTCCTCGACCGGGACCACGTTCAGGAGCCAGATGTCGGGTGGCGTGCCGTCGTCGTCGAGCACGGCATCGACCTCGATGTCGACGAGGGGGAGCCCGCTGTCGAACACCTTGAGGATGAGCGGGTAGAGCCACGGTGCCGCCGACGGCGTCACGTCCGTGATGGAGCAGCCGATGTGGTCGTCACGGGGAACGCCGTCGAGCTCGGCGAACCGCTCGTTGAGCACGAGGTAGCGCAGGTCCGGGCCGAAGAAGGCGATGCCCACCGGTGCGGTCTGCATCACGAGGTTCAGGCGGTGTGCGGCCTCCGCCGCGCGCTCCTCGGCCCGGCGCCGGTCGTCGATGTCGAGGACCGCGCCGAACCAGCTGCGGAGCCCGCCGTCGTCGTCGAGCACCGGTGCACCGGTGATGAGCACCCGCCGGAACGTCGCCGACGGCGCGTGCCACAGGCGGGGCTCGGCGGCGTAGAACGAACGGGACTCCACCGAGGTACGCCACCGTGCCCACACCATGTCGAGGTCGTCGGGATGCATCGCGTCGGACCAGCCGAACCCTTCGTAGGTGCGATCGGCCTGGCCGGTGAAGGCGCTCCACGACGGTTGCGGTTCGACGAACCTCCCATCGGGGTCGGTGGTCCACGTGACGGCGCTCGTGGCCTCGACGAGGGTCCGGTAGCGGAGCTCGCTCATCTCGAGGGCGGCCGCGCTCTGCTTGCGGTCGCTGATGTCCCGACACACCACGGCGAGGGCCGCCTGCGGGTCGCTGGCCATCTCGAAGGCGAGCATCTCGACATCGACGAGCGAGCGGTCGTCGAGGCGGCGGAACTGGATCTCGCCGAGCCACTGGCCCGACTGCTCCAGCGCCTCGGCGACGGTGCCGAGCAGATCGTGGAACTCGCGGGGCACGACGTCGAGCGGTTCGATGTGCTCGAGCTCGTCGAGGCTCGACAGCCCGAGCATGGCCAACCCGGAGGGGTTCAGATACCTGATCGAACCGTCGGCGGAGAACATGCCGATGAGGTCGGCGCTCGTCTCGGCCAGGTCGACGAACTGGCCCCGCGCCGCGCTCTCCGCCAACGCACCTTCACGCCGAACACGCTCATCGGCGAGCCAGACCGCGAACAGCGCGACGACGGCGAGGATGGTCAACCGAGCGATGACCGCGGCGAGGCCGAGCTCTCCCCCGGAGATCAGCAACGACCCGCTGACGATGGCGGTGACCCCGACGACCGCCGTCCACCGTGGGCGCGCCGCCGTGCAGGCGACCAGCGGGCTGATGAGCACGATGATGCTCGGTACCACGCGACCGGGCGCCACCGAGCACAGCACGGACAACCCGACCACGAAGCCGAGCGACGAGACGACCGCGAGGGCCTCGCGTCGGTCCGAGAACGCCCAGCGAGCCACACGGGTAAGGTACCCGCACCCCGCGGTCGAGGCCCCTCGAGCCACGGTGCCACCGGGCCGATCGTCCGGCGTCAGGGCCCGATCGCCGGAGTCGATCGTCAGGGCAGAGGGTGAGGAGCGTCGCCACCGATGGACCTGGTCCCGCTGCAGCACCGGGTCGACGCCTTCCAGCGGTCGCACCGGCCCGCCGCGTTCATCGTCGGTGTCGTCCGCCACACCAGCGGTGATCGAGGCAGCCAGCTCGCTGCCCTCCTCGCCTACTACGGCTTCCTGTCCCTCTTCCCGCTGCTGCTCGTCTTGGTGACGGTGCTGCGCGTCGTGCTCGCGGATGACCCCGAGCTCCAGGAGCGGGTGCTCGGCACCGCGCTCGCCCAGGTGCCCGTGGTCGGCGACGACCTGGCCCAGGTCGGACCCGCCTCGGGCCACGGCTGGATCCTGGTGCTGGGCACCCTCGTCGCGCTGTGGGCCGGGCTGGGCATCCTCGACACCCTCCAGGACGTCTTGCTGCGCGTCTGGGAGATCCCGGCGGCCGATCACACGGGCTTCGTGTCCCGCAAGGTCCGGAGCCTCGCCCTCGTCGTGGTGTTCGGCGTGGCGTTGGCCGTCCTGATCGGCGTCGGGACCGTCGGCGCCGTCGTCGACCTCCCGTTGGTCAGCCGGCTCGTGACCCTCGTGCTCTCCGCCGGGGTCGCGACCGCGGTGGCGCTGACCGCGCTCGTGGTGCTGGGTGGGGGCGGCCCCCCGTGGCGCGACCACGCGCCGGGAGCGGTGGTCATCGGCGTCGGCTGGGTCGTGCTCCAGGTGTGCGGCACCTGGCTGATCGCCACCCGGATCCGGGAGGCCTCGGCGACCTACGGGACCTTCGCCATCGTGATCGGCCTCATGGCGTGGCTGACGATCCTCGGCTGGCTCGTCGTGCTCGCGAGCGAGATCAACGTCGTGCGCTCCAAGCACCTGTGGCCCGTCGACCTGTTCCCCGCTGAGCCGACCGCGTGACGAGGCCACCTGCGTGATGGCGCCGTCAGTCGCCGATGCGACCCCGCAGCTCCACCAGCGTGCGCCGCAGGAGCCGCGAGAGGTACGACTGGCTCACACCGAGGCGGTCCGCGATCTCCTCCTGCGACTTGCGCTCGTAGAACCGGAGCTCGAGGATCGTGCGTTCACGCGGGGGTAGCCCCTCGAGGAGGTCCTCGACGATCAGCCGCTCGTCGACCTCCGCGAACCCTCGGTCGACGGTGCCGAGCCGGCGATCGGCCAGCGTCGCGGACGTCCCGGTGTCGTCGGTCCCGACCGGCTGGTCGATGCTCGCCGCCCGGTGGGCGACGCCCGCCTCCATCGCCTCGAGGACGTGGTCCTCGGTCTCGCGCACCTCGGTGGCGATCTCGGTCACCGTGGGCGGACGGCCGAGCAGTTGGGTGAGCTCCTCTTCCGCCTTGCGGATCTCCAGGTGAAGCTCCTGGGACCGGCGCGGCGGACGGACCGACCAGGTCCGGTCGCGGAGGTAGCGCTTGAGCTCGCCCTCGATGGTGCGGTTCGCGAACGTCGAGAAGGCCACGCCGACCTCGGGGTCGAAGCGGTCCACCG
This sequence comes from uncultured Rhabdothermincola sp., assembly GCA_964525005.1. Taxonomy (GTDB): domain Bacteria; phylum Actinomycetota; class Acidimicrobiia; order Acidimicrobiales; family Acidimicrobilacustridaceae; genus CAZALT01. The sequence continues at coordinate 28,423 of CAZGEF010000018.1, forward strand.
CGCTCACGATCGCGAGGTTGGCGATCTGGCGGAGGTCGTCGTCGGCCACGCCTCGACCGGCGAACCGTCGGACGTGGTAGTCGGCGAGTCGGGTGTTGGCCTCGACGATCCGGTTGCGCAGCCCGACGGCACCGGATGCCCGCAGCTCGCGGAACGCCGCCGTCATCCCCTCGCGGTCGGTCAGGTCGTGAACTGACGAACCGCTGACCTCACGCGCCGTCACCATCGTCCTCCACGACCTTCTCGAAGCGGAACGACCGGCCGCGATCGAGGGTCCAGAACGCGTGGGAGGTCGTCGTGAGGTCGAGGAGCTCGGCCGCGACGGGATGCAGCACGACCGCCTCCGCGGCGTCGGCACCCACCTCGAGCACACAGGTGCCCTCGACCGACACGGCTCGGCCGTCGACCGAAGGGAGGTAGCGGAGCTCGAGCGTCGTTCCGGCAGGCGCCCCGGAGATCACCGCTGCGCAGGACTCGTCGACGGCGATCCGCAGGTCCTCGATGTCGTCGACGTTGAATCCGAGGTCGGAGGCCAGCGCCGCCGCGGTGAGGCGAGCGATGCGCAGGAACCGGGTGTCGCCGGGGATCGTGACGAGGACGACGTCCCGTGACGGCGCGTCCCGGGTGCCCGAGTCGACGTCGACCGTCATGGCTCGACGACGAGCAGGTCGTCGAGGCCGGTGACGTCGAGCAGGCGCTGGGTGGTGGGACCGGGAGCGCGCAGCACCAAGGTGCCGCCCCGCTCGGCCAACCCCTTGTGGGCGGCGATGACCGAACGCAGACCTGACGAGTCGATGAAGGACAACGCGGCGAGGTCGAGGACCACCGTGGACGCCCCCGCATCGAGGGCCCGCCCGACGTGATCGTCGAGGATCGGCGCGGTGTGGGGGTCGAGCTCGCCGCGCAGGGCCAGCACCACCGTGCCGGGCTCGGCCGCCGAGTCGACCGTCAGGAGGGGCTCAGCCGTGTCGGTCATGGGCGCGACCCTACCCGTGGCATCGGAGCTTCATGCCTCGTCGGCGTGTTCTGGCCGGCGCTGCGGCGGGTAGGGAGCCGACCGACTCAGATCACCGCCGACACCGCCGCGTGTCGCCCACTCGAGGAGGACCTGATGCCCGTCGACACTCGCCGAACCTGGACTGCTGCCGCAGAACGCCGGGAGCCCATCGACGAGGGCCCCAGCTATCGGGATCTCTACGAGGAGGCCAAGCGCAAGGATCTGCCCGGTCGGTCGCGCATGAGCAAGACCGAGTTGGAGCGCGCCCTGGGTCACTGATCACCGGCCACCTGATCACCGGCCCCTGATCACCGGCCGGTTCCGAGCGAGGCGACCACGGTGGCGTCGATGCGTTCGTCGAGCTCGACGTCCTCGCCCGGTTGCAGGCGGTGGAACCGGGCGGCGCGCGCCGCTTCGTCGGCTTGGAGCTTGTCGAGCAGCCGGGTCCAGACCTCAGCCGACGGCCGACCGAGGCCGTACGCATCGACCACCGCTGCCGGCAGGTCGAGCCGGTAGTCGTGGCCGACGGCCCGGAAGACCCCGGGCACCTGGTTGGTGGCGTTGGCGGTGTCGACGATGGTCTGCACCGCCGTCACCAGCGGGGCGTAGCGCTGGCGGCCGCTCACGCCTGCCGGCCGGGGGTGCTCGAGCCACACCGGTCGCTTGACGAACAGGTCGAGGGTGAGCTTGCGCACGGGGTCGTCGTCGTGGTTGAGCAGCACGACGCGCACGTCGCGGAGCCGTTCTCCCCCGAGCGCGGCGAGCTCGGCTGCCGAGTCGACCTCGACGACCGCGCCTCGGGGCGTGGAGCCGTGCTCGAGGGCGTTGCGCATCCAGCCGGAGTAGAACGGCGTCCCCGCGAAGAGCGCTCGGTCGACACCCCACTCGTCGAGACGGTCGAGACCGCCCGGCAGCAAGGCATCCTGCCCCGCCCAGCACCCCAGGCTCTCGCCGAACAGCACCACCCGGGGTCGCCGGGACCGAGGCCGGGCACGGACGGCTTCGGCGATGCCGGCCAGGAGGCGCCGCAGGTGCGCCGCACCCACCCCGACTCGGTGCAGCGCGAGCAGCGACGGCAACCGCTCGTACTGCACGCACACCGACGCGACATCGCCGCGCACCAGGTAGTCGACGGTCTCGAACGGGACGGTGTCGACGTAGCCCGTGCCCGCCGGGGAACCCACCATGATGAGCGACCGGTCGTAGGCACCGGTGCGCTCGAGCTCCGCCAGGGCCAGCCCCACGCGCTCGTCGGCGTCGGAGCCCGAGTCGTAGCCCACGAACACCCGGATCGGCTCGGCCGACGCGGGCTCTCCCATCACCGCCGCGATCTCGTCGACCGACGGCACGTTGCCGATGAACCGACGGCCCTGGCGGCCCGTCCGGGCGAACTCGACACCGGAACCCGGTCCGCCCGAACGCCGAGCGCTGTCGGGTGGCCGGTCGTAGCCCGGGTCCACGACCCGGTCGTAGAGCGCCATACCACGCACGAACGTGTCGGCGAACGCGGCACCGATGGCGCCCCAGGCGACGGTCGCTCCCACCCGGCCACCCACCGCGGCGACGTCGGGCGACAGCCCGAACCGTCGCTCCAACATCGCTGCGACCCCCCGGCCGCTGCGCCGGTACCCGTTGACCACCGCGGCGAGCACCCCGGCGACCGTGACGCTCTGGCCCAGGGCGGGCAACGGTCGGGGCGGAGCCGGATCGACGTCGTCGAGGGCGTCCATCTGGCAGCGGAGGTCCCGCACGACGCTCACCGATCCCAGCGCGGCACCGACGCCCGCGGCCACGAGCCCGGCTCGAGCGGGGTGGGGTGCACGACGGACGAGGCTCACCACCCCGCACGCGACCGAGCCGGCGAGCAGGCTCTGGCCCATCGCCCGGATGGCGGAGCGGTCGAGCCCCTCCCCCGGTCGCTCGCGGTACGCGAGCGACACCCCCAGGCCCGCGAGCGCCGTCGTCCCGAAGACGTACGGCTGGTCGTGGAGGTCGAAGGGGCCCCCGACGATGCCGTAGACCGCGTTGCCGAGCGCGAACCCGCCCGCCGCCGTCGCTCCGCTGACCAGCGCCTGGTTCGCGGTCTTGCGCGGCATCAGCGACGGTCCGAACGAGCGCGTGGCGAAGGCGGCGCCGAGCACCACGCCCGACCACACGTCGGGACGGCGAAACCACTCGTCGCTCGGGTCGTAGGGCGATGGCGTGCGCATGGTCGAAGCGGTCCCCTGTTCGAGCGGGCTCCGAAGCCGAGCCTGCGCCGGTCGTCGACCTCGGCACCGCGGTGACCAGGTCGACCTGGTTGGCCGCAACGCTACGCTCCTGCGGTGCCCGTCGGAGACGCATACACATCCGGCGACGCGTCCACGCCGAGCGGCCGGGCCGGCGGGTTCCCCGCGGCCGAGGTCGCCGTCGTGTCCGGGCTCGCCGCCGCGCACGTGCTCGACCACCGTGTCGTGCCCCGGCGGGTGCACGTCGCGACCCATCTGGCCACGGCCGGAGCGACCGTCGCCGCCGCGCTCGCGGCGGGCGCGACCGTCGAGGACCTCGGACTCGCCCCGAGCCACGGCCTGGCGGGCCTCAAGCGGGGCGCGATCGTGTCGGCCGCGCTGCTGGGGGCGCTCGGGCTCGCGGCGTGGTCACCGCGGACCCGGCGGCTCTTCGAGGACCGGCGCCTCCGCGACGTGGCCCCGTCGACGGTCGCGTTCCGAGCCGTGGTCGAGATCCCGCTCGGCACCGCCCTGTCCGAGGAGCTCATCTTCCGTGGGGCCCTGCTCGGCCTGGCGCGCCGCCGGATGTCCACACCGGCAGCGGTCGCCGCGACCTCGGTGCTCTTCGGCCTGTGGCATGTGCTGCCGTCCCTCGCCGACCGGGACATGAACCCCCTCACCGACGACCGTCCCCCCGCCGCGGTGGTCGCGGGAACGGTCGCCTTCACCACGCTCGCCGGCTTGATGTTCAGCGTCGAACGGCTCACCACGGGCAGCGTGGTCGCCCCGATCATGACCCACACGACGAGCAACGTGGGCACGCTCGTGATCGCTCACCTGGTCCAGCGACGCAACCCCGTCGGCGATGCGGCTCAGGGGCTCGATGCCGAGCCGATCGGGACGGTGACCGTCAACGATCGAGTCGGTCCGTGATCGGCACCCACCTCCCACCCGAGGACGCCGAACACGGCGAGGAGCTCGGCGGGTAGCTCCGGTTCCGGCTCGACCTCCAGCGTGAGACGGATCCCGTCCGCCACCGGTCCGATCCGGAGCGCACCACCGTCGGAACCGATCGACAGCGCCGACAGCAGCTCGTCGCCCGCCCGCACGAGCGCCAACGCCAACCCGGGAGGCACCGGGTCGTCGAGGTCCCAGGCAACGTCGAACGAGGTGCCGCTCTCCTCCCGGATCACCTCGGCGACGGCAGCGAGCGCCAGGCGCGCCGGTTCGCCGTCGTCGTCGAAGGGCGAGGACTCGGGTGCACCCAGCGTGGAGCGCCAACGGCGTTCGACGCGGAGCGCCTCGAGGAACCACAGCCCGCCGACGTCGGCACGAACCGCCGACGCCTCGATCAATCGAGCTCCTGCCTCACGGGCCTCCGTGGCGCGCCCCTCGGCCGCGTCGCGTGCCGCCTCGGCCGACGCCGTCGCCGCCTTGGCGTCGGTCAGCTCGCCCTCGAGCTCGCCGATGCGCTCCTCGGCCGTGGTGCGGCGGGCATCGGCCGAGCGGGTGTCGGACTCGGCCTTCTCGGCCCGTTCGTCGGCGAGGACCAGGCGACGCTCGGCGTCGACCAGCAGGTTCGCGGCCTCGTGCAGGCGACGCCGCTGCACGAGCACCGCCACGAGCAGCCCGAGCGCGACGACCCCCGCGACCGCGACTCCGATGACCATGTCGAGCACCTTAGCTTTCAGCTAAACCTCGGCTTCGGGGCCGGTGCCACGTCGAGATCCCCGCTCTGGTTCGCTTCTATCACGGGCCGCTCGGACCACGGCGAGCTCTTCGGCCTCAGCACCGGGAGGTCATGACGCCACCGGTACCCGGCGCTACCGTTCGTCGATGGCCCAAGGTTCTGTCGGTCGCCGGATGGTCAGCCTGGTCCTGTGCTGCCTCTTCTTCGTGATCCCGATCGCGGCGTTCTCGGGCGCGAGCGCATCGCAGAGCTGGGACCTCCAGCTCCCCGGTTCGTCGGGCAAGGTCCAGGAGCGCGACGACATCGATTGCGACGCCGCCACCACGCCCATCCCGCGCAGCGTCGAGTCGATCGACTCGCCCGTCGGGACGGTGACGCTCCCCTCGATCTCGCCCCCGTCGACCGTCGAGTCGATCCTCAGCTTCACCAGCGAGATGCGCGTGCTGACCAACGGCTCCCTCGATGTGGTCGAGAGGATCGACTACAACTTCGGCCCCGTGCCGCGCCACGGCATCTACCGCGACCTCGTGCTCACCCGTCACTGCAACGACCGGTGGAACCGGGTCTACCCGATCTCGAACATCTCGGTCTCGAGCCTCACCGCGCCCGACCAGTACGAGGAGATCTGGGCCGGCGGCAACCTCCAGCTCAAGATCGGCTCGCCGACCCACACGGTGTCGGGACACCACGTCTACGAGATCCGGTACCGGCTCGACGGCGTGCTCGACCCCCAGACGACCGATGACGGCGTCGACACCGTCGAGCTCATGTGGAACACGACGGGCGACCGCTGGCCGGTCGCCCTCTTCCACGTGGCCAACCCGATCGAGACGCCGGTGGCACCGACCCGCACGGCGTGCTGGGTGGGTCGCTACGGCTCGACGACGTCGTGCACCGGCATCGAACCGTCGAGCAACCGCACCACCTTCTCGCAGACGGTGCTGCGCAGCGGCGAAGGCCTGACCGTCGCGCTCGAGATGCCGGCCGGATCCGTGAGCGGCACGCCGCGCTACTACCAGGAACCGTGGTCGCTGTCCCGGGCCTTCACCCTCTCGGGGCTGACCATCGCGGGTGGGCTCGGCGCGCTGGTCGTCCTCGTCGGCGGGGTGGCCGTTCTCGGGTTCGCCGTCGGGCGCGATCGTCGGGCCGCCGGCGCCCCCGTCGACGTGGCGTTCGCACCGGCCGGCACCACCGGGAGCCCCGTCCCGCTGTTCGACGACGAAGGGTCTCCGGTCGAGTTCGCCCCGCCGGACGGCATCCGGCCTGCGCAGCTCGCCATGCTCCGCAACGAACGGGTGTCCGACGTCGACGTCACGGCGACGCTGATCGATCTCGCGGTGCGCGGGCACCTCCGCATCGAGGAGCGGGGTTCCGACCACCGCCTCACGCTGCTCACCAGGCCAGAGGAGACCGGGCCCGGTGAGCGCTGGCTGAGCTACGAGACCACGCTCATCCGGGCGATCTTCCCCGGCTCCACCACCGAGCGCGACCTGTCGAGCCTCAAGGACTCGTTCGCGTCGCATCTCACCACGGTGAAGGAGCAGATCCAGCAGGACGCCGTCGACCGCGACTGGTTCGCCGAGCAGCCCAGCCGGGTCCGGCACCGCTGGCAGCTCATCGGTGTCCTGCTCACGCTGCTGACCGGCGCCGTGCTCGTGTTCGCGATCATCTACTCCACGTTCGCCCTGATCGCCCTGGCGCCGTTCATCGCCTCGCTGGTGCTGCTCTTGAGCGCCTCGACCTTCCCGCGCCGCAACCCGGTCGGCTACGGGCTCTACCTCCGCTCGAAGGGCTTCGAGCACTTCATCACCGACTCCGAGGCCCCACGGGCGCGCTGGGCCGAGCAGCGCAACATCTTCTCGGAGTACCTGCCCTACGCCATCGTGCTGGGCGAGGCCAAGCGGTGGGCCAAGACCTTCGAGCCGCTGGGATCGCAAGCCATGCCCGCCGGGACGACCTGGTACGTGGGCCGCGACCCGTTCAGCCCCGTGCTGTTCGTGGGGGCGACCACGAGCTTCGCGTCCGCTGCGGGTTCGACCCTGTCGTCGGTGCCCGCCCCGAGCTCGAGCGGATCGAGCGGGTTCTCGGGAGGCGGCGGCTTCTCCGGCGGTGGGGGCGGCGGAGGTGGCGGCGGGTCCTGGTGATGTGACCCCGGCCAGAGCGACGCAGGCCCAGGCGCTACCGACCCAGGCGCTACAGACCCATGAGGTCGCGGATGCCGTGGTCGCGGCCCGCCGTGTAGCCCCCATCGACCGCGATGGCCTGGCCCGTGACGAACGACGCGTCGGTCGACAAGAGGAACGCGGCGACGGACGCGATCTCACTCGGCTCGCCGAACCGACCCAGCTTGTGCTCGTGCACGTAGCTGCTGCGGATCTCCTCCATGCCTTCCATCGAGTAGATGCCCTCGAGCATCGGGGTCACCACGAAACCGGGGCAGATGGCGTTGACTCGGATCCCCTGGCGCCCGTAGTCGATCGCCATGTTCTTGGTGAGGAGCACGACACCACCCTTCGAGGCGTTGTACGCGCTCCCGCCTGCCGTGCCTTCGAGACCCTCGATGCTCGCCACGGTCACGATCGACCCCCGCTCGCCGTTGCGCGGCTCCTGGTCGATCATGGCGCCGAGGGCGTGCTTCGCGAGCAGGAAGGTGCCGGTCAGGTTCACCTCGATGATCCGGGCCCACTCCTCGCGGGCCAGGGCGTGGACGGGACCGCCCCCGGCCACACCCGCCGCCGTCACGACGCCGTCGATGCGCTCGTAGTCGGCGACCACATCAGCCACCGCCGTGGCGATCCGGTCCTCGTCGCAGACGTCGACCATCGTCACGCCGGGGCCGTCCTGCACGTCGAAGCCGATCACCGTCGCTCCCTCGTCGCGGAGGCGTTCCGCGCAGGCGGCACCGATGCCCGACGCGGCTCCCGACACGATCACGACCTGCCCCTCGAATCGATCGGCTGCCATGGTTGATCTCCCTGACTCGGTTCGGGGCCGCCCCCGGATGCTGGTGCACCCGACGTCACGACGAAGGACGATCAGGGCGATCCATCGACGATGCCCTGACGTCGACCGGACCGTAGTGCCGGCGAGAGCGGTGTGACGATCGACCATCGCCGACGGGGCCGAACCGGCCACGTGGCGCGCGAGAACCCGCGTCGGGACCCCCTACGGTGTACGGGTGACCTGGGCAGCAACCGGCGAGCCTCGTGGCCCGCTCGAGATCGGCATAACCATCGGTGTCGTCACCCTCGTCGTGGGCATCGCCGCGGCCCTGATCCTGGGCTCGCGACCGTCCCGCCAACCCGTGGGCCTGGTCGGCGACTCCATCACCCTCCTGTCCGGCGGCGAGCTGCGGGCCGCGCTCGGGGGCAGCTACGCCGTCAAGATCGACGCCACCAGCGGCCACCGCATCGACGAGCAGATGGGCGCCGCGGCGTCGGCGGTCGCACGCAAGAACGAACAGATCATCATCAACCTGGGCACCAACGACGTGATGCAGGGCGACACCGACATCGATGACGCCGGTGCACGGCTCGAAGAGATGGTCGCCATGTTCCCTGATGTGCGTTGCATCCACCTGGTGACCGTCAGCGATGCCGTCCGCCACGACGGCGTCGACCCCAGCGAGGTCCCCCGACGGGCCAAGGCCATCAACGACACCATCAGGAGCTTGGCGCACGAGGACGACCGCATCAGGGTCGTCGACTGGAACCAGATGGTGCGCGACTACCAGCGCGACCACCCGGGCACGAGTCCCACCGAGGACACGATCCACCCCAACGACGCGGGCAAGGAGCTCCTCGTCGACGCCTACAAGGCCGCGTTGACGAACTGCCCGTCGTGATCCGGCCTGACCGGAGCCCACCCGATCCTCGTGGTGGTCGCCCCGGAGGGGCGCAACGCACCGCTCAGACCACGTTCCAGGGCTCGATGCGGTGGCCGGTGACGAGTCCTGCGGTGCCGTAGGGGTCGGCGGACACGAACCGGTCCACGGCATCGCGCGACCCGGGAGCGAACACGAGAAGCCCGCCACGAGGCGGGTCCCCGAGCGCTCCGGCGTTCACCAGGTCGCCCGCATCGCGGAAGCGCGCGATGAGATCGAGGTGGCCGGGACGCACCGGATCGCGTCGGGCGGCCATGTCGTCGACGTACTCGTAGACGAGCACCCAGTAGCTCCCCGCGGGCAACGACGACGCAGCGGGCGTCGTCACGCCAGCACGTTGGCGACGGTGCGGTCGACGAAGTCCACCGCGCCCCGGTCGATCTTGTTCCGACGGATCGCCATGCCGCCGAGCACCTCGGCGCCTCGATCCTCCATGATCGTCGTCATCTTCTCGAGGACCTTGCCCGGGTTGATGGCGTAGGTGCAGAACACGACGCAGCGCTTGCCGTCGATGGGCGGGAACGTCTCCAGGCGGAACGAGCGCCCCGGCTTCTGGCCGACGACGAACAGGCCGTCGACCCAGCTGCCCATCACCACCAGGTCGGCCACGGCCAGGGCCTGGTAGTCGATCTCGGTGACGGGGAACACCGCGACGGTGATCCCCCGACGGTCGAGCTCGGCGCCGATGGCCTCGGCGGCGCGCTTGGTGTTGCCGGTGAGGCTCTCGTAGACCACGACGACGTTCACCCCCAGAGGTTCGCCGCTGGAGTGGGCGCGACGCAAGAACCCTCCCGGCGATCTCCGCGCCGACCCGGGCCCGGGCCGCCGCGTTCGTGCACCGGTACGGTGTCGCTCCGTGGCTGTCCCCTTCGCACTCGTCACCGTCGACGGCGCCCGCCGGGCCCGACGCTGGGTCCGCGTCTTCGCTGTGGTCACGGTCATCACGGTCGCTATCGGCCTGGTGCTCGTCCACCGGACCTTCGGATCGATCTCGTCGAGCCTCGACGTCGCCGCCGAGTCCATCGAGGTCGCCCGTGACGTCGTCGAGCCGGCGGCCGATCTGGCCGACCAGGTGGCCGAGCTCAGCGCGGTGGTGGGCGACGCGGCAGGCACCAACCTGGCCGATGGCATCGACGGCCTCGCGTCGACGGCCGATCGGTTGGCCGACGTGGCGGAGACGGTCGAGCGGTTCATCCCCGGCAACACCACACCGAGCGCGGCCGACGAGCTCCGCGACATCGCCGACGGACTCGATCCGCTCCCGGGGCAGCTCCGGGCCACGGGCGAGACGCTCCAGGCGAGCACGACCGAGCTCGAGACCATCGCCGCGTCCATCCGCGACCTCCCGGAGGTGATCGACGACCTCGCCCATGCGCTACAGGACGCGCGCGACCGGATCGCCGTCGACATCTGGATCTGGCGGCTCGCCATCGTGGTCCTCGGCGTGCTGCTCCTGGCCGCCGCGAGGGTCGTCGACGTGCTGCTCGCATCGGTCGACCAGGCCGCCACGCTCA
>CAZGEF010000019.1:0-38050 GCA_964525005.1 uncultured Rhabdothermincola sp.
CCCACCACGTGCGGGACTGCCGAAGGTTACCCGCAGGACGCCGTCTTCGAGCCGGGCCCCCGTCACGGGACGGCGACGCAGGGAGTCGGGCAACGCGAAGCAACGACGGTACGGACCGATGCGGAGCAGCAACTCGTGATCGCGGCGGCCGACCTCGAGGTCGTCGTGGTCGGCGAACGGCAGCTCCTGCACGAGCTCGAAGCTCTCGCCCACCTGGTCGATCCGGAAGGGCTCGCCGTCGTGCAGGATCGCTGCGGGATCGATGGCCCCGTAGAGCTCGTCGGCGAAGGCCCGCAGGCGCTCGACGCCGACGAGCTCCTCGCGGGCGAGCTCGGCCCGCAGCACCGGAAGCGGGGCGAAGCCGTCCTCGATCTCGGTGAGGTGCTCGGCCTGCGATGCCCGCCACCCCTCGAACCAGGGATCGGTGACATCGGCGGGAAGGAGGCGGTTGGCGAGCACCGCGTCGACCCGGTAGCCGAACAACGAGAGGTAGGTGTAGGTGCGCCGAGCCTCGGCGATGACCATGCGCTCGGGGTTCACGACGAGTCGCACGCTCGTGGTCTCGCGGTCCGACAGCACCCGCTTGACGCCCTCGAGGCGCTCGTAGAAGCGGTGGGTGGCGGTGAAGACGTCGTCGCCCGCAATGGGCAGGTTGGTGGCCCGGCGGAGCACGGGAGACACGAGGCGGTTGATGCGCCGCCCCATGGGGAACACCCGCTCCATGTAGAACTCGAGCAGGTCGGGCAGCGACAGCAGCCTGATGGTCTCGGCCGTGGGCGCGCAGTCGACGACGAGGACGTCCCAGTCACCTGAGTCGGCGAAGGTCTTGATGTCGGTGAGGCTGAACAGCTCGTCGAGGCCCGGGGGGACGGAGAGCTCCTCGGCCTCGATGCCCTCGGCGCCCGCCCAGCTGAACACCTCGGTGAGGTAGGCCCGGATCTCGCCCCACTCCGCTTCCATGCGCTCCGTGGCATCGAGCTGCTGGCCGTAGAGCATGGGCGTGATCGAGGTCGGCGTGGCCCCGAGCCCGACATCGAACGAATCGCCGAGCGAGTGCGCCGGATCGGTCGACATCACCAGGGTGCGAGCACCGCCGTCGGCACAGCGCAGCGCCGTCGACGCGGCAACCGACGTCTTGCCCACTCCTCCCTTGCCGGTGAAGAGGAGGACGCGCAACGAGACCGGCCCCGGCCCCGGTCAGGCTTCCGGGCCTTCGACGCGCTCCTTGAGCGAGTCGAGCGCGGTCTTGAGGATGCGGGCCTCGGCGCGGCGCTTCACGAAACCCGGGATCGGCATGATGAGGTCGATCGACAGGTCGTAGGCGACGTCGGTGGACGCGGGATCATCGGCGTTGGGTTCGAGCACGTAGGCACCGTCGAGCTCTCGCTGGATGTCGCCCTCGTCGAGACGCCACCCCAGGCGGTGGGGTGCCTCGGCGTAGTCGTAGCGCAGGCGGTAGGTGGTGCTGCGGCCCATGGCCGCGGCCCGGTACTCGACGACGATCGCGTGTCCGGCGTCGTCGCGCTCGATGACGATGGCCTCCTTGAGGTCGCCGGCCCAGCTCGGGTAGCTCTCGAAGTCGGTGAGCGTGTCGAAACACGTCTGCACCGAGGCCTGGATCGTGGTGTGCTCTCTCGCCTGCTCGACCATCGCCGCCGACGATAGCGGGCCCACGGCCGCCCGGTCACCGCCGGCACCGATCTTCACCCCAACTGGCTGGGAAGACGCGCCGCATATGGCACGTCTGTCCAGCCAGAACGCCTGGGGTTGGCGTGGGGGATGGGTGGGCTGGGTTGGGGTGGGGGGTGGGGTGGGGTGGGACCGCGCGGTCAGCGGACGCGGGGGGACTTCTTGGACGGGGCCGCGTCCGACCGCGCCGGGATGACCGGCTCGGGTTCGCGCTCGGTGAAGGTGCCGTGGCGCGCCCCCCACAGGCCGGCGAGGCCGAGGCCGAACATCGGGACGAGGATCCCGAACGCCAGCCCGGTGTACATCCGGATGCTGGCCGCGACGAGCGCGACGACCGTCTGCACGCCCAGCGACCCGAGGAGCAGCGCCTGCACACGAGCCGGCGCGGTGGACCCGGCCAGGAAGTAGAGGCCGCCCATGCCGATCGCTTCGTACCGGCTGCGGTTGACCGCCCGGAAGAACGCGGAGACGAACGCGACAGTTCCGACGGCGAACAGGACGAGCGAGACGATCACGCAGAGAACCGCGGTCGACGGCCAGATGGCCCCCACCACCGCTGCGAGCGTGAACACCGCCGTACCGGCCCACGACACCACGACGATGCCCCGCCCCTGGGCCGGGTCGTAGGGCGGGCGTTCGACACGGATCCGGGTCGTCGAACCCCCCTCGATCGGCTCGTCCGGAGCGAGCAGCCCGCGCCGCTTCCTGGGTTCGCGTTCGATCGGCTCCTGCTCGATCGGCTCCTGCTCGATCGGCTCCTGCTCGATCGGCTCGTCTCCGGCACCGCGGTGCTCGTTGCTGCTCACCGGGCCATTGTCGTCGGGTCCCGGAGCCGATGTGCAGTCGGGCTCCGCCACCCGACCGAGGTTCGGGCGCGTGGGCTCACCGGTGGGTGCGCAGGTGCAGGCCGGTGGCCGTGATGGCATCGGCCAGCCGTCGGGCGAGCACGTCGTAGGTCAGGTCGTGTTCGACGCGTCGGCGACCGGCAGCCCCCATCGTCGCCCGACCGACAGGGTCGACCAGCAGGTCGTGCAGCGCAGCCCTGATCGCGGGCACCGAGCGCGGGTCGTCGACCACCAGGCCGGTCTCGCCGTGCACGACCGCCTCGTGCGAGCCGCCGCTGCGCCCCGCTACCTGGGGGACGCCCGCCGCGGCGGCCTCGAGGAACACGATGCCGAACCCCTCCTGCTCGAGACCCATCCACCGGTCGCGGCAGAGCATGGCGAACACGTCGGCGCAGCCGTACAGGGCGGGGAGGTCGGCATCGTCCACCCGACCGAGGAGGCGGCCCGGCGCACCGGTCTCCCCGATCAACCGGGCAAGCCGCGCCGTGTCGCGGCCCGATCCCGCGATGGCGAGCTGGACATCGGGTACCCGGTCGACGAGCGCGGCGACCGCCTCGACGAGCACGTCCATCCCCTTGCGCGGCACGAGTCGGCTGACGCTCAGCACCAGCGGTGCATCCGGGTCGAGGCCGAAGCGCACCCGTGCCGCCTTGCGCTCGACGTCGTCGAGGGGGACGAAGCGGTCGACGTCGACGCCCGGCGGGATCTGCACCTCGGGTGGCCGCCCACCGACCACGCGGCGACCCTCCGCGGCCGGGTAGCCGCCGGCGGCGACCACCAGCTGGGCGCCGGCCACCGCCCGCCGGAGCACGGGCTCGGTGACGGGCAAGCGACCGGGGATCGTGACCTCGGCCCCGTGGAGGACGACGCCATAGGGCCGTTCGAGCGAGGGGCCCACGTGGCCCAGCGGGAACGCGGGGTCGATGAGCACCAGGTCGGCATCGACCTCGGCGGCGAGCTCGTCGATCCGACGACGCACCGACGCGGTGGGCAGCAGGACCCGCCCCGCATCGCGCTCGATCCGCAGCTCCTGGGCGTCGTCGAACGCATCGGCATCCGCATAGGGGGTGGTCAGCACGGTTGCCGTCGCCGGATCGAGCCGGCGCCAGAGCTCCCACAGGTACGACTGGATGCCGCCGATCTTCGGGGGGAAGTCGTTGGTGACGAGGAGGTGCCGGACGGGTCGGGTCACGACACCAGGCTCCGGGCCGCGTCGACACCGAGGGGCTCCCCGTCGGGCGATGCGGGATCGAGACCCAGCTGGACCGCGGCCCACCGAGCGTGCTCGGCGAGCAGATCGTCACCCGAGGACAGGTACCCGGCGAGCAATCGGCGCACCCTCGGATCGCGGGGGTCGCCGGTGTTGCCGAGCACCACGAGCGCGTTGCGTCGGAGGTAGCGCGGATCGCGCCGCGGCACGTACCACCGCCCGTAGGCCGCCAGCAGCTCCTCGTCGTCGGCGGCGAGCAGGTCGAGCAGGTCGACGGTGTCGCGGGCGGTGACCTCCGCTGCGTCCGCCTGGCGGTCGACACCGGCCGCGCCCCGATCGACACGACGGTTCGGCGGGCAGACCTCCTGGCACTCGTCGCAGCCGTAGATCCGGTCGCCGAGCGCCGCTCGGTGCTCGAGGGGGAACTCGCCCTCGGCCTGCAGCATCCAGGCGAGGCACCGACGGGCATCGACGATGCCGGGCGCCACGATCGCGCCGGTCGGGCACCCGTCGAGGCACCGCGTGCAGGTGCCGCACGCGTCGTCGAGCGGTTCGGGCGCTGGCGGCAGGAGGGCGTCGGTCAGGACCGACCCGAGCACGAAGTAGCTGCCGAGCCCGGGCAGGAGGATGTTGGCGTTCTTGCCGAACCAGCCGAGCGCGGCGCGGGCCGCGGCCGCCCGGTCGACCAGCGCGTTGTCGTCGAGCAGCACCCGGGCCGTCCACCCGTCGTCGCGCAGTTGGGTCGCGATCGCGTCGAGCCCCGACCGCAGCACGGTGTAGTGGTCACCCGCGGCGTAGCGGGCGACGCGGGCGTGGTTCGCGGGCAACGTCTCCGTGCGCGACGACGGGTAGGCACGGGCGGCGACGATCAGCGATCGGGCCTCGGCCACGGTGCGGGTCGGGTCGGTGGATCGAGCCGGATTGCGGTAGGTGAACTGCATGCCGCCGTGGAGGCCCTCGGCCTTGCGCTCCTCGAGGACCACCCGGGTGCCGGCGAACGGCCCCGCGTCGGCGATGCCGACCGCGTGCAGGCCGTGGTCGGCACCGATGCCCCGCAACCTGTCGGCGTACCGCTCGGCGTCCACGGCGCCATGGTACGGCGGGAGGCATGCCGCTCCCCGCCGCTCAGGCGCGACACCCCGCTCCCCGCCGCTCAGGCGCGACACCCCGCTCCCCGCCGCTCAGGCGCGGTCAACCCGTTCGACGAGCGTGACGCAGACGAGGCGCCAGACCGGTGTCGCTGAGCAGCTGGAGGGCGCGGACTTCGGCCACGTCGATGATGACGGCGTCGTCGGCCTCGCGGGTGCACAGATAGGTGACGACGCAATCGGTGCAGGCGTCGGTGTGCTGGAAGGCGCACTCGTCGCAGTCGATGCGGAGGGGAAGGCTCATGAGGACCACCGTACGGACCGCCGATGACAAGAACCGGGTCGGCGAACGCGACCCGGTGACGATCCGTCACTCGCCTGCGCCGCACTACGATGCCCGGCGATGGATCCGACGGCCACCAGGTACCGGTGCACGGCATGCGGCAACCTCACGCGCTTCGACGTCACGATGACGCGCCGCAGCAAGGCCTTCCACCACTACACGGTGGGGGGCGACCTCCACGTCGAGGACGAGCAGGTGCTCAGCGTCGAGGTCGAAGAGGTCGCCTGTCGCTGGTGCGGCACCGGCACCAACGTGGTCGCGCTGGACGAGACCACCCCCGACCCCACCTAGCGGTTCGGGCCGGCGGCTCAGGGTTCGGGTCGGGGACCACCCCGACGAACAGGTGTTTGCTCTCGAACGGCTGTTCGTGCACCATGGTCGTCGTGGCGCGACTCGACCTGTTCTCCGACTCCACCAGCGGCGCGGACGTGGCCGCCGAGCCGGCGTCACCGGCCCCCACGGCGGCGCGGCTCACCGCTCCCCCGGTCCAGCGCAGCTTCGCCGACCTCGGTGCACCGCTGTTCGACGTCACGTTCGCCATGATCGACCTCGAGACCACCGGCGGATCTCCCGAGACCTGCGGCATCACCGAGATCGGAGCGGTCAAGGTCCGGGGCGGCGAGTGCCTCGGCCGGTTCCAGACGCTCGTGAACCCGGGCGTCGCCATCTCGCCCACCATCACCGTGCTCACCGGCATCACCGAGTCGATGGTGCTGCCCGCGCCCCGCATCGAGACCGTCCTTCCGAGCCTGCTCGAGTTCATCGGCGACGCCGTCGTCGTCGGTCACAACGTCCGCTTCGACCTCGGGTTCCTCCGGCACGCGCTCGAGCGCGCCGGCCACCCGCCCCTGCGCAACCGCAACGTCGACACCTACGCGCTCGCCAAGCGCCTCGTGCGCGACGAGGTCCCCAACCTCAAGTTGGGCACCCTGGCCGACCACTTCCGCCTGCCCAACGAACCCAACCACCGGGCGCTCGACGACGCGCTCGCCACCGGTGATCTGCTCCACGTCCTGCTCGAACGCGCTGCCACGCTCGGGGTCACCGGCCTCGACGACCTCCTCGCCCTGCCCAAGATCGGCGGCCACCCCCAGGCAGCGAAGCTCGACCTCACCGTGTCGCTCCCCCGCAAGCCCGGCGTGTACCTGTTCAAGGACCGGGCCGGTCGCGTGCTCTACGTGGGCAAGGCCACCAACCTGCGCACCCGGGTGCGCTCCTACTTCTCCAGCGACACACGCCGCAAGGTCGGTGCGCTGCTGCGCGAGGTGCACCACATCGACCACCAGGTGTGCCACCACCCCCTCGAAGCGGCGGTGCGCGAGGTGCGCCTCATCCACGAGCACCAGCCCCGCTACAACCGACGAGCTCGCGACTGGTCCAAGTACGTCTACCTCCGCCTCACCACCGACGAGGCCTACCCCCGGTTGTCCGTCGTGCGCACCGTCAAGGACGACGGCTCGTTCCACCTCGGCCCGCTCCCCTCGTCGCGCCAGGCCAAGCAGGTCGCCGAGGCGATCGAGTCGGTGCTCCCGCTCCGGCGTTGCACGGCGCGTCCCGGCAAGCAGGACCGCGCCGCACCGTGCACCTCCGCGCAGCTCGGCGTCAGCACGTGTCCGTGTGCCGGAGACGTGAGCATCGAGGACTACCGCCGCATCGTCGATCAAGCCCTGCGCGGCCTGCGCCACGATCCCCGGCTCCTGTTGGAACCGCTCGCCGCTCGCATGGATGCCCTGGCCGCCCAGGACCGCTTCGAGGAGGCCGCCGACGTGCGCGACCGCGCCGCGAGCCTCGCCGACACCATCCGACGACAACGCCGCATGGAGGCCGTGCGCCGGTGTGTCGTCCTCGTCATCGAGACCGACGGCCACGGCGGCGCCGAGATCCGCCACGGACAGCTCGTGGCGGCATGGGGCACCGAGGGACGCACGCCCCGAGGACAGCTCACCCTCGATGCCAACCCCAACCCCAACCCCAACCCCAACCCCAACCCCAACCCCATCCCCATCACCGACTCCGCATGTGACGCGGACATCGACCCGTGGCTCCGGCCCTCGCCGGCCGTCCCCCGTGAGCTGGCCGACGAGCTCGCCTGCGTGGCGTCGTGGCTCGACCAGCGCGCTGACACCACCCGGGTCGAGCGCTGCGACGAGGGTCTCGCGTTCCCCACGGTGCCCGTGCGCTCGTTCACGCCGCGCCGACCCGCCGGGTGAAGGCCCTGCCTGCCTGAGGGCTGGTCGCGGCGGCTGAGGACCGGTCGCTCGGCCACGCCGGTATCGTGGCCGGATGCGCTCGTTCGTGCTCTGGTCCCTGGCGTTCTTCGCCACCTGGGTGGCGATGTGCCTCCTCACCGTCGTGCTGGTGCGGTGGCGGCTCCAGCGGGCGAACCGGGTGTCCCCCGCGGTGAAGTCACCGGCTCCCATCAGGTGGTTGTGGATGCCGACCCAGCCCGCTCGCATGCACCGCCGACTCCAGGTCGCCACCCGCGAGATCCACCTCGCCCCCAGCCGGACCACCAGGCAATCCCCGACGCTCTCGGTCGACGACCTCCGGCGCCAGCTCGAGAGCCAGGCTGTCGAGCTCGACCACCACCTGGTCGCCGCCGCCCGCCATCCCCGCCCGCAGCGACGGGTGCTCATCGGCCAGCTGCACGACCAGGTCACCGACCTCGAGCACCTGTCCATCCGTCTGTCACGGCTCGCCCGTCCCTACGGCGTGCCCACGAGCGGGTGGGACGAGCGAGCCGGCACGCCCGAGGTGCTCGGCCGGATCTCCGAACAGCTCGACCTGCTCGACCAGGCCCAGGCCGAGCTGATCGACATCGAGCGGGCCGCCGGACTCGTCGACGTCGACCAGGTCTTCGACGTCGTCCGCACCCCGATCGCTCAGCAGCTGCCCCCACCCACGCCTCGCTGAGCACAGCGGTCAGTCCAAGGTGGACAGGCGGGACGACACCTCCCGGAGCCGATCCAGCGCACCCTTGGCCCCGCCGCCGTCGATGGACGCGCGCGCGGCCTCGACCCCCTCGGCCAGCGTGGTGACGGTTCCCGACACCCACAGCCCGGCCGCGGCGTTGAGGGTGACGATGTCGCGGTACGGTCCGGCTTCGCCGTCGAAGACACGCCCCGCGATGGCCGCGTTCGCGGCGGCGTCGCCGCCTTTGACCTGCTCGGCGGCGACGATCGGGATGCCGAAGGCGGTGGGGTCGAGCTCGTACATGGTGATGGTGCCGTCGTCGACCTGGTGGACGGTGGACGGGCCGGTGGTGGTGATCTCGTCCATCTCGTCGTGACCGTGCACGACCAGGGCGCGCGGGGCGTTGCGCTTCTGGAGCACGCCGACGACGATGTCGGCCATCGATGCCAGGCTCACGCCGATGACCTGGCGCTGCACGCGCGCCGGGTTCGACAGCGGGCCCAGGAAGTTGAACACCGTGGGGACCCCCAGCTCGGCGCGGACCGGGCCCGCGTGGCGCATCGCCGGATGGAACGACCGGGCGAAGCAGAAGCCGATGCCGGCCTCGGCCACGCACCGGGCGACGGCGGCGCCGTCGAGCTCGATCTCGATGCCGAGCGCGTCGAGCAGGTCGAACGATCCCGAGGTGGACGACGCCCGGCGGTTCCCGTGCTTGCAGACCTTGACGCCGGCTCCGGCGACCACGAAGCACGCCATGGTGGACACGTTGAGCGCGTGGGTGCGGCGTGTCGGGCCGCCGCCCGTGCCGACGATGTCGACGGTGCCGGCCCGATCGGCGCCGAGATCGATGGGGGTGGCGGCCGCGAGCATGGCGTCGACCATCCCGTCCACCTCGTCGGGCGACTCGCCCTTCATGCGCAGCGCCACGATGAACGCGGCGATCTGCGCGGGCGTCGCCTCGCCCGAGAGGATCTCCTCGGTAGCTGCGCCTGCCTGGGCCGTGGTGAGATCCTGCCCGGCGGTGAGGGTGCCGAGCACGCCGCGCCAGCCGCCGAAGTCGTCGAGCGTCATCGGGGCTGGTCGAGCGTCATCGGGGCCTGGTCGAGCGTCATCGGGGCCTGGTCGAGGTTCATCGGCGCATCCTGTCAGACGGCACCGCAACCAGACAGCCGGGTTCAGGCGGTGCGGCGGCGCTGGCGGATGATCCGACGGCGCTCACGCTCGGTCGCCCCGCCCCACACGCCGTCCTTCTCCCGGTAGCCGAGCGCGTGCTCGAGGCAGGGCTCCCGCACCGGGCACACCGCGCACACGGCCTTGGCCGGCTCCGCGAGGGTGTCGTCCTCATCCGGCGGGTAGAAGATCTGGGGGTCGAGGCCGGCACAAGCGGCCTTGCTCTGCCACGGGTGGTTCATGTGGGGGGATCGCACCTGGTGTGCTCGCGGGTGAGAGCGGCGAGTATCGCCTGAGCGGCGCGGATCTGTCCAAAAGAGCGCTCCGAGCGTGGTGTGTCCGACCCCGTCCGTGAGATCCGACCCCGATCGGGAGGCTCACGACGCGGGACGGCTCAGCCGGGATCCGGTCCTGCGAGGTAGGCGTCGGCCACCAGCTCGGCGTCGGGACCGCCGACGTAGACGACGTACTCGTGGGTGATGATCCGCCGGCAGACGGGATCGTCGACCGGGGGGACCCCGCCCTGACGCACCGCAGCGGCCAACCGGCCGACGTTGCTGCGCCCCCGCCGGATGAACCGCTCCAGGTCCCCGTTGTCGAGCCACGGCGACCCGCAGCACTCCCAGCCCGCGACCTCGGATCGGAGGCCGCGAGCCGTCGGATCGAGGCAGCGGCACGAACCTCGCCCCGCCGTCGTCCCGAACGCGCCCACCAACGCGCGTGCCCACGGAGCCCGGCGCCCAGCGAACGTGCGGTCCACCCACAGCCGCCGCGTGATCCCGTCGTTGCGCACGCGCACCTGCAGCGCCCGGCGCACGATCGTCGCGGCGCCGAGCGAAGGGTCGCCGAGCGCTTCTGGGTTGGTCCGCAGCGCCGCGGCCCATGCGTCGACCACGGCGTCTTGCGCCGCGGGCGACAACGACCGTGGCGAGCCGTCGACCGTCGCGGTGACCACGGTGCGGAGCGGGTGGACCGCCGCCACCTCCTCGGCGCACTCCCCCCGGTCCAGGACGTCGACGAAGACGGCCGTGAGATCGCGACGAAGCGACAGCTCGTCGAGGTACCGCGGATCGAACGGGTCGCTCGTCGTCACGTCGTCGCCTTTCGGGTTCGAGACGGGATCCGACATGCGTAGCGCAGATCACCGACGCCGCGTCCTTCGTCCCGGTGCCTCCACGTGAACCGCTCGACCACGAACTGGCTGGCCAGTTCGGGATGGGCCGTTTCGGGAACTGGTCGATCTGGGGAAAGATGGCCCGATGCCCGGCGAGTTCGACCGCACCATCGCCCGGCGACGCCTCGCCGACACCCACTTCGACGTCCTCGTCGTCGGCGGGGGCATCACCGGGGTGGGCTGCGCCCTCGACGCGGCATCGCGCGGACTGCGCACGGCCCTCGTCGAACGCGACGACTTCGCCTCCGGGACGTCGTCCAAGTCGTCCAAGCTCGTCCACGGGGGCCTGCGCTACCTGCAACAGGGCGATGTCCGCCTGGTGTACGAGGCGCTCCACGAGCGCCAGCGGCTCTGCCGCAACGCGCCCCACCTCGTCGAGGTCCTGCCCTTCCTCCTCCCCGTGCTCCGGGGCCACGGCGGGGTCATCCCCAAGAAGCTCGCCCGCGCGCTGGGCTCCGCACTCTGGATGTACGACCTCACCGGCGGGGCCCGCATCGGGCGGCTGCACACCCGCATCAGCGCGGACGAAGCGCTCCGACACATGCCGACCCTCGACCCCCGACGCCTCGCGTCGTCCTACCTCTACTACGACGCCCAGGCCGACGACGCCCGGCTCACCCTCGAGGTGATCCGCACCGCGGTCCTCGACCACAACGCCGTCGCCGTCAACGGGGCCGCCGTCGTATCGATCACCAAGGACGACCAGGGGCGGGCCACCGGCGCCGAGGTGCTGATCGACGGCGAGACCATCGCCGTGCGCGCCGACGCCGTCGTCAACGCGGGAGGCGTGTGGTCCGATGACGTGCGGGCGCTCGACGAGGGCACACACCCGCACTCGATCCGCCCGGCGAAGGGCATCCACATCAGCGTGGGGTGGGACAAGGTGCGCAACGACACCGCGGCGGTCATCCCGGTACGTCGCGACGGCCGGTCGATCTTCGTCGTGCCCTGGGGCGACGTCACCTACATCGGCACCACCGACACCGACTACGACGGCCCGCTCGACGATCCGCAGTGCACGGCGGAGGACGTCGCCTACCTCCTCGACGCCATCAACGACGTCGTGACCTCGCCCATCGCCGAGTCCGACGTCGTCGGCACGTGGGCGGGCCTGCGCCCACTCGTCGCCGCCACGGCGACGGACGCGACGGCGGACAAGACCGCCGACCTGTCCCGACGCCACCGGGTGCGCCGATCGGAGAGCGGCATCGTCAGCGTCACGGGCGGCAAGCTGACGACCTATCGAGAGATGGCCGCCGACACCGTCGACGTCGTGCTGGGCGAGGTGCTGCCGCCGTTGCGCGCCGGATCGGGACGACGTTCGATCTTCGAGCGTGTGCAGCGCCACAGCCGGACCAAGCGCCTCAAGCTCCGGGGCGCTGCCGGGTACGAGGAGGCACGATCGCTGCGCAACCCGACCGTCGGCCGGCTCGGCGTGGAGCACCTCGTGAGCCGGCACGGGGGCGAGGCCCGCACGCTGCTGGCCATGATCGAGCGCGATCCCTCCCTGGGCCGGCCGCTGGTCGACGGGCTCCCCTACCTCCGCGCCGAGGCGGTCTACGCGGCGCGCTACGAGATGGCCCGGTCGGTCGACGACGTGCTCTCCCGCCGGACCCGGGCCCGGTTGCTGGCCCGGGACGCCAGCGCCCGCGCCGCCGAGGACGTCGCGTCCCTCGTGGCCGAGGACCTCGGGTGGGACGCGGCCGAGCAGGCCGTCCAGGTCCAGGCCTACCGAGCCCTCGTCGACGCCGAGCGCGCCGCCTTCGACCCCGTCACCGACACCGACACCGGTTCCGGTTCCGGTTCCGGCATCGGAGGGCGAGGCACCGATGGCTGATCCCGACCTGTCGCGGCCCAGCCCGGCCCGGCCGCCGCTCGGACCGGGGCGGCCCACGCCCCCCATCGACCTCGCGGGCGGGGCGGCGACGGCCGGGGCGCGGCTCGCCGCGCGCGCGGTGCCCGTGCCCGATGCCCTCATCGACGCCCTCACCGCGATCTGCCCGACGTCGACCGACGACGGCGTCCGCAGCGAGTCGAGCCGCGACTGGTGGCCCCTCGCCATGACCTGGGCGCTCGACGGCGATGTTGCGGCGCGCGCCGCGGTGATCGTGTCGCCCACCCACGCCGAGCAGGTCGCCGAGGTGCTGGCCCGGTGCGACGAGGCGCGGGTCCCGGTCACCGCGGCGGCGGGACGCAGCGGCGTGGTGGGCGGGTCGGTGCCGCTGCACGGTGGCGTCGTGGTCGACCTGTGCGGGTTGGCGGGCATCCGCTCGGTCGATGCGGCGTCGCTCGTCGTCGACGTGCTGCCCGGCACGTTCGGCGATCACTTCGAGGACGAGCTGCAGCGCGACCACGGGCTCACCGTCGGGCACTGGCCGCAGTCGATGGCGCTGTCGACGGTCGGAGGCTGGCTCGCCTGCCGCGGCGCCGGGCAGCTGTCGAACCGCTACGGCAAGATCGAGGACCTGGTCGTCGGGCTCGACGTGGCGCTGGCCGACGGGCGCATCATCCACACGGGCGGCAACGCCCGGGCCGCCGTGGGTCCCGACCTCAACCAGGTGTTCGTCGGGTCGGAGGGCACGCTCGGCGTCATCGTCGGCGCCCGCCTCCGGGCCCGCCCTGTCCCCACCCACCACCGCCAGCACGCCGCCGGGTTCGCCAGCTTCGAGGAGGGCCTCGACGTGTGCCGTCGGATCGCGCGGCGCGGGGCCAACCCCGCCGTGGTGCGCCTGTACGACGCCATCGAGGGCGAACGGAACTTCGGCACCGGCGACCTCGCGCCGCTCCTCGTCCGCGACGAGGGCGACCCCACCCTGGTCGATGCCGTCCTGGAGGTCGTCGAGGAGGAGGCCCAGGTCTGCCTCCCGCTCGACGCCGCGCTGGTCGACACCTGGATGACCCACCGCAACGACGTCGCCGCCCTCGAGGCGCTCATCAGCATCGGCGCGGTCGTCGACACGATGGAGGTCACAGCGCCCTGGGATGCCCTGCCCCGTCTCTACCGCGAGACCATCGACGCCATCGGCGCGGTCCCGGGCCTGCTCGCCGTCTCGGCGCACCAGTCGCACGCCTACCTCGACGGCGCCTGCCTCTACTTCACGTTCGGCGGCCGTCCCGAATCCGAGGACCCCCACGCGAAGGACGCCTTCTACCGCCAGGTGTGGGATGTGGGCACCCGCTGCGTGCTCGCCCACGGCGGCTCGCTCAGCCACCACCACGGCATCGGCCTCAACCGCGCCCGGTTCATGCGCGAGGCGCTCGGGGGCGGCCTCGACGTCCTCGCGGCGGTCAAGGCCGCCCTCGACCCCAACGGCATCCTCAACCCCGGCAAGCTCGGGCTACCCGACCCCTTCGCCGACGCACCATGGGAGACCGCCTGGTGAGATCCATCCGCCTGCACGCCGCCGCATGGGGGCTGTTCAGCTCCGCGGTGTTCTCGCTGCCGATCGCCGTCGTCGTCGGCCTGTTCGACCGCGACGGCACCGGCAGCTTCGGGCTCGACACCGTGCTCAAGCTCGTCCTCCTCCTGGTCTCGGCCGCCTTCGCCGGCTACGCCGCGGGGCGCACCGCGGGCGACGGGTTCGCCGTCAACGGCGCACTGGCCGGCGCCGGCACCTTCCTGCTCGTCCAGGTGGTCTACAGCATCGCCCGGGGCACCTTCTCGAACCCGCTGGCCTTCGTGTACGCCGTCTTCCTCGGCGCCTGCCTCGGCACCCTCGGCGGCATCTTCGCGAGCCGCCAGCCGAGCCGGCACCCGACGACCGGGGCTGGGGCTGGGGCTGGGGCTGGGGCTGGGGCTGGGTCCGCCGTCGCCGAGGCGAACGACACCGAGGCGAACGACACCGAGGCGAACGACACCGAGGCGAACGACACGGGGATCGAGGAGAACGGTCGATGAGCATCCTGGTGATCGACATCGGAACCAGCTCGCTGCGCGCCGCCATCGTGACTCCCGACGCGACGATCATCGACGAGCAGCGCATCCCGAGCCTCCCCTCGACGCCCGCGCCCGGGCTGGTCGACTTCGACGCCGACCAGCTGGCGGCCGACGCGGTAGCGGTCGCCCGTCGGGTCCTCGCCGGGCACGGCCCCGTGGAGGCCGTCGGCATCGCCAACCAACGGGCGTCGACGGTCGTGTGGGACCGCGCCACCGGCGCGGCGGTGGCACCCGGCCTCGGCTGGCAGGACCTGCGCACGCTCGGCGACTGCCTCGTGCTCCAGGCCGAGGGGCTGCGCCTGGCCCCGAACCAGTCCGCCACGAAGCTCTCGCACCTGCTCGACCAGGTCGACCCGGACCGATCGCGCGACCTGTGCTTCGGCACCGTCGACGCCTGGGTCATCTGGCACCTCACCGGTGGCGCCGCCCACATCACCGACGCCACCAACGCCGGTGTCACCGGGCTGGTCGACGCCCGGGGCGAGTGGGACCCGACCGTGCTCGACAAGCTCCGCATCCCGTCGGACGCGCTCCCGACCATCGTCGACTCGAGCGGCGAGCTCGCGGTCGCCTCCGCGCTCGACGGCGGTCCCCCGATCACGGGCGTGGCCGGTGACCAGCAGGCCTCCCTCGTCGGTCAGGGCTGCGTGCATCCCGGCTCGGCCAAGGTCACCTTTGGAACGGGCGGCATGCTCGACCTCGTCGTCGGCCCCGACCGCCCCGGCATCGAGGCGCGGGGCGAGGCCGGGACGTTCCCCATCGTCGCGTCACGCATCGGCGGATCGGTCACCTGGGGGCTGGAGGCGATCATGCTGTCGGCGGGCACGAACGTCGAGTGGCTGCGTGACGACCTCGGCATCGTCGACACCGTCGAGGCATCGCACGACGTCGCCCGCCGCTGCGAGACGACCGACGGGGTGACCTACGTCCCCGCCCTCCTCGGGCTCGGCACGCCCCACTGGGACTACGGCGCCCGTGGCACGCTGCTCGGCCTCACCCGGGGGTCGGGCCGACCCGAGATCGTGCGGGCGGTGCTCGAGGGCATCGCCCAGCGCGGCACCGACCTCGTGGAGGCGACCGAGGCCGACGGCGGGGTCACCATCGAGACCCTGCGGGTCGACGGGGGCATGAGCCGGAACCCCACGTTCGTGCAGGCCCTCGCCGACGCCAGCCAGCGCGTCATCGAGGTGTCCCCGGTCGTCGAGGCCACCGCGCTGGGTGCCGGGCTGCTCGCGGGACTGGCCATCGGCACGTGGCGCGACGGGGACGACATCGCTGCGACCTGGTGTCCGCACGAGACCGTCGAGCCGGGTGTCGCGCTCGACCGGGAGCGGTGGGCCAAGGCGGTCGAACGGGCATCGGGCTGGTACAGCGAGCTCTCCGCGCTCGACTTCTGATCATGCGACGACACGGCAACCCCCGGCGAAACCGAGGTGCACGGCCCCCGATGTGCTCAGAGGGGTCGAGATCGGCAAAGCTCAGAGGCCGATGACCCGTTTCGACCCACCGACCAGCACCGAGCACCGCCGCCCGCAGGCACCGTTCGAGCGCTGCGCGGTCGGCAACAGCTCCGGGGCGAGGCCACCACGACGAACGGCCAGGCAGCCGCGAGGCAGAGGAAGGACCACACGACGATGAGCATCCGCCGGGCGGTGGGTTCACCCACCCAGCACGACGAGCATCCGACCACCACCGCGGCGTCCCGCCACGGCGCATCCCGCCGCAGCTTCGTGCGTTCGGTCGGCATCGGCACAGCCGCCGCCGCGGGCGCGATCGCCATCCCATCGGCGGTGTTCGCCACCGCTGCCGGTGCCCAGGGTTCGACGGAGTCCGAGCTGTCGGATGCCGACACCGCCATCGTCACCGCCCTCGAGGCCCTCGAGGCGGCCGCGGTCCAGTCCTACGGAACCGCCCTCGACATCCCGTCTCTCGAACCGGGTACCCGTCAGCTGTTGTCCACCTATCGTCGCCACCACGAAGCCCACCTCCTGGCCCTGGCCGGTGCCCGCGGCGCCACGGGCACCGAGTCGCCCACGCCTGCCGACACCGCCGTGAGCGCGCAGGTCGACGGCGAGGTCGCCGCGGCTCGCAACGACGTGGACGTCGAGGCCCAGGAGAAGGCCCTCTACCAGGCGTTCTACACGCTCGAGTCGAACCTCGCCGCGACCTTCCTGGTCGCCGTCGGGCTCATCGAGGCGATCACCGTCACCGCCGTCGTCATCGGCATCGGGCCGGTCAACGGCCAGCAGGCCTTCTACTTCGGGCGTGGCCTCGGGCTTCCCGACGAGGAGGTCCTGCCCGTCACGCAGCCCACCGACGGCGCCTACCCGCTGCCGACCGCGTGACCGCCCCCGACTCGAGCTCGTTCCCGCATCCAGGAGACGCACCCACCGTGACCCAGACCAACGACGAGACCACGCCCGTCATCGGAGCTCCCGGTCGCCGCCGCTTCATCCTCACCGGCGGCATCGGTGTCGCGGCTGCCGCGTTCATCGCCGCGTGCGGACAAGAGGTCGACACCGCGGGCGACCTCCCCCTCACGGGGACCCCCCCGACCACGTCGGATGCCACGCCCGAGGAGATCGGCCCCACCCTCGACATCACCCTGCTGCGCACGGCGCAGTCGCTCGAGCTGGCTGCCATCGAAGGCCTCCGCCAGCTCGTGGAGGCCCCCTACGCCGAGGACCGAGGCGTCATCTCCACGTTCAACACGCTCATCGACCGCCACGAATCGCATGCCGAGTACTTCGGCCAGCAGACGACGCTTGCGGGCGGCGTGCCGTACACCGAGCCCAACGAGTACTTCACGACCACCGTGATCGACCCAGGCATCGCCGCGCTGGCGGCCCCCAAGGACCTGCCTGCGCTCGCGACGGTCATCGAGAACACCCTGGCCCAGACCTACGTCTTTTCTGGCGAGCTCATGTCGACCGAGGAGCTGCGCCAGGCCGTGGCCGCCGTCGGCTTCGTCGCGGCCCGCCAGATCTCCGCGGTCTACCTCCTCGAGGATGCCCCCGCCGCGCCGACGCCCACCATCTCGCGCAGCGCACGGGTCCCGGCCAAGGCCTTCGTCCCCGAGTCCTGATCTGGTCCGGTCCGGTCCGGTCCGGTTCGGTTCGGCGCGTCGATCCCCCCACCATCGGCCCGCGTGGCACACTGACCGGGCAGCAGGGAGTTCGGCCGGTGACCGCGGCACGGCGTCTCGTCCTCGGACGGGCGACCGCGTCGAGGAAGGTCGGGACTCCACAGGACAAGGGTGCTGGCTAACGGCCAGTCAGGGCGACCTGAAGGAAAGTGCCACAGAGAACAGACCGCCGATGGCCTGCGTGCAGGCACAGGCAAGGGTGAAACGGTGCGGTAAGAGCGCACCAGCATCCCGGGTGACCGGGGTGGCTCGGTAAACCCCACCCGGAGCAAGACCAAGTGTGAGCAGTGGTTGTCCGCCCGCTCGACCTCGTGTCGAGCACTCACTGGTAGGTCGCTCAGATGGATGGTCACCCAGGCGCCGGGAGGCGCTGGACAGAATCCCGCCTACAACCGGACTCCCCGCTGCACACGGATGTCGGCTGACCCCGGTCCGTGACCCGAGGCGTTCGACTGCCATATACTAACGAACTTGGTAGGAAATCTAGGAAATATGCGGGCGCCCGTCGACGTCGTGATCGTGGGGGGCGGAGCGTCGGGCGTGCTGGTCGCCGCCCGCCTGCTCGACGCGTCCGTCGCGCGAGCGACCCGGATCACGATCGTCGAACAGACCGGGTGTCACGCCGCGGGCGTCGCCTATGGCACAGAGGACCTCGACCACCTGCTCAACGTCCGAGCGGGCGGGATGAGCGCGGACCCTTCGCACCCCGGCGAGTTCGCCGACTGGGTCGCCGCTCGCGGATTGGGCGACGCGAACACCTTCGTACCCCGGCGTCACTACCGAAGCTACCTCCGGCACCACTTGGACCAGGCGGCCGACGATGCCACGAACGGCGCCCTCGACCTCGTGACCGACCGGGTGGTCGGCATCGAACCCGGACGTCGATGGACCGTCCGGCTCGCATCCGGTCGGGACCTGAGCGCGGACCGCGTGGTGCTCGCCACGGGCAACGCTTCCCCGGGAACACCGGCGCCGCTGCGCTCGCTGACCGGACACCCCGCGTGGGTAGCGGACCCCTGGGCGCACGGCGCACTCGATCGTGCACGGGAGAGCAGCACCGTCCTGCTCATCGGCGCGGGGCTCACCATGGTCGACATCGCCATCACCCTCGGCCGCGAGAGCCGAGCACAGCTCATCGCCGTGTCCCGCCACGGCCTCCTGCCACGAGCGCACCTCCCCCATCGTCCCCAGCACGAGGTGGATGTCGTCGAGCTCGACCGTGACTCAGGAGACCTCACCGGCCTGACACGGCGGATCCGAGACCAGGCGACGGCGTGCGATCACGACCCGACCGACGACGACTGGCGCGACGTCGTCGACTCGGTCCGGCCCTACGTCAACGCGCTCTGGCAGCGTGCGAGCACCGCCGAACGTGGGACGTTCCTCCGTCACCTCTCGCGCCACTGGGACGTGCACCGGCACCGCATGTCGCCCACGACCGCCGATCGCCTGCGCTCGCTGCTCGACAGCGGACGCCTCACCAACCACCAGGGTCGGGTCGTCGACGCCGTCGCATCACCGGGCGACGCCGACTCCCCTGGACGCGTGATCCTCGGGGTCCACCTCGACGGCACCCCCCGCCGGCTCGCCGTCGACGCGGTGGTGAACTGCACGGGGCCCGGGCGGAGCTGGAACCCACCCGCCAACGCCGCGGTCGACGACCTCGTTCGACGTGGCCTGGCCACCCCTGATCCGCACGGGATCGGCCTGACCACCACGACCACCGGCCGCCTGGTCGACCAGGACGGCAAGGAGGTCTCGTCGATCTTCGTCATCGGACCACCGCGACGGGGGACGCTCTTCGAGACCACGGCCATCCCCGAGGTTCGCAGCCAGGCCCTGCACATCGCGGACCAGATCGTGGCGGGCGATCCGTTCGAGTCCTGATCGGGTCGGGTCGGGCGCGGCCCGGTCGCGTCGGGTCGGGTCGGGCGCGGCCCGGTCGCGTCGGGGCACACTGGACCGGTGGTGACATCCGCCGATAGACCCCACCCTGCCCCGGACGCTGCCCACCCCGTCGAGCTCCTACCGGGCAAGATCGCCGACGTCGGCGGGCTCGAGGTCCGACGGCTCCTCCCCCGCCGGGCCCGGCGCACCATCGGGGCGTGGTGCTTCGTCGACCAGTACGGCCCGACACCGCCCGATGACACCCATGGCATCGAGATCGGTCCTCATCCCCACATCGGCCTGCAAACCGTCTCGTGGCTGATCGAGGGCGAGGCCCTGCACCGCGACGGCCTCGGCTCGGAACAGCTCCTCCTGCCGGGCCAGCTCAACCTCATGACCGCCGGTGGGGGCATCGCCCACTCCGAGGAGAACCCGTCACGCCGTTCGGGCGTCACGCTCGGCGCACAGCTGTGGGTGGCGCTGCCCGACGCCACCCGCAACGGTCCGGCTGCGTTCGAGCACCACGGAGAGCTGCCGACCCTCGGCCTGGGCCCGTCGCGGGTGACCGTCATGTCGGGTGCGCTCGGCGACGTCGTGTCGCCGGCCCGCGCCGACACCCCCCTCGTCGGCCTCGCCGTCGACAGCGTCGACGCGGGGACCGCCACCCTCCCGCTCGATGCCGGATTCGAGCACGGCGTGGTGCTCATCTCGGGGTCGCTCGCCGTCGACGGCCAACCGGTCCACCAGGGCGAGATCGCCTACCTGGCCCCCGGGCGGGTCGACCTCGGGCTCGCGCTCGGCGTCGACACCCATGCCCTCGTGCTCGGCGGGGCACCGTTCGACGAGCACCTGGTGATGTCGTGGAACTTCGTCGGACGCGATCGTGACGAGGTGCGACTCGCGGCCGAGGAGTGGAACGCGGGTGCCGAGCGGTTCAGGGCCGTCGACTCTGCCCTGCCCCCGATACCCGCTCCCACCCCCGCCTGAACCCAGCGCACTCCTAGCGTCGGGCCGAGGACGAGAACTTGCGCGACGCCAGGACCATGAACACCACCGTGATGCCGCCCGCCCACAGCAGCGACAGCCACACGTCGTTGCCCGGGTCCATCCCGTTGTAGAGCGCCCGGGTCGCGTTGGTGACCACGGTGAAGGGGTTCGCCTCCGCGATCGGTTGGAGCCAGTCGGGCATCGTCTCGGTGGACACGAAGGCCGACGACACGAAGGTGAGGGGGAACATCCAGATGAACCCTGCCGAGTTCGCCGCCTCGACCGACTTGACCGACAGGCCGATGTAGGCCTGGATCCAGGTGAAGGCGTAGCTGAACGCGAACAGCAGCGCTGTCGCCGCGATGGCGTTGACGACCCCGCCCTGGATGCGGAAGCCCACGGCGTAGGCGACGAGGAACATGACCACGAACGTGAACATGTTGCGCATGAGGTCCGACACGGTGCGCCCGATGAGCACCGCAGGCGGGTACATGGGGAGTGACCGCAGCCGGTCGATGATGCCCTTGGACAGGTCCTCGGCGATGCCGACACCGGTGAAGGCGCTCCCGAACAGGACGGTCTGGGCGAAGATGCCCGGCATCAGGTACTGGTTGTAGTCGCTGTAGCCCGGGACGCTGATGGATCCGCCGAACACGTAGGCGAACAGCAGCACGAACATGATCGGCTGGATGGCGGCGAAGATCAGGAGCTCGGGATCGCGCGGCACGGCCCGCAGGTGGCGCGTGGCTTCGGTCCAGCTGTCGCGCCAGATCCACGCCGGCCCCGAGGGCACGTCGTAGGTGAGCGTGGCGCCCCGGTCGGTGCCCCCGTGGGCAGGTTGCGCGTCGGTCATGACCGACCTCCTTCCTCGTCGTCCTGCTCGTCGGACTCGGCGGTGTGCCCGGTGAGCTGGAGGAACACGTCGTCGAGGGTGGGACGACGGATGGCGACGTCGTGCACACCGATCTTCTCGTCGTCGAGGAGGCGCACGACGACCGGGACGATGCCGCCGGCGTCGCGCACCGGGATGATGACCGTGCGATCGAACTCGTCGATCTGCTCGGCACCCGACACCGAGATGCCGGCCCGCACGATGGAGCCCACGCGGTGCAGGTCGGCGGCGTCGGTGAGCGTGATCTGCACCCGATCGCCGCCGCTGGCGTCCTTGAGCTGATCGGCGGTGCCCTTGGCGATGACCAGGCCCTTGTCGATGACCACGATCTCGTTGGCGAGCCGCTCGGCCTCGTCGAGGTACTGGGTGGTGAGCAACGTGGTCGTGCCGTCGCGGACGAGCTCCTCGATGAGCTCCCACATGGACTGGCGCGCCCGGGGGTCGAGGCCCGTCGTGGGCTCGTCGAGGAAGAGCACAGCTGGGCGCGAGATGAGGCTCATGGCGATGTCGAGACGACGCCGCATGCCACCCGAGTAGCCCCGAACCGGGCGATCGCCGGCATCGACGAGGTCGAAGCGCTCGAGCAGGTCGCCGGCGCGCCGCTTGGCCTCCTTGGTGGGCAGGTGGAAGAGGCGCCCGATGTGGACGAGGCTCTCGCGGCCCGTGAGGCGCTCGTCGACCGCCGCGTACTGGCCGGTGAGCCCGATGCGGGCCCGGACGTCGCGCGGATCGGCGACGACGTCGACGCCGTCGACGACGGCTCGACCGCTGTCGGGCTTGACGAGGGTGGTGAGCACCTTGACCGAGGTGGTCTTGCCCGCCCCGTTGGGCCCCAGCAGACCGAGCACGGTGGCTCGCTCCACTTCGAAGCTGACCCCCCGGAGAGCCTCGGTGTCGCCATAGCGCTTGGTGATGTTCTCGACGGTGACAGCTGGCACGGTTCCGCACCTTACCGATGCGGTCGGACAGGAACGCCCGGATTGCGACGCGACGCCGCAACCCAGCGGCGCGACCTCTCGTGGGGCCCCTCGCCTTCTCGCCTGGACCCCCGTGGGTCAGAGCAGCACCAGGCGGACCGCCGCCGAGATGGCGGCCACGGCGAGAACCCCGCGGAGCAGGGCAGTCGGCAGGCGCGCCTGCAGACGAGCACCGATCACCGCGCCGACCGCGCCGCCCAGCCCCAACGCGAGCCCGTTCGCCCACTCGGGCGCCTGGGCCCCCGAGAACCCGATAGCACTCGCCAGGCTGAACGCGCCCAGCCCCACGACGGAGGTCACGAGCGTCGTCACCAGGCCCGCGCCCGCCACCCGACGCAGCGGAAGGTGCTCGACCGTGACGAGCCACGGCACGACCAGCGCCGCTCCACCGAGCCCGTAGATGCCTCCCACGACACCGGCGACGAGACCCACCGGAACCACCCGGGTCCACGGGAGCGGCCGGTCGACGACGCGGCCGTCGGGTTCGTCCGTTCGCAGGTGCAGGAGCAGTCGAACCCCGAGCAGCCCGAGCACGACGGCGGCGATCCAGGCGAACCGCGACGCGGATGCGAGCCACGAGGTCCGGAGCAGCACGCCCCCGACCATGCCCACCCCGCTCCCGACGCAGAGCTGGCCGGCGAGGACCCCGTCGAGCAACTTGCGGCGAGCGAACCCGGTGACCCCCGCAGGCGTCGAGACGACGTTGTAGACGAGGTTGGTCGCGCTCACCGCCGGGCTGGGAGCGCCGAGGACGATCACCTGGACGGGCAGGAGCAGGAAGGCGCCGGACACCCCTGCGGGGGTGCACACCACCGCGACCCCCAGGCCGGTCACCACGCGGAGGAGGAGACCGGTCATCACGGGCACCCTAGGCGGATTCCCGATGAAGCGAGTCAGGTTTCAGGACATTGCAGGATCGAACGCTCCAGTGCCCTGACCGGGTGCCGGTGCTCCCCGAGCGGTGGAGGACCCCGCAGTAGGCTCGCGCCGCGTTCGACCTCCGAACCCGCGCCCGTGGTGGCGCCCACGAGGGAGCAGCCCGCATGACCGATTCCCCCGGCGATGTCCGAGCCGACGCCACCGGCGAGATCGAGAGCCCCGAAGCAGAGCTCGAGCGCCTCCGTGCCGAGCGCGACGAGCTCGCGGCCAAGGTCGAGGAGCTCGAGCAGAAGAAGCAGGGCCGCATCCGCAGCGTCGCGGTCGGCACCCTGGTCGTGCTCCTCTGCATCTCGTTCCTCGGCTCGGTCGTCGGCGTGTACGCCAAGCGCAACACGCTCAACACCGCGGTGTTCGAGACCAAGGTCGCCCCGCTCGGAGCCGACCCCGCGGTGCAGGCTGCGCTCGGCGTCTTCATCACCGACCAGGTGATGCAGACCATCGACCCCAAGACCATCCTCCAGGACGCCCTTCCCGACCGGGCCAAGATCCTCGCGACGCCCCTCGCCAACGCGATCCGCGGCTTCGTCGGCGATCAGGTGGCCAACTTC
Organism: uncultured Rhabdothermincola sp.; assembly: GCA_964525005.1. Classification (GTDB taxonomy): domain Bacteria; phylum Actinomycetota; class Acidimicrobiia; order Acidimicrobiales; family Acidimicrobilacustridaceae; genus CAZALT01. Next base: position 23,745 of record CAZGEF010000019.1, read on the forward strand.
CTCGCGTCGGAGCGGTTCGAACAGCTGTGGGCGTCCGCCACCGAGAACGCGCACCAGGCGGCCGTGCGCCTCCTCGAGGGCGAGGTGAGCGCCGTGACGACCGATGGCGACGAGATCGTCATCAACCTGATCCCCATGATCAACGCCGCCCTCGCCCAGATCGGTGAGCAGTCGCCCGAGATCTTCGGACGGACCATCGACCTCCCGACGATCACCGTCGACGACATCCCCACGGTGGCGAAGGACAAGCTCAGCGAGGCGCTGGGCACACCGTTGTCGGACGACTTCGGCATCGTCCGCCTCCAGAGCGGCGGTGGTGCGCTGTCGACCGCGCAGACCGCGGTCACGTGGTTCAGCGTCGGCGTGTGGGCCCTCGCCCTCATCACCTTGATCCTCATCCCGCTCACGCTGTGGATCTCGCATCGACGCCGTCGCACGCTGCTGCAGATGACGGCGGGCCTCCTGCTCGTGACGGTGCTCCTCCGCCGGGTCGTCATGACGCTCCAGAGCGAGGTGCTGGAGCGGATCACCGGTCAGGTGAACAACGCGGCGGCCGCTTCGGTGCTCGAGACCTTCGTCGACCCGCTCCTGTCCTTCACCGTCGTCGTCTTGTGGGTCCTCGCCGCCATCGGGCTGGTCGTGCTCGTCACCGGCCCCTACGGCTGGGCCGTGTCGCTGCGCGAGCTCGCCCTGCGCACGGGTTCGCGTGCCGCATCCACCGCCAGCAACCTCGGCGACCGTGCCACGAGCGACGAGACCCTGGTCTGGATCCACGCCAACGTCACCGCCCTCCAGGTGGCCGGCGGCGTGGTCGGCTTCGTGCTCCTCGTGTGGCTCGACCTCTCGTGGGGTGGTCTGTTCCTGCTCGCCCTCGTCATCGGGGCCTACGAGCTCGGTCTCTGGTGGATCGGCGAACGCGACGAGGCCCCACGAGGTCTGCGACCGGGCCGGCCGTCGGCGCCGACGCCCGAGTCGGCGAGCGCCGGTGCCAGCCCGCCCGGCACTGGGCCCGCGACCTGACGTCGATGGGCGTCCAGCCACGAACGAGGGCGGGCAACCGACGGCGCGCCGTGCTGGCCACCGTCATCGGCATGCTCGTGCTCGCGACCGTCGTGGCCTTCACGTTCTGGCCGAACCCGGTCCACCAGGGCATCGAGACCGACGTCGACGCGCCGGTCGCGGTGCTGATCACGCTCGACTCGTTCGACGCGGCGCGCGGCGTGGTCACCGTGAGCGTGCAGGCCGCCGGCGACACCTCTGCCGTCGAGGAGGACGTCGTCACGGTCTTCACCGACATCGCCGGGGTCGAGCCGATCCGGTTGCCCGAGAGCAACTTCACCGCACCCGAGAGCGGCGACATTCGCGTGGACAGCGCGGATCTCGTGTCGTACCCCTTCGACGACTACGACTTCGAGATGACGATCGCGGCCTTCACCGGAGATCCCCTCACCGATGTCGACCCCGCCGGTCTGTCGGCGTCGGTGCCGGTCCCGATCGAGGTCCAGGTGATCGCGACGATCAGCGGGTTCCGGACGACGGCGACGGTCACCCGGACCGAGGACGTCCCGACCGTCGCCGTCGAGCTCACCCGCCCCCGGGCCACCCGTGTCTGGGCGTCGGCGATGATGGCCATCTTCTGGTTGTTGGCGATCGCGGCCATGGCCGTCGTCGTGGCGACCCTCGCCGGGCTCCTCGCCTTCGAGACCCGTCACCTCGCCTGGTTGACGGCCATGATCTTCGCGTTCGCCGCGTTCCGGAACACCGCGCCCGGGTCACCACCCATCGGGGTGTTCGTCGACTTCGCCGCCTTCTTCTGGGCCGTCGGCATCGTCGTCCTGGCCGAGCTCCTGCTGCTGACCCACTACCTCTTCGGGCGCCACGACGGCACCTCCAGCGCTCGAGACGTCTGACCGCTCCGCGTTCTGGCTGGACAGATACGTCGTATACGACGCTTCTTCCCAGCCAGTTCGGTTGTGGAGCCGGTACTCGGATCAGGCAGCGGGCGGGAGGTGCGCGGTCTCGTTGAAGGCGGCGAGCACCGGCCCGGCCGGGCGGACGTCGATCCGCGAGATCGAAGCCGGTGCCACCCACAGCCGCCAGGTCACGTCGTCGCCGACGCCCAGCGCCCAGGTGATGGCCGCCTTGATCGGCGACACGTGGGTCACCACCACGGTGACGCCATCCCAGGTCGCCACGTCGTCGAGCGCGGCACCGACCCGTTCACCGAGGGCGTGCAGCGACTCGCCCCCCGGCGGCGCGAAGTGCGGATCGGACCGCCAGCTCGCCCACAGGTCGCCGGGTACGTCGGCGATCGGGGTACCGTCGAGCTCGCCATAGTCGAGCTCGACGAACCGCTCGTCCACCTCCACCGGGAGCCCGAAGGTCGAGGCCGTCTCACGGGTGCGGAGCAACGGGCTGGACACGACCCGGTCGACCGGGCCGATCGCAGCGGCGAGCGTCGCCGCCTGGCGGCGCCCGATCTCGTCGAGCTCCGGATCGAGTCGACCCAGCAGCAGCCCCGTGGCGTTGGCCGCGGTCCGTCCGTGCCGCACGATCACGATGGTGCTCATGGGACCGGCTCCCTCGGCAGGTGTCCGGTCTCGAGGAAGATCTTGCGGTGCCGCGGATCGGAGAAGTCGAACTCGCGCCAGCACCACCAGAGCGCTCCCAGGCCGATCAGCTCCATCGCCACGATGACGCCCAGCGGCCGAGCCAGCTCGGGCAGGCCGGACGCCTCGAACGGGAGCCCGAAGAACGGCCACCAGAACACGGCGGTGTCGACCCAGATGCCGTCGAGCACGAGGTGCATCATGATGCCGATGGGCAGGCTGATCAGCCGCCGCCGCACGAGGCGCCGCTTCTGGGTCACGAGCATGATCAGCGACATGAGCGCGACGGCGAACACGAGCGTGTGGAGCACCTTCGGACCGCCGAGCACCAACTCGCCGAGCGGTAGCACCGACCCCAGCATCACCAGCCGGTAGTCGAGCGCGGGGCTCCTGAAGACCAACCAGACCAGCGCGAACGAGAGCCCCGCGAACCAAAGGAACATCCCGAGAGCCTGCCATCCATCGGGAGCAGGGAGCGACCGGCAGCCGTCGGGCAGGACCCGCCACCCCGACCTCGCACGACCACAGCTAGTGAACCAGCAAACGACCGCATTCCTCGCAGTAGGCACGGACGTCCGAGGACTGGTGGCCGATGGTGTCGAGCGCGACCGCCGAGAGGGTGAGATGGCAGCCACCGCAGTTGGAGCCCACGAGACGAGCGATCGCGACACCGCCGAGCTGGCTGCGCAACGTGTCGTACTCGGCGAGGAGGTCCGCGGGGATGGCCGAGACGAGGGCGGCGCGCTCCGCGTCGAGCTGCCGCTGCTCGACGACCAATTCCGCCTCGACCTCGACCAGCGCGGCCTCGAGCCGTGCGCCCTCCGTGACCGACCGGGCACGCTCCTCCGCTCGCGACGCGAGCTGCTCGTCGAGCGGTTCGATCTGCTCCATGAGCTCGATGATCTCGTCCTCGAGCTGACCCTGGCGCCGCTTGAGCGACGCGATGTCGTCCTGGAAGGCCTGCAGCTCCTTCGGCGCGGTGATCGTTCCCGAGTAGAGGGTCTTGTCGACCTCGGCCGCCTTCGCCTCGACGGAGGCGACCTCATCCTCGAGCCGACGCTGGTCACGAGCGATGGCGTCTCGCTGCGACCGGAGCTCGTCGGTCTCACGCTCGAAGGTGGCAGCGGCGTCGAGGTGCGCGACTCGCGCCGCCCGCTCCGGCAGGTGAGCGAGCCGATGGCGGACCTGATCGGCCCGGGTGTCGTGCTCCTGCACCGCGAACAGGTCGTCGAAAACGGTCACTCGAAGGTCCTCCCGTTGGCTGTCGTGGACATCACTCGTCCGCTCCGTCGGTCGGGGCGCTGTCGCCGCCGTCCCCCGCACCGCCGTCGCCTCCGCCGTCGCCTCCGCCTCCGTTGGGAGGTTGCGGCGTGACGGCCTCCCGGGACGTCGTCGTGGTCGTCGAGGCGGTCGATCCGGTCGATCCGGTCGACCTCGGCTTCGTGCCCCACGCGGAGCCGCCCTCGTTGAGCTTCGAACCGCCGAATCCGATGACGTTGCGGGCGGACCGCTTGTAGGTCTCGCACGTCGGGAACTCCCGGAGCGGGAACGGCTCGTTGGCCGGCTCGTTGAACGCCTTCCACATCATGGCGGGGTAGGTGCCACCGAAGTTGGCGACGCCGTTGAGGTTCTCCATCGTGGGGAGCTTGCCCGTCCACGGGTCCTCGCTGAGCGCGCCCATCCACACCGCGGTCGTGACATACGGGGTGAAGCCGATGAACAGGGCGTCGGTGTGGTTCTCGGTCGTGCCCGTCTTGCCCGCCGATGCCATGACCGGCAGCCGGGCCCTGGTCCCCGTCCCGTACTTGACGTTGTCGACGAGCATCGACGTCGCGTAGCACGCCGTGTCGGCCGAGAACTCCCGGGACGGGTCCAACTCGTGCTGGTAGATCTCCTCGCCGTCGCGCGACTCGATGCGGTCGATCAGGTAGGCCTGGTTGAAGTTCCCGCCGTTCGGGATGGTCGCGTAGGCGTTGGCCATCTGGACGAGGGGGACGGACTCGACGCCGAGCGTGAGCGAGAGGTTCGGCTTGAGATCGGTGGTGACGCCGAGGCGCTTGGCCATGTCGATGGTCGGGCCGAGGCCCACCACCTGCTCGAGGCGGACGAACGCGCCGTTCGAGGACCGCTGGGTGACCGATGCAAGGGTGCCACCCGGTCCGTCGACCTTGTAGGGGTTCGGGGTGCCGAACGGGTTCGGGAAGCTCTGTCCGCCGGCGATCGTGTCGATGGGCAGGTTGCCCTGCTCGAGGGCGGTGAGCAGGGGGAAGATCTTGAACGTGGAGCCGGTCTGGCGCCCCGGGAGGTCCGTGGTGACGTTGACCTGGGAGACGGCGTAGTCGGGACCGCCCACCATCGCCCGTACGGCGCCCGAGTAGTTGTCGAGGGTGACCATGGCCGACGTGATCCCCTTCGAGTTGGGCGGGACCCCCTCGGCCTGCACCTTCTCGGCGAGCTCCTGCATCCGCGGGTCGAGCGTCGTGTCGATGCGGAGGCCACCGCTGAACAGCGCCTGGTAGCGCTCGTCGAAGGTGTCGCCCAGCAACGAGGAGTCGAACAGGAGGTGCTGCTTGACCTCCTCGACGAAGTAGTCCTCGGCCGGCCCCTGGTCGACGTTGCCGCAGTTGATGACCGTCGAGCTGCCGTCGCAGCGCCGTACCGGGAGAGGTGCGCTGGCGTAGGACTTCGCGTCCTGCTCGGTGATCATCTCTTCGCGCACCATCCGGCTGAGCGCCTCGCGACGGCGGTCGTAGGCCGCCTGGGGGTGGAGGGTCGGGTCGTAGCGCACCGGGTTGGCGATCAGCGCGGCGAGCATCGCGGCCTCGGGGTAGCCGAGCTCGCCCACGTGGACGCCCCAGTAGGTCTCCGCCGCGGCCTCCACGCCGTAGGCGCCCGACCCGAAGTAGACGGTGTTCAGGTAGGTCTCGAGGATCCGGTCCTTGCCGACCTGGCGCTCGAGCTGCATCGCGAGCGGGATCTCCTGGGTCTTGCGATCGAGGTTCCGATCGTCGGTGAGCAACGCCTTCTTGACCAGCTGCTGGGTGATGGTCGAACCGCCCTGCTCGATCTGACCGGCCGACACGTTCTCGAACAGCGCCCGGGTCATGCCCCGGAAGTTGACCCCGTTGTGGGCGTAGAACTCCGCGTCCTCGACGGCGAGGATGGCGTCGATCACCGGCTTCGGGACGACGGCGAGAGCGACGGGTTCGCGGTTCTCCGGTCCGTGCAGCGTCGCGAGCAGCGAACCGTCCGACGCGTAGACCTCGGAGCGGACGGCGTACTCGTCGAGCTTGGCGAGATCGATGTCCTGCGGGTCGCCTCCGCCGATCGAGGCGAGGTCACCTGCGCTCGGCGCAACGGCGAGACCACCCGCGATGACGACGGCGGCGGCGGCCACGATCGAGACGACGAGGGTGAGGAGCTTGCGCACGAGGACCCTGAGCGTACTGCCCGATCGCGGCCACCGAGCCGAGACCGGGCCACGACCCGGTGCCGGTTACCGTGACCTCCGTGTTGCGACGACGAGGACGACGCGCCGAGGGCCCCGCCGCGACGGCGTCCTCGGCACCCCACGACCCAGCTCGAGCCCTGGCCGGCCCGACCCCGGGCCCGTCCCGGTTGGCCTTCGCCGGATCCGGCACGATCACCGTCGTGCACGGTCTCGCCGCCCAGCTCCTGCGGCTGCCCGTCGTCGCGGTGGCCTCACGCGACCCGGACCACGCCCGGCAGCGGGCCGAGCAGCTCGATGCCCAGCCGGTCACCTACGACGAGCTCCCCGCCGGGGCCGACCTGGTCGTCGTCGCGACGACGCCCGAGCGCCACGCGGCCGACGCGCTCCGCGCCCTCGCCGCGGGCTCGGGGGCGCTGGTCGAGAAGCCGCTGTGCACCACCCTCGAACAGGCTGACCGCCTCGTCGAGGCCGCCGGGCGGGGGTACCTCGCCTACGCGGAGAACCTGCTGCACGCTCCGGCCGTGAAGGGCGCGATCGAGCACATCGACCAGATCAACGCGGCGGGTCGACTGGTGCACCTCGAAGCCAGCGCGCTCCAGGGACCGCCCGACTGGGGGGCGTTCTTCGAACCCGAGCGCGGGGGCGGCGCGCTGTTCGACCTGGGAGCTCATCCGATCGCGCTGGTGCTGCGAGCCGCACCGGGGCGGGCGATCGGTGTGCGGGCCGCACTCACCACGGCACCGGGCCGAGCGGTCGACGACGAGGCGACCGTCGAGGTCGACTTCGACGACGGCCTCACCGCGCACGTGCAGGTGTCCTGGCGTTCAGAGGAGGTGCGTTGGGACCTCCAGGCCGCGGCGGACCAGGGCGTGGTGCGGCTCGAGCTCGTCCCGAACCTCGGCGTCGAGCGCGATGGCGACGAGCTCGCTCTGGTCCCACCGTCGTATGCGGAGGTCCCCCAGCTCGAGCAGATGGGCTACGCCGCGCAGCTCGCGTCGGCGACCGCCGATGTCGCGGAGGGCCGGCATCCGGAGATCGGGGCCGCGTTCGGTCGCGCCGTCCTCGACGTCGTGTGCGGCGCCTACCGCTCGGCGGGCCGCGGCGGTGCCACCGAGCCGCTGCCGTTCACCGGCCCCCGGGACCGCACACCGCACGAGCTGTGGTCCGACCCCGGCAACCCGCAGAACGGACCCGGCACCCCGCAGAACGGACCTGGCACCCCGCGCTAGCTGCTCGCCTCGCGGTCGACGACGTCGAGATCCGGGAACTCCGGGTGGGTCTCGACCCTCGACCCCTTCCGCAGCAAGATGCACGACACGACCCAGGTCAGGGCCACCACGACGGCGGACACCCGCATCGTCGCGGCGAACGCCGCCGCGGTCTCGTCGCGCACGATCGCTTCGAAGGGACCGCGCAGATCCTGTCCCAGGCGCTGCAGCGCCTGCTCGTAGGCGTGACCGCCGAGCAGCAGGTCCGAGCGAGCGGACTCGCCTCCCGTCCCAAGGCTCCCGGCGTGCGCGTCGACCGCGAGGTAGGTGGTCGTTCCCACGGCGATCGCCAGGGCCGAACCGAGGAAGCGGCTGAGGCTCACCAGTCCGGCGGCCTCGTTCAACCGGCCGGCCGGCAGCCCGGTGAGTGCCGCCGCGTTGAGGCCGACGTTGGAGATCCCCGCACCGAGCCCGCACAGGACCAGCGGGATCCACAGTTGGGCACGGGTCGTGTCGCCGTCGGTCAAGCCCAGGACCGTGAAGCCGACGACCATGCAGCCCATCCCGACGAGCGCCGGCCCCCGGTAGCCGAGCCACCGCTTGAGTCCCAGCGACAGGAGGGTCACGACGACGACCGAGCCGATGAAGGGCACGAACGCGACGATGACCTGGACCGCGCCGGAGTCGAACGTCGCGGCCGACTGGGCGAAGGCGTTGAAGAAGTAGAGGAGACCGATCGTGCCCAGCGAGGCACCGAACGTGGCGATGTTGGCACCGAGCACGAGCCGGTTGCGGAGCAGGGACGGGTGCAACACGCGCGCCCGGGCCCGACGTTCGACGACGACGAACGCGATCGAGAGGCCGACGACGACGGCGACGAGCCCGACCGTCGGGGCCGAGACCCATCCCGACACGCGGGACCGGGAGGCGGTGAACACGAGCAGGAACACGATCGCGGCGAACAAACCGGCACCCGCCCAGTCGTGCCACTCGCCGCGGGGAACCCGCGAGCGCAGGCGCGTGATCGGAACGGCCACGGCACCCATCCCCACCATCACCGCGAGGTCCCCCACGAAGATCCAGCGCCAGGACACGTAGTCCGTGAGCAGCCCGCCGATGAGCGGCCCGACCGCGAACGAGATCGTGTACAGGCCGCTCCGGATCGCGAACGCTTCCGATGCCCGTCCCTTCCGACCGAAGGCGATCAACACCTCCACCCCTGACGGCATGAGCAGACCCGCGCCGATGCCCTGCACCAGACGAGCGACGACGAGCACGACCGAGCCCTGCGCCACGGCCCCGAGCGCCGAGCCGAGCCCGAACACCCACATGCCGACCAGCATCGTGTTGGTGCGTCCGATCCGGTCGCCCAGGCGCCCTCCGACGAGCGCGGTCGCGGCGGCGGCCAGGAGGAAGCCGTTGACGACCCAGGCCAGGCTGTCGAGCCCGAGGTCAAGCTCGGCCGCCATGCCCCGGGTGCCCACCGTGATCGCCGTGCTCGTGAAGCCCACCGCCGCGGACGACACCGACACGGCGACGATGGCACGCCAGGCCACCGACCGTCGTCCCGACTCGGGGTACGGGGTCACACCACGGCTCACCGGCGGGACCCTACGACGAGATCGGCACGGATGTGACCATCCACATCTCTGGGGGACCCGGCACCTACACTCGCCCGATCGCAAGCCCTGGGCGGAGAGAACCCGGAGTGCTCCGTTGACCACCGCGCCGCGACTGCTCACCCGTCCTGTCGAGTACGGCGATGTCCTGCTCGCCCCCACCACGGAGCTGGCCGGTCTCGCCGAGCTCAGCGCTGTCCACGACCACGACGAGCGCGTCGAGGCCCTGCTCCGCATCGCCCAGACCATCGATGCCGAGGATGCCGAGCGATCGCGGATCGCCTCGCTCCGCGATGCCCCCTCTCCCGGGGTCGCGCTGCCCACTCGCCGCTGACCCCACGCCCGGGTCCCTCGCCGGGACATCGGACGGCGCTACCTTGACCACAGCCCTCGAAAGGCGGGGCCGGAGGAGATGACCATGACCACGCACGCAAGCTCGAACGACACCGTCACCCTCGCCGAGGTCCACCGCCTCTTGTCGAGCACCGAATTCGCGTCCGCCCAGGACCTCGCTCCCCTCGTCGACCTGCGCGACGCGCCACCACGGACCGAACAGGTCCAGGGACCGGTCGAGCCAGATGCCCCCGCGCTGCCCAAGCGACGCTGAGCCCGTCACGGAGACCGCGTTGACCGCTGCCCCGCCCGATCGCATCGGCCACCTCCGGATCGAACGCGACGACAACGCCTTCTCCGGTCTCACCGAGGACCAGCGTCTCCGGCTGATCGTACGGGTGCTGTGCGAACTGGTCGCCTACGACGGGACCCCGCCTCCGGCAGCGGTGGACCCGCACGCCGACCTCGCTCCGGTGCCCGGCGACGCGCTCACCACCCGGCTCGTGAGCTGATCCGCCGGCCGGCCGACCGGCGTCGCCCCTCGCCCCTCAGGACCGGACGAGGCTGACCCGGTTCGGCAGGTCGGCATCGTCGTCACCGCTGTCGCCCGGCCAACCGGAACGCGATGGCGACGTGCTGTCGGACGGCCCGTCCTCGCCCGACTCGTCCTCGGCCGCACGCGCCACGAGGAGGCAGAGCACGCGGATGATGACCCGCCGGCGTTCGGTCGCCTCGAGCTCGGCGAAGCGCGTGAGCTGCCCCGGACGGCTGGGCACCTCCTCGCTGAAGAGCGTCAGCTCCTCTTCCCGCTCGGCTGCGGCCGCTTCGGCGATCTCGGCCAGGTCGGCGAGCACCTCGGCCACGCCCTCGGCATCGAGGTCGTCGCGTCGGCCGAGCTCGCTCGCGACGGCATCGACGTCGTCAGGCGTGACACGCACCCGTCCGATGAGGGCCTTGAGCACGTTGTCGTTGTCGGTCTCGTTCGCCTCGACCTCGTCGAGCGGCTGGGGCCCGTCGTCGATGACGATCACCGCTTCCTCGGAGGCCGAGTCGTCGAGGTCGATGATGACCTTGCCCCCGGCGGACTCGATGGCCTCCGTGGACGCGGCGACGACATCGGCGACGAGGTCGTCCTCGAGCGAAGAGGTGCCGTCGACCCCCTCGACCGCGGGCTGTGCGGCTTCGGGAGCGGGGGCCTGCGCGTCGTCAGAGGCGGATGCATCACGATCGAGCGCACCATGATCCGGGGCGTCACCCGGGCCGTCGTCATCGAGGTCCACGACGGGGAGCAGGACGGGCTTGCGCGGGACGGTAGGGCGGTAGGTGTCTGATCGGGTGGATCGCTCGCCACGCGGGTTGAACCGGTTGGAGAGATCCTCGTCGACCTCGTCGTCGTCGACCTCAGCCGAGTCGACCTCGGGCGGCGTCGAGGCCTCGGCCAGGGCGGGCCGGTTCGAGTCCGGGGCGCTGGCGGGCGGCCCCGCGGGGCTGGACGCCTCGTAGCCGAGGTGGGGCAGGCCTGCCGACGGCGAGATGGCGCTGCCCGACTCCGTCGCTCGCGCCGCCGCCGTGTGGGCGTCGGCGGACGGCGACGCCGCGCTGGGCGACGACGGTTGCGAGAAGGTCGGGCGCGTCGGCGACACGACCGATGTCGTTCCCGACCTCGATGCCTGCTGCTTCTTGTTGTTGCCCGACACCGCCACGGCGATGCCCACGCCGAGTCCGATCAACAGGACCAGAACCACCACGATTGCCATAGGTCACCCAGAGTTCTACGCGTCGTGACGGCGTCGGGATGGTCCCACCACCGCCAGGTACGGCACCGCGAGGAGCGCCGATCGGCCCCTGCTCGGTCCGGTCATTGTGACCGATTCGATGCCTCTCGGCCAGTAGATCATGGAACCTTCACGCAGCGTCGCTGCGCAGCCGCTCCTTGAGAGATTCCCACCCGGATTCCGTGCCTCCACCGCCGGTGAAGAGCTGGACGGCGCGCCATTCCGGCGCTTCGAAGTCCTTCTCGGCATCGTCGACCGGGACCTCGATGCCGTCGATGCCCACCTGCAGGGTGGGCCACGCCGACTCGTCGTCACCGGCCCGCAGCGTCATGCGGATCTGCTTGGCCGCACCCCCCTCGTCGGGGATGACCAGGAATGTCCAACGTTCCATCCGACTGCCTTTCAGCGTTCGATGCCGACGGGGAACTCGATCGAGTCCGCGACCTGCCGCAGGAGCGCCGCGAGGCCGTTCACCAGCAACTGCGGTTCGCCACCGCCATCGGCGACCTCGCGCAGCACGGGCCGCACCTGACCGGAGACGAACTCACCGAACGCCGCGACGAACCCCGCGGCGATGGCACGGCCCTCCTCGGTCTCGTTGAGCACGGCCCGCTCGACCTCACCGATCCCCTCGGTGTCCCACTCCTCGTCGGCCATCTCCATGGGCGTTCCTGTCGGCGCGCACCTGCCCGCTTCAAGGGTTCAGGTCTGAATGGGGCGCACGACCCAATCACACGCGCCCCGACCACCCATGACCCGAACCACCCATGACCCGAATCACCACGACCGGGTGACCGGATCGTGTGGTCAGGCCTCGACCGTGTCGACCGCGCCGGTGTGCACGTCGTAGACGAACGTTCCGACCACCGTGCCACCGGGGATGAGCGGACAGGCCAGGACACGGGCACGATCGGCGAGCAGCGTGGCGCGCTGATCCGCGATCATGCGGAACTCGAAGTCGCCGGGGTCCGCACCGGTGTTGGCCCGGACGATCTCGGCCGTCTCGACATCGGACGCCTTGGTGACCCCGCAGTCGGTGTGCGCCATCAGCATGATCCGCTCGGCACCGAGCAGGTTCGCGGCGAGGACCAGCGACCGCAGCACGTCGTCGGTGACCCGGGCGCCCGCGTTGCGGAGGATCTTGGCGTCGCCCGGCTCGAGTCCGAGCACAGCGAGTGGATCGATGCGCGAATCGATGCACGTGACGAGCGCGATGCCGCGGCCCGCCTTGCCGGACAGACCGAGGTCGCGGAAGCCCTCGGTGAATCGGACGTTGGCGGCCAGGACGTCATCGAACACGCCACCCATAGTGCCACGGCAGGACCGCCGCCCGGGAACCACGGAGCGGGCCGCCGACACCGGTCTCGGGGTCCGGTGTGACGGCCCCGATAGGGTCCCGGCCATGAGCAGAGGACCGAAGGTGGGCGGCGCCGCAGCGATCGTGCTGATCGTCGCCGCGGTCGGAGCCTTCGCCGTCTGGCCACGCGGCGACGACGCGACGCCGTCGTCCGCGGCCGAGGCGTTCCTCGCCGCATGGGACGGCGGCGACGACGGCGCACTTGCATCGCTCATCGACGATCCGGCCGCGCTCGTCGAGACGACGACAGCCGTCGTCGAGTCGCTCGACGCCGAGCGACCCGTCCACACGCTGGGGGCCGTGACCGACGACGGCGACACCGCGACCGCGGCGGCCAGCACCGTCGTCGAGGTGCGCGGGTTCGGGCCGTGGACCTACGACATCACCGTCGACCTCGCCAAGGTCGACGGTGACTGGCACGTGGTGTGGGCGCCGACGATCGTCGTGCCGGGCCTCACCGTGGACGGCGCCGTCGGCATCACGCGGACCTGGGCCGAACGGGCACCGATCCTCGGAGCGGGAGACACCCCGCTCGTCGAGGACGGCCCCGGGGTGGTCATCGGCTTGGAACCCCGACGCATCACCGACCGCGACGAGATCAAGGCGGCCCTGGAGCAGGCGCTGCGGATCAGCCCGGAGCGGGTCGACGCCGCGCTCGACGCCACCGGGGTCCAACCGGACCACTTCGTGGAGATCACGCGGGTTCCCCGATCGGTCTACGACCCGATCCGACCGGTCATCTACCCCGTGCCGGGCACCGTCTTCCGCGAGATCGATGTCCGCGCCGCGCCGTCGCCCACCTTCGCCCGGCACGTGCTGGGACGCACCGGCGAGATCACCGCCGAGCAACTCGAGCAGATGGGCGCGCCCTACGAGGTGGGCGACGTCGTCGGGCAGAACGGGATCGAGGCGCAGTACGAACGCCAGCTCGCGGGGACGCCTACGGGCACGATCGAGCTGCTCGGCCCGGAGGACCCCGAGGTGGGACGGTCGGCCGTCGAGACGCTCCACACCTTCCCCGGCATCGCACCCGAGCCGGTCACCACGACGCTCGACGTCGACACGCAGCTCGCCGCCGAGGCAGCCCTCGACGGTGTGACGGACAGGGCGGCCATCGTCGCCGTCGAGGCAACAGGAGCGATCCGCGCCGTGGTCTCGCGACCGCTCGACGAAGCGTTCAACCGGGCGCTGAGCGGCCAGTACGCGCCCGGTTCCACGTTCAAGGTCGTCACGGCCACCTCGCTCCTGCAATCCGGCTTCGATCCCGAGACACCGGTGCCCTGCGAGCCGTCGTTGGTCGTCGACGGCAAGACGTTCGTGAACTTCGAAGGCGGCGCGTCCGGCACCGAGCCGTTCAGCGAGGCCTTCGCCGAGTCGTGCAACACGGCCGTGATCAGCGCCGCGAGCGGCCTGCCCGAGGGGGCGCTCGTGACCACGGCGACCGACAGCTACGGGTTCAACACCGGCTACGACATCGGACTGCCGTCGACCGGCGGGTCGTTCCCACCCCCGGAAGGGCCGGTGGAGCGGGCCGCGTCGGCTATCGGGCAGGGCAAGGTCACGGTGAGCCCGATGCACCTGGCCTCGGTCGCGGCGGCCGTCGCGGGTGGCACGTGGAACCCGCCGTCCCTGGTCACGGCGCCCCCGCGGGCCGAGCAGACCCCGCCGGGCACACCGCTCGCCCCCGAGGTTCGCAGCGAGCTGGACCGCCTCATGGCCCTGGTCGTCAGCGACGGGACCGGTGCCGCGCTGCAGGGCATCAACGGCGTCCGGGGCAAGTCCGGCACCGCCGAGTACGGCACCGACGACCCACCCAAGACCAACGCCTGGTTCCTCGCCTACCGCGGCGACCTCGCCATCTCCGTCCTCGTCGAGGACGGCGAAGCCGGCGGCCGAGTAGCCGCCCCGCTGGCCGCCACGTTCTTCACGACCCTCGGTTAGGCGGCAGGGGGTC